>JBDHWI010000024.1:0-34014 GCA_039810125.1 Thermoflexales bacterium | reverse complement strand
CACCGGCGCCTTCAGCGTCGTCCTCGGTATTCTGCACTTCTTCTTCCCGCTGCTGTTCGATTTTGAACACGCCGTGCCGCGCGACGGCGCGAACCTCAAGCCGTTCAAGCTGCTGTTCGTGAAATACGCGACTACACGACAGGATGTGCGCGGCATCGCGTGGGTGATGAATCACTTCACCAGCTACAACCTGGTGGCGTATGGCATTTTCGACCTGTCGTGGTCGCTGTGGCTGCACACGCCATTTGGCGTGCCGCTGTGTTTGTGGATGGCCGGCGGGTGGTTTGTGCGGGCCGGCTCGCAGCTGTATCTCGGCCGGCGCAAGGGCGACTGGCTGATTCTGGCCGGCTTCGCCCTCATCGGTCTCATTCACGTCATCGTGGCGCTGACTGAGATTTAGCGCTCATCGCAGATTGCCTTTCTGCCTCTCCAGCTCTGCACTCTCGGCATCGGCAATCAGATTTCACATGGTCGCGCGACGACCGCTACGCAATCGCCTTGCTGCGTCATGGGGATGGCGCGGCGGGTGATGATGAAGCCGGCGCTTGCAGCGCGCACGATCACCGGTTGCCAGGCCGGTTGCTCGATGAAATGGATGCAGCCGACCGGCTGGCCGGTTTCAACTGCATCACCCAACTCCAGCAAAGGCTCGTAGATGCCCGACGCCGGCGCCATGATGTAGTCCTCGCGCAACTCCGACGACACAAGCTGGCTCACCGGTTTGCTGGGGTCGACCGTCGGCGCGTAATCCGCCAAAATGCCCATCGCGTGCAGCGCATTGCGCAGACCATCATGGGTCAGTCTCAGCGTCGCCGGCCCGTATTGCGACTGGCTGCCCATCTCGGTGCCGAGCGTGATTTTGCCGAGCGATTCGGCGTAGCTGGGTAGCAGCCCGCCGCCGGCGACGTCCTCATAGATGAACACGTACGGCGCGCCCCACGCCATGCCCACGCGCACCATCTCGCGCATCTGCTGCGGGTTGGCCACGCGATGCATGTTGGCCGAGGGCAGAAAATGCATCGAGCGCCCGCCGGAGTGCACGTCGATCACCAGATCAGCCAGCGGCATCAACGTCGACGAGACGAAGTGGGCGATCTGGCCAGTAATCGTATCGGTCGGGCTGCCGGGGAAGGCGCGGTTCATGTTGCGACCGTCCACTGGCGAGAGGCGGGTGTTGGCTTGCACAGCCGGCAGGTTGAGCGCCGGCATCAGGATAATGCGGCCTTGCACCTGCGCCGGCTCGATCTCGCGCGCCAGCTTGAGCAGCGACACCGGCCCCTCGTATTCGTCGCCGTGGTTGCCGCCGAACAGGAGCGCCGTCGGCCCATCGCCGTTCTTGATGATGATGAGCGGGATGAACAGGTTGGCCCAGCCGGCGGTGTTGGTGGATTGTGGCGCTTGCACATAGCCGAACTGTTTGCCGTCGGCGTGAAGATTGAGGGTGGTGAACATGGTGAAGAGATGATAGCGGCAGCCGGTCGCAGCGCCGGCGGTCTGGTTGAAGCTGAACGGTTAGCGCTCATCGAGCAAAGGCGATTGCACCTGTCGGCAGATGAGTTGCGCCGCACGTTTCAGATGGATGGCAGCCATTCCCTTGCAACCAAAGCGGCCATGCAAATTGCCTGTGAAAAGCTAATCTTCAGGCATGACAAACGCACCGCACGCCGAACTTGAAGAAATGACCCTTGCCGAAATGCAACGTCAGATGGCCGCCGGCGCCCTCAGCGCCGCTGCGCTCACCGAGGCGTATCTCGCGCGCATCCATGCCATCGACAAGCACACGATCAACAGCGTGATCGAGATCAACCCCGATGCGCTCGACATCGCCAAGGCGCTGGATGCGGAGCGCGCAGCCGGCCATCGGCGCGGCCCGCTGCATGGGGTGCCCATCTTGCTGAAGGACAACATCGACACCGGCGACAAAATGCAGACGAGTGCCGGCTCGCTTGCGCTGACGGGCCAGCCGGCGATGCAGGATGCGACAGTGGCGGCAAATCTGCGCGCTGCCGGGGCCGTGATTTTGGGCAAGGCCAATCTGAGCGAATGGGCCAACTTCCGCTCCACGAACTCAAGCAGCGGTTGGAGCGGACGCGGCGGTCAGACGCGCAACCCGTACGCGCTCGACCGCAGCCCCAGCGGCTCCAGTTCCGGATCGGCGGCAGCAGTCAGCGCAAATCTGTGCGCAGTCGCCATCGGCAGCGAAACCGACGGCTCGATCATCTCGCCATCCAACCACTGTGGCGTGGTTGGCATCAAGCCGACGGTCGGCCTGACCAGCCGCGCCGGTGTGACGCCGATTGCGCACAGTCAGGACACCATTGGCCCGCACGCGCGCTGTGTGGCAGATGCTGCCGCGGCGCTGAGCGCCATCGCCGGCGCAGACCCGCGAGACCCTGCGACTGCGAACAGCAAGGTGATGGATTACACCCAGTTCCTCGATCCAAATGGCTTGAAAGGTGCGCGCATCGGCGTGCTGCGCGGTGGTCGCTTCACCGGTTACAGCGCCGGCGCGGATGCCATCTACGAGAACGCCCTGCGCATCCTGCGCGATGCCGGCGCAATCCTCATCGACCCAGTTGACATTGCGAGCGCGAGCAAACTGACAGACGACCCTGCCGAAATGATTGTGCTGGTGCATGAATTCCGGCGCGATTTGAATGCGTATCTTGCCACTCGCAGTGGCGTGCCGGCGCAGACGATGGCCGGCGTGATCGCCTTCAACCGCGCGCACGCCGCTGCCGAGTTGCCGTTCTTTGATCAGGAAATGATGATCCTTGCCGAGAGTGATCCTTTCCCTGAAGATGTATATCAAAGGGCGCGGATGCGCGGGCGCAGACTGGCCGGCGTGGAGGGCATCGACGCTGCGTTGCAGGCGCACAATCTCGATGCGCTGGTCGCGCCGAGCGACATGCCGGCGGGGCTGATTGATCTGGTGAATGGCGACTTTCATTCGGGTGACAGCACATCGCTGGCGGCGGTGGCCGGCTACCCCATCGTCACGCTGCCAGCGGGGCTGTGGTTTGGTTTGCCGGTCGGCCTGAGCTTCATCGGCACGGCGTGGAGCGAGCCGGCGCTGATTCAGCTGGCGTATGCGTTTGAGCAAGTCACACAGGCGCGCATGCCGCCGCAATTCCTGCCGACGCTGCCGCTGACTGAGAACATGGCGGGCCGGCGAATCGAGAAGACCGCATGGACGATCTTGAACGAAGTGATGAAGGGAAAATTGTTGGAACACGATTAGGCGGCGGATCACCCCGCGCTATACTCCCACCCACCCATGTTCAAGAAAATCCTGATCGCCAATCGCGGTGAGATTGCTGTGCGCATCATCCGAGCCTGTCAGGAGTTGGGCATCAGCACCGTTGCGGTGTATTCCGACGTGGATCGCAACGCGCTGCACGTGCGCTTCGCCGATGAGGCGCACCACATCGGCCCGCCGGCCTCGCGCGATTCATATCTGCGCATCGACCGCATCATCGACGCGGCGCGCAGAGCCGGCGCTGATGCCATTCACCCAGGCTACGGTTTCCTGGCCGAGCGCGAGGATTTTGCCGGCGCCTGCGCGGATGAAGGCATCGTGTTCATCGGCCCGCCGCCCAGCGCCATCGCCAAGATGGGCGACAAAGCGGTGGCGCGCGAGACGGCTGCGAAGGCCGGCGTGCCGGTCGTGCCTGGCACCGAGGGCGAGGCCAACCTGCCCGATGAGGAATTGCTCGCCATCGCGCCGAAGATCGGCTTCCCGCTGCTGATCAAAGCCAGCGCCGGCGGGGGTGGCAAGGGTCAACGCGAGGTGCGCAACATCGAGGAGATGCCGGCGCTGCTGGCCAGCGCGCGCCGCGAAGCTGAGAGCGCCTTTGGCGACGGCGCGGTGTATCTCGAAAAATTGATCGAGGGCGCGCGTCACATCGAGTTTCAACTGCTCGGCGATCACTACGGCAACATCATTCATCTGGGCGAGCGCGAATGCAGCCTGCAACGCCGGCGGCAGAAACTGGTGGAAGAGGCGCCCTCGCCGGCGCTGGACGCCGCCCTGCGCGCCAGGATGGGTGAGATGGCCGTGCGCGCGGCCGCCGCGGTGAACTACACCAACGCCGGCACCATCGAGTGCCTGCTCGACAAGCACGGCAATTTCTACTTCATGGAGATGAACACGCGCCTGCAGGTCGAGCATCCCATCACCGAGCGCATCACTGGCGTGGACATCGTGAAGGAGCAGATTCGCATCGCGCGTGGCCGGCGGCTGCGCTATACACAAGCCGACATCCAGCAGACTGGCTGGGCCATCGAGTGCCGCATCAACGCCGAGGACCCCTTCGCCAATTTCATGCCCAGCACCGGCATGGTGACCAGCATCAACTTCCCCACCGGCCCAGGCGTGCGCGTGGAGAGCGGGGTGTATGAGGGCTATGCCATCACCCCGTATTACGACAGCATGATCGCAAAGCTGATCTGCTGGGGCGACACGCGCGCCGAGGCGATCTTGCGCATGAAGCGCGCGCTGAACGAATTTCGCATCATGGGCGTGAAGACGAATGTGCCGTTTCACCAGCAATTGTTCAGCAGCACGCGCTTTCAGGCCGGCCAGTTCGACACGCGCTTCGTCGAAGACCGCTTTGAGATGGAAGAGCAGTCGATGCTGCACAGCGACGTGGCTGCGATTGCCGCCACGCTGATCGCGCACAAGCAGGGGCGCGAGGCAGCCGAGCAGATCGACCGCAACACCGAGCGCGCTTCCAACTGGCGTTGGTCGATGCGCAAATGGTGGGTGGAGCATTGACGCGCGGCGCAGAGTTCCGATCGATGCGCCTCGCATCCTGGCTCTGTGCAGGGGATCTGTTGAGCGAGCGGATGATGTCCATCAAGCAAGCCGGCATTCAACGCTCAACATTCAACTTTGAATGAAGCGCAGCCCTGAACGCATCGCATGGATGGTGTTGTTTGCCTCGCTGTTCGCCTGCTGTGCGCTGGCGGTCGGCGTGCCGGCAACCGCCTACACCTTCGTCAACACCGCCACCGTCGATGCAAGCGTGAGCGTCAAGCTGCAAGCCGGCATCCTCAAGGCCTACAGCCAATACGAAACTGAGAACGATGCGCGCGTGGTGTCGTTGGAAGGGCGCGCGCTCAGCGAAGGCAGCACCGTGATTGTGGGGCCAGAATCGGTGGGGCTGCTCACACTGGGCGACGGCAATCCTGCCGCGCCGTTCCACACGCTGCAACTGTATTCGAATGCGCGGCTGCGCATCGAGCGCGCGCGGTTGCCGCGCTTTGCGGGCGCTGGCGCCGGCGATGATTTCACGATCAGCATGACAGATGGCCGCATGCAGATCACGGCGCGCCCGCCAGAGAGCCGGCGCTTCACCTTGCGGGTCAACGGCAAGCACGCCACCACCATCATCGACAAGCCCGGCTCGTACTCCATCGAGGAGACTGCGGGTGAAACGCGCGTGAGCGTGGCTGAGGGGCAGGCGCAGGTCAGCATGCCCGGAGCCAACCAGGCCTTCACGTTCTATGGCGGCCAGCGCACCGCTGTCTCGGATCAAGGCATCGCCGGCGTGCTGCCCGGCTTCCGCAACCTCATCCGCAATGGCAACTTCGAGCCGCCGCTGGAGCGCGACTGGCAGGTGCAAACGCTGACCGACCCCAACAGCACCGTCTCTGGCACCGTCACCATCGTCGGCATGTCGCCCAACACGTCGCTGCTGCTCAGGCGCACTGGGGCAAATCTGGGCTGGGGGCGCACCGGCGTGACGCAGGAGATCAACGAGGACGTGCGCGACCGGCGCGCAGTGCAATTGCGCGTGGATTTCGCCATTCTGGAGCAGGAGATTCCGGTGTGCGGCGGCGAAGGCAGCGAATGCCCATTGATGGTGCGCATCGATTACCGCAATCAGGCCGGCGCGGATGCCTATTGGCAGCAGGGTTTCTACGCGGTCGGCACACCCTCGGCCACCCTGCCCGACTATGTGCGCTCAAACAACCAGGGCAAGCACGTGGCGCGCCGGCTGGGGGTGTCAGAGACCTTTGAGTGGGAGAACCTGATCGAGTTGCTGCCGGACATGCAGTTGATTAAGTCGATCACGCTCTACGCTGAGGGCCATTCGGTGCAAACGCAGATCAATTCGGTGGAGTTGCTGCTGCAAGACTGACATCTGCCGGCAACTCCGGCACAATCTCAAGCTCGCCGCGATACTCGCTGATCTCGCCTTGCAGCCGAATCGTGTCGCCGGCTTGCAACGTGCTTGAGAAGGGCGCGCGCTCCCAAACGCTGTCGAACAGCACGGCGGTGAGCGTCGCATCGCCCTCGCGCAAGGTCAAGCGCACACCTTGCGCGAATGCGCGCAAATCGTCGACTTGCGCCTGCACGCTCACCCACTGTCCCAGCAGATCATCGCTCAGCGCGGCAATGGGGCGCAGGTCGGTCAAAGGCGCGTCGATCTTCGTGATGGCAGTCGCAGCTGAGGGCAGCAACTGCCTGGCATCGCGATACGCTCCCACCCCGCCAGTCACGCGCACCCAATCGCCCTCGCGCAGCGCCGGCGCGGCGCCGAAGGTGGCGTCATCGACCGGCAGCAGCACATCGGCAGTCGCGTTGCCTTCGCGCAGGGTCAGCACGCGCAGGTGCGGACTGATCTCGCGGATGCGCCGCACCTGTCCGATCACGGTCGCGCGTTCACCCAGCGCCATCGCATCCAGCGCGCGCAACTTGATCGCCGGCGCATCCGGCGTGCTTGCGGTCAACCCATCCACCGAGTTCAGAATCAAGGACGGTTCATCCTCGCGGATGCGCAGCGTGCCTTCCACAGTCACGCGGTCACCAGGCTTTGGCACGCGATCTTGCGCGATGAGTTGCGCAACGACATTGCGATAGGCTGAGACGCGCATCTCACCGCCGGCGTCCAGCACGCGGAAGGAGAGATAGGCGTCGTCTTGCAGCGAGGGGAATGCCGGCACGACGCCTTCGATGCGCACGTAGGCGTAGTTCATGGACGGTTGCACGGCGGCGATGGCAGTGAGCGGGCGGGGCGTGGCGCGCGAGGCGATGACGAAGGCAAGGGTGCCGGCGATGGCAAGGGCGACTGTGAGCAGCTTCAGGCTTCGCACCGCCCCATCATGCAGCGAGGGCGCTGTGGTTGCGCCCTCACAAAGAACGAAATCGAACGTGCAATGCTCGTGATCTCGCGGGGATGGTGACAGGATGCCGAGGGCGATACCAGCGCCCTTGCGGGGGAAATTTATTCTGCCGGCGGCGGCACGGGCAGGTCTTCGGGTTTGGTGTTCATCCACTTCTCACCCGTTTCCACCAACATGATCGGGATGCCGTCGACAATCGGATACTTGCGGCCAAAGACCGGCTCGATCAGCCAGCAATCCTTGTAGAGCGTGAGCCGGCCGGGGTCATCGCCGGGCTGGCGCGTGGCGGTGCTCACGCAAAAGGGGCAGCGCAGAATGTCGAGCAACTCGGTGTTAATCGGTGATGCCATGCGGCAGATTGTAATTGGTAATTCGCGGTATGATGGAGAACAGTCGGGCCGTTAGCTCAGTTTGGTAGAGCAGGGGACTTTTAATCCCTGTGTCGCAGGTTCAAATCCTGCACGGCTCATCCGCCCTTTCACAAAGGGCTGCTTTGGCAAAGGGACTGCTGAGATTCAGGGGAAATCCCATGCCGGCGGCAGAAACAATCACCGCGACCACCTTCGGCGACCTGCTGAAACTTCTGCGCAAGCGCGCCGGCCTGACGCAACGCGAACTCGGTATCGCCGTCGGCTATGCCGAAGCGCAAATCACGCGACTGGAAGGCAACACACGCCCACCCGATCCGGTTGTCGTCCGCGCACGCTTCATCCCTGCGCTTGATTTGGAGGATGAGTCACAACTGGCGCAGCAGTTGGTTGCGCTGGCATATGCGGCCCAGCCAACAGAAAAGCGCCGCATCAACCTGCCGCCGCATCTCAACCTCTTCATCGGCCGCCGGCACGAGCTGGATGAAATCGCCGGCTTGACGCGCACTCATCGCCTGATCACGCTGACCGGTGCGGGCGGCGTGGGAAAGACACGGCTGGCTATGGAAGCCGGCGCAGGATTGATCGATGACTTTCCAGATGGCGTCTGGCTAGTCGAGCTTGCTGCTCTGTCCGATCCGGCGATGATCGCCAACGCGCTGGCTGCATCGCTCGGCTTGCGCCCTACCAGCCGCCCGCCGCAGACGGTGTTGATCGATTTCCTGCGCGACAAGGATTTGCTGCTCATCATCGACAACTGCGAGCATGTGCTGCACGCCTGCGCTGCACTGGTTGACGCGATTTTGCGCGCCTGCCCGCATCTGCGCATCCTCTGCACCAGCCGCGAGCCTCTGTGCACAGCCGGCGAGGTGGCATGGCGTGTGCCATCGCTGCTCTCGCAGGAAGCCATCCTGCTGTTTGAACAACGCGTGCGCCTGGCAAAACCCAGCTTCACCTTGGACGCAGCCAATATGCCGGTTGTCGTGCAAATCTGTGAGCGGCTCGATGGCATGGCACTGGCCATCGAGCTGGCCGCAGCGCGATTGGGCGCGCTGTCGCTGCATGAGATCGCCGCTCGGTTGGATGATCGCTTCCGATTGCTCACCAACGGCGCGCGCACAGCATTGCCGCGGCATCAAACGCTGCGCGCGATGATCGACTGGAGCTATAGCCTGTTGAACGATGTCGAGCGCACCTTGTTTAGACATCTATCCGTCTTCGCTGGTGGCTGGACGCTCGAATCGGCGCAGGCGATCTTCAACCACCCTCAAACACTCCATCTACATGCGCAACTCGTCGCCAAGTCGCTGATTGTGATGGATGAATCAGTGGAGAGCGATGCGGGCGAGCGTTATCACATGCTGGAGACCATTCGCCAATATGCCCACGAAAAGCTGGACGACGCCGGCGAATGGGCCGACGCGCGCTGTCGACACCTTGATCATTTCATCCAGTTTGCACAGAGGGCAAAGCCCCATCTGTGCCGCGCGGAACAAGTGCAATGGTTGGAGCGACTGGACGCCGAGATCGACAATCTCCGCGTTGCACTGGAATGGGCGCAGCAAGGCCGCGATACGGCTGCCGGCGAAGCGCTGATCGATGGCATTTGGTGGTTCTGGTTTCTGCGCGGCCATCTGAGCGAAGGCATTCGATGGGTGAACGACTTGTTCCTGACAGATGCGCGAGTGAGTGACGCGCTGTGGGTGAAGGCGCACACGTGGATGGGCTGGATGGCGCTGCACAAGGGTGACATCTTCGATGGCCGGCGCTGGTTCAACGCAGCCAATGAGCGCGTGCACACGCTGGGCGATTTGCATCAAGTGCATCAGGTGTATTGGGGATTGGGGATGGTAAGTGTCGATTTTGAAACGGGCTGCCGGCTGTTAACCGAGGCGATTGATATTGCGCACAACGCCGGCTGGATGTGGGAGGAAGCTCAAGTGCGCTGGGCGTTGGGCGCATATATGCGCAAACAAGGCAATCCACAGGTGGCGCTTGAGACGTTGACCATTGGTCTGTCGCTCGCCAGACAGACCGGTGACCGACTTTTCATCTCGCAGATGCTGCTGAAACTGGGGCTGCGCGCGATGGAGCGCGGGGATCACAGCGCAGCCCGCCCCATGTTGCAGGAGGGCGTGGCACAAGTGCGCGAGTTGGGTGATCCCGTTGGCGTAGCGGATGCGGTGATCGAACTCTGCACGCTGGGGTTGCTGCAAGGCGATTGGGAACTGGCCCGGGTGATGTTAAAAGAGAGCATCGCAGCCTATGGCAAGATTGGCAACAATGAGCGCCTGGCGCAGTGCGTGTCCATTGCCGCCGGCATCGCCCATGCGCACGGCGAGCACGAATGCGCTGCGCGCCTGCTTGGCGCAGTGGCAACTGCGCGCGCCGGCACGCAGCGTCGCTTCGAGTTCATCTCGCGGTTGTATGAAGACTACGACCGGCTGTTGCCGATGGTCAGGGAGCAACTCAACCCAGCAGCATTTGATCGCGCCTGGGACGAAGGCCTGCGCATGAGCTTGCCCGAAGCCCTGTCCCAAGCGCAGGCCGTCTGACCGATTTTTAGGGCCTTTTACATCACCTTCGTCACGTTCAGCCAGTTGCCGCCGCGCTCGGCGTTGGCTTTGTCGATGGCCGCCGGCGACCCCAGCACCACCACGCGCCCCTTCGCGCTCACCTCTTCGGCCACGTCGGCAAATTTCACGAAGTCCGCCGGCGTCGTGCGCAACACTTCGTCGCGCACCTGCTGGCGCTGAGCATCGGTGTCGCCAGCCAGCCAGCGCGACATCGCCGTGTAGCCCTTCGCATCCGGCAGCAGATAGCCGTCCATCTCACCGATCACACCGATGATCGTGCGCTCCACCTCAGCTGCGCTCGGCGCGTGACTGCGGATGAACGCCGGCGTGTTGTCGTAGTTCTCGATTGTGCCGAGCAGGTTCGGATCGCGGTATGACAGGTAGGCGTAGATGCCGGAGCGCGGATCGAAGGTGCAGAAGCCGCCATATGCGCCACCCTGCACGCGGATGCGTTCCCACAGGTAGGTGGTGCGCAGCCAGTTCTGGATCGGCAGCCATGCGCCATTCAGCGTGTGGCCCAGCGCATACAGGTCGGCGCCCTTGCCCACGTAATTCACCTGCGCCGGAATGGATAGCCCCTCATTTGTGGCGCTGCCCGTCGGCCAGTCGGCAGCCGGGTAACTGGTGATGGGCAATTGGGTGATGAAGTCATGCAGCTTCGGTTGCAGGGACGTCCAGTTTTTCTGGTCAAGCGTGATGTTGGCGATCAGGCTGCTGCGCGAGACAAGCCCATCGCGCACGGCTTGCAGGTCGGCCAGCACGCCGGCCCAATCACGCTTCACGCGTTGCTCCAACTCGCGCAAGAAGAACAGATAGGCAATGCCGCTGGTCTGCTCGTTCGCCCAACCCGCCGTGTTGAATGCCGACGCCAGCCGCATGTTGACGAAGCGATGCCCCGCCGGCACCAATCCGCTCTCCACACCGGCCTTCTCTTCCAGCACGATTTGCTCGAAGCGCTCTCGGTTGTCCAGCCTTGCCGTCAGCAGCACGTCGCGCAAGATGTCGAGCAGGTCGCCAAACTGCGCCACCGTGCTTTTGCCATGCAGAAAGAAGCGCGCAATCGTCTCGCGCGACGTGCGGTTTACCGTGTTGAGCGCGCTGGCCGAGATGCCGCCAGTCTTGCGGCCAATGCGGCGTGAGAGCGCGACAAAATCCTCCTTGTCGGTGCCCATCTCCAACAGCACATTGCCGAACAGGCCGGCATACGGCGCCAATCGCGCCGGCAGCGCCTTCAGATCGAAACCGACGTCGAGGTAGGCGATGCCATTCGTGAAGATGTCGTGATACAGCACCGTGCCGGCATCGTGCTGGCTCACCTCGATGGGGATCGATTTCACCGCGCGATCCAGGTCGCCCAGCGTGAGTGCGGGGATGGTCGCCAGCGCCTCGGGTGAATCGGGTGTGACCTGCATCTGCTTCAGCATCTTCGTCTCATCGATGATGCGGTCAAGATCGGCGTCGCTCAGGGTGCTGCGTTCGGCATCCAGCCGCGCGCGCTCGGTCGCCTCGCGCTCGGCGTTAAAGTTCGCATCTGGCAACATGATCAACGTGGTGCGATGCGGGTTGTCGAGCAGGTATTTTTGGATCAGGCTTGCAAAGACAGGTTCATGGTTGTTCAGGCGGTCTTTGATCGCTTGCAGCGGCGCTTCGAAGGCCATCGGCGTGAAGGGATCGCCGGCATCGTAGAGCCATGTTTGCAGCGCCTGAATCATGCGCACAATACCGCGCGGGAAGCGTCCGGTATTTGCCTCGCGCAGTTGAAATTCAACCGTGTTGAGCGAGGCTTCGACCTGTTCCATCGCAAAGCCATCTCGCGCGAGCTGCTTCAGGGTGTCAAAGATGAGCGGCTCAACCTTGTCCACGTCGGCGCGCTGCACGCCCTTCAGGCCGATGGCGTAGAACGACTCACGGATGTCGTTCTCCACGCCGCCGCCGGTCACATCTTCCCCCAGGCTGCTGTCGATCAACGCCTTGCGCAGAGGCGACGCCGGCGTGCCGGCCAGCATGTGCGCCAGAATCTCCAGCGCCAGCGTGGTTTCGGGGTTGACCTCATCGGTCAGCAGCCAGTTCACCGAGACATAGGCTTTCTTGTCGCCGGCATCCTCGCCGGCGTCGTAGCGCCGCTCAATCTTCCGCGGCGCGGTAAAGCGCGGCTGCAAATCCATCTTCGGCTGCACGTCGATCCGGTCAAATTCGCGCAGCCACGTATCCAGAAAGCGCAGCCGCTCTTCGGGATTGTCGTCGCCATAGAAGATGATGCGCGCGTTGGATGGGTGGTAATAGGTGTCGTGAAACGCCTTGAATTGCGCGTAGGTCAGATCGGGGATGGCGGCTGGGTCGCCGCCAGAATCCACGCCGTAGGTCGTATCGGGGAAGAGCGATTGCTGGATGTTGTGTCCAAGCAGGTTCTCCGGCGACGAATATGCACCCTTCATCTCATTGAAGACCACGCCCTTGAACTGCAACGGCTGCGCCTTGTCTTCCAACTCGTAATGCCAACCCTCCTGCATCAGCGTCCAGCGTGAGATGTTCGGGTAAAACACCGCGTCGAGGTAGACGTCGATGAGGTTGTAGAGGTCCTTTACGTTCTGCGATGCGACGGGATAGCACGTCTTGTCGGGATAGGTAAAGGCATTGACGAAGGTGTTGAGCGAGCCTTTGATCAGCTCGACGAAGGGCTCCTTGAGCGGATATTTGCGGCTGCCGCACAGCACGCTATGCTCCATGATGTGAGCGATGCCGGTGCTGTCAGCCGGCGGCGTGGCAAAAGTGATGCCAAAGACTTTGTTCTCGTCGTCGTTGATCATGCTGAGCAGATGCGCGCCGCTTTTGGCATGGCGATACAGCCGGCAGAGCGAGTTGATCTCAGGGATGTTGCGTTCCGCAATCAGTTCAAAGCCATGGATGAGCGTGGTCATGGCGCGAGGATACCATCGCGCCGGCGCGGGGTGAGAACGAGATAAACGCCAAGATCAATCCATGGCAGGAAACGCGCCACAAACCGCGCTAGGGGCTGTTACGACACGCTGCCCACATCGCCATTCACCTGCACCGTAAACGTTTGCAGCGCTTGTTGCGCCGGCCCCCTTACCACCGCGCCGGTGGTCACGTTGAATTGGGCGCGGTGAATGGGACAGGTGATCACAACACCATTGAGCGTGCCTTCGCACAGCGGGCCGCCGGCATGCGTGCATTCTGCCTGCACTGCGTGAAATGCGCCGGCCGCGTTGAACACCGCAACCTCTGTGCCGTTCACGGCGACAGTTTTGCAGGCGCCATCGGCGACGCTGCCGGTGAGAAATTCATTTGGCTGCAACGTCTGCGTCGACGCAGATACCACACTGGCAAAGGGTTCGGGTTGCGCCGGCGCAGCGATCGGTGCAGCCGCAGGCACCGGCGCGACGGTGAATGGCACGCGAACGAACACATCGGCATCCTTTATCACCACTGGATACGTTTCGAGCTTTGCGCTGCGATCCACCAGCAACTCGCCGTTCGTGACGTCGTATTGAAAGCCGTGCCACGGGCAGGTGATCGTCGTGCCATCCAGCGCGCCAGTTGCCACCGGCCCGCCACGATGCCGGCATGAATTCTTGATGGCAAACCAGCCCTCGGCAAGGTGAAAAATGCCAATGGAAAGCGCGTTATCGATGGTGAGGATGCGGCGCTCGCCGGCTGGAATATCATTTACCGCGCCGGCCCTGATCTCACGGAACTCAATCGCCGGCCGGCCGATGCGCTCGTCAAAAACCATCTGCGCAAGCCGTTCCATATCGGCATAGTCCACCGGCACCAGCGCGTCGAATTTTTCGGGTTCGCGCTCGTTGCCATACGCGCGCGCCAGCATCTCCAGGATCACCATCATCAACTTGTCCCATGCCTCCAGCGCCTGCGCAGCCAACTCGGCATCCATCAGCTGCAATTCCTTCGACATGGCATCGCTGATGGCATGTTGGAGAAATCCGACTTGCCCGATAACGTATCGCTCGGCAATGTAGATGTTGGGATCGGCGCCATGCGAGGTGTGCGCGCGGCCCACGTAGTCGATGTAGCGCGCAAAGGCGTCGTCGAAAACGCCGTCCGACGCGCGCAACCAGAAGTTGGTGAGATGATCCATGCGCAGTTGGACGTAATCGCGATCGAGCGAACCGTCCTTTTTGAGAAACAACTTGCGCGTGGGCGGATAGCGCAGCACTTTCTCATAAAATGCTGCAACGACGTCAGGAATGTGGATGGCGAGAAAAGGCTTGGTCTGGCGAATCAACTTGGCGTCATCGGCAGTGAAGCCGACAAACTCAGCCATATAGCGGAAATATTGGCCGGCGTCTTCTGCGCCCTGTTTGCCATCAATTGAACCGTTGGCGGCTGTCATAATCATCTCCCCTGAAGCAAGCAACTTGTGTTTCACTGCCTGACAAGATGGGTGAGCGAGGGCGCAGTGCAGCGAATAGGATACGGTGAAACCGACAATTCGCAAGTAATCTCGAAAATGGACTTGACACGACCGACAATCATTGCTATTTTCAGCGCGCTGAATAAGCAGGCAACCGGACAAGCAGCTATCCCCCTCTGCTTGTCCGGTTTCCTTTTTCCCGCCGGCTCGTTTATAAGATCCCCACATCCAACTCGATCCAGAGGTTCAACACAATGAAAGTGCTTTTTATCGGCGGCACCGGCATTATCAGTTCCGCCTGCTCTGAACTCGCCGCGCAACGTGGCATCGATCTCCATGTGCTCAACCGCGGCCAATCGCACAACTTCGATGTGCCGGTCGGCGCAACCCAGATCACCGGCGACATTCGCCGCGACCCTGCCGGTGTGCGCAAGCTGCTGGCCGGCCAGCGCTTCGACGCAGTAGTCGATTGGGTCGCTTTCACGCCCGATCACATCGAACAGGACATCGACATCTTTGCCGGCGCAACGAGGCAATTTGTCTTCATCAGCTCCGCCAGCGCCTATCAAAAGCCGCCATCACACTATCGCATCACCGAGGATACGCCGCTGGCAAACCCGCACTGGCAATACAGCCGCGACAAGATCGCGTGCGAAGACCGCCTGTTGCGCGCCTTTCGCGAGCAGGGCTTCCCCGCCACGATCATTCGCCCCTCGCTCACCTACGGCCCATCGCAGATTCCGCTGATCCTGGGAAATTGGCAGAAGCCATGGACGATGATCGACCGCATCCAGCACGGCAAGAAGGTGATTGTGCCGGGCGATGGCACATCACTGTGGACGGTGACATGGAACGGCGACTTTGCGAAGGGGTTGGTTGGCATCCTGGGGCGTGAGCAACTCGCTGGCCACGCCTTTCACATCACCAGCGACGAGGTGCTGACGTGGGATCAGATACATACTGAGACCGCGCACGCGCTGGGCGTCGAGCCGAATATCGTGCATATCGCATCGGACTGGCTGGTGGCAAAGCGACCGGAGATGGAAGGCACGCTGCTGGGCGACAAGATCCACAGCGCGGTGTTCGACAACAGCAAGATCAAGCGATTCGTGCCGGAGTTCTTGTGCGGCGTGTCGTGGAGCGAGGGCGTGCGCCGCAGCCTCGCATGGTTCATGGCCGACGCGCGCCGGCGACAGATCGACGATGCGCACAACCAGTTGCTCGACGACTTGATCGCCGCCTACGAACGCGCGTGATTGCGACGGGTGCAGCACCCCAGACATCCCCATGAACGCGATGAATTCCAAGGCGTTGCTAGCCCGCCGGCTGCACAGCCATGGCCTGACTGGCGCAACTCGATTCAACGCGCCGCATGAAGCTGTCGCGTGGTTTGGCGCGATGCAGGCGCAAGATTACCCACAGTCGAAGTGGGCCGCCGGCGCGCGTTGCCAGAGCGCCAGCGACGCCAGCATCGAACAGGCCATCGCAGATCGGCGCATCGTCCGCACATGGGCCGTGCGCGGCACGCTGCAACTCATCGCCGCGCCGGATGTGCGCTGGATCACACACCTCGTTGGCCCGCGCCTGATCGCGCAGAAAGCCAAGAGCGACATGCGCCGCTTTGCGCTGGATGAGGTTGCCTACACTGAAGCGCTGCGCGCGCTGGAAAAGATACTGCGCGGCGCACAACGCACGCGCAAAGAGGTCTTCGCTGCGCTAGAGGCGCACGGCATCTCCACCGCCGGCCAGCGTGGCTATCACATTCTCGGTCATGCCGCATGGCGCGGCTTGATTTGCTTTGCGCCATGGCGCGGCAAGCAAGACGCCTTCGTGCTGCTGGATGAGTGGCTGCCAGCAGCAAAATCGCTTGCGCGTGATGAGGCCCTGGCTGAGCTTGCGCTGCGCTATTTCCGCAGCCACGGGCCGGCGACCGCGCGGGATTTTGCGTGGTGGGCCGGCCTCACTGCCGGCGATGCACGAGCCGCACTCGACAGCGCAAAGGCGCACCTGCAATGCGAGCGCAGCGACGGACAGATCGTCTGGTTTCACGCGGCGAATGTGCCGGCCGAGATCACCTCGCCAGACGTGCATCTGCTCGCTGGCTTCGATGAATACCTGCTTGGCTACACCGATCGTCATTTTCAACTGCAATCCATCCACAACCCGCGCGTCATCTACAGCAATGGCATCTTTCTGCCGGCGGTTGTGGCAGATGGACAAATCGTTGGCGCCTGGAGCCGTAAAATGGCGAAGGGCAGATTGACCATTACGCCAGTGCTGTTTTCGCCGCTGAGCAAACGCGCCATGCGCGCGCTTGACGACGCTGCACGCCGGTATGCTGAATTCATGGGCATGCCAGTCGAAAGGATCAACCACGATGCAACGCAATGAAGCAATTTTGACCGCCGGCGACGAAAAGCGCCACATCACGCACGAGTTTACGGTGAGCGAAGGCGCGCAATCCGTGCGCGTTTGCCTGCGCTATGCGCGCGGGCCGGCGGATCTCGGCAATATGCTCACCGTCACGCTGTTTGATCCTGCCGGCTTTCGCGGCGAGTGCCATCGCTCCGGCCACAGCGAAGGCGAATGGCGCATCCACGACATTTCGATCAACGCCGGCAGCGCCACGCACGGTTTCATCGCCGGCGCGCCCCCTGCCGGCGTGTGGCGCGTCGTCATCAACACCCATCGCGTCAGCGACGACTGTCCCTACCAACTCGATATCATCACCGATGCCGCCCCAACCGACCCTGCGGGTCCTTCGGCCACGCAGCAGGCGCACAACGCGGGCCAGACCTCGACTGGCTCGAAAGCCGGCTGGCTGCGCGGCGACCTGCATGCACACACCTTCCACTCCGATGGGCATTGGGAAGCTGAGGCGCTGGTCGCGTGGGCAGAATCAAGCGGGCTCGATTTCGTCACACTGTCCGATCACAACACCACCGCAGGGTTGAATGCGTTGCAGCGCGCAGCGCAGGGCAGGCTGATCGCGCTCGGCGGCATGGAGCTGACAACGTATTACGGCCACGCGCTGGCGCTGAACATCGATCACTGGATCGATTGGCGCATCGGCGACGACCGCACCATGCGCGACATCGCCGGCGAAGTGATAGCCGCCGGCGGCGTCTACATCATTGCGCACCCGCACGCCATCGGCGACCCGATCTGCACCGGCTGCCACTGGGATTACAACGACATGCAGCCTGGCGTTGCCAGGCTGGTGGAAGTGTGGAACGGCGGCGGGTGGGCAAACGAAAGCTACAACGAACTCGGCCTGGCGCAGTATTACCACTGGCTAAACGAGGGCTGCCGGCTGGTCGCCACTGCCGGCACCGACATTCACGGGCAGCCGAACACCCGCGAGCCATTTGGCTTCAGCGTGATCTTTGCACCGCACGGCACGCCGGCGGGTCTGTTCGAGGGCCTGCGCGCCGGCCACATTTTTCTCAGCAGCGGACCACATTTGGAGATCTCGGCACAACAGGCAGACGGGCAAATGGCGATGATGGGCGACAGCATGGCTGCGAAGCCGGCGCGCATCCGCGCAGCGTGGCGCGAGGCGAAAAGCGCGGTGCTGCGCTGGGTGGCCAATGGCCGCGCAGTGCATGAGCGCCCAATTGCTGAGACCGGCGAACATGAATTGCCACTCGGCAACATCGACGCAGCGTGGTGCAGCGCAGAGATTCGCCAGGACGGCAAGCTGCTCGCGCTCGCCAACCCCATTTTCTTCGACGGACGCTGATGCCATGCCAGATTTTCTTGATACCCATGCCTTTGTTGAGGCAGTAAGCCGCGACCCTGAACATTCCTTCAGCAAACCCACCGCGCCCAGCATCCGGCTGCTCACCGGCCTCGGCGTGGAAGGTGATGCGCATCTGGGTCGCACCGTGCAGCATCGCTCGCGCGTGGCGAAAGACCCCACGCAGCCCAATCTGCGGCAGGTGCACCTGATCCACGCCGAGTTGTTCGAAGCGCTGGCGGAAGCCGGCTTTCAGGTGAGCGCCGGCAGCATGGGCGAGAACATCACCACGCGCAACATCGACCTGCTCGCGTTGCCGCGTCACACCGAGTTGCATATCGGCGATACCGCCATCGTGCAGATCACCGGCCTGCGCAATCCTTGCTCGCAACTGGATGGCCTGCTGCCCGGCCTGATGCAGGCGGTGCTTGGGCGCGACGCCGAAGGCAACCTCATCCGCAAAGCCGGCGTGATGAGCGTCGTACTGGCAGGCGGCGAAGTGCGGCCAGGGGATGCCATCCGCGTCGTGCTGCCGGCCTTGCCGCACGAAAAGCTGGAATGTGTGTAACAAATGAGTCCGACTCTCGATCAGGTTGTTGCCTTTCTCAATGCGCATTTCGAAGCGGCTTGCACCGAAGTGACGCATGTCGGCGCCGGCGCGTGGTCGCAGTGCTTCGGCTTCCGGCTGGGCGAGCAGGAGCTTGTCATTCGCTTCAACCCGCACGCCGATGATTTTCACAAGGATCAGCGCGCCGGCGCCTTTGCCACTGCCGCCCTGCCCATCCCGCAGGTGATGGAGATCGGCGAGGCGTTTGATGGCTGCTACGCCATCTCGCAACGCGTGCACGGCGTGCCGCTGGAGCGTGTGAATGCGGCGCAATGGCGCGCACTCGTGCCGGCGGTGGCAACTGCGCTGGAGGCGATGCGCCACGCCGACATCGCCTCGACCACAGGCGTAGGTGGATGGGGCAGCGACGGCAACGCGCTCGACGTGGGTTGGCGCGAATATCTGCTGATGGCCGCCGACGACGCGCCAATCAAGCGCACACACGGTTGGCTGAAACTGCTGGAAGCATCACCAGTGGGCAAAGCGACGTTTGCATGGGGGCACGGCCTGATGCAACGCATCGCAAGCGACGACGTGCCGCGTTGCCTTGCGCACTGCGATTGGATCAACCGCAACGTGCTGGTCGCCGGCGATCGTATCAATGGCATCTTCGATTGGGGCTGCTCAATTTACGGCGATCCCCTCTACGATCTGGCGTGGTTTGAATTCTGGTCGCCTTGGTTTCCAGAGATGGACGTGTCGCTGTTGCGCGCCGAACTTGAGCGACGCTGGCGCGAGGCCGGCGATATGCCGGCCAACCTGGCTGAACGCCTCACCGCGTGCCACCTGCACATCGGCCTCGACCACCTCGGCTACAACGCCTTCACCAGCGACAACGCGAACCTGCTCGCCACTGCGGAGCGGATGAGGCAACTGGCACCGGCCATTTGATTGGGTTGCGCAAAACCGTTGCGCCTGCGCACTGAAATGCATCAGCAGCACATGTGGCGTGGCGTGTGCTGACGCTCGATCAAGGCGCGCTGGTCGGCGCTCAACTCAATCCAGGGCATCGCCGGCGGGTCACTCGCGCGCGGCAGCGGCTGGCCGGCGATGATCGTCAGCGTGTTGCACAGCATCTGCCGGCCTTTGCGCGCATGCATGAATACGTCGTAGAACGTGTAATCGCCCTCGCAAAGGTTCCACAGCGCCAAGTCGGCATTTGCGCCGGCTTTCAGCGTGCCAGCCTGCCCCTGCAACCCCATCACCTGCGACGGCCGCTCTGTCGTCGCGCGAATCACATCGGCCAGCGGCATGCCCAGCGCCAGAAACTTGCTCATGCACGTCGGCAGGTCGAACAGCGGCCCATGCACGCTGAGTTGGTGAATATCGGACGAGATCACATCCGGCATGAGGCCATGGGTCAGCATCGCCTCAGCCGTTTCAAACGAGAATGAGCCGGCCCCGTGGCCGATGTCCATGATGATGCCGCGATCCCACGCCTCTCTTGCGGCATCGAGCAACTTGCCTGTGCTGTCGATCAGCCGCATGGTATGGCCGGTGAAGCAGTGCGTGAGGATGTCGCCGGCGCGCATCTCGCGCAGCACATCCTGGATCGCCGGCGGTCCGATGCCGATATGCACCATCATCGGCAGGCGCGCGCGCTCTGCCGCCAGCCGCGCGCGCCTGAGTGGCTCAATGCCGTTTGCGCCGACGGTGTTGGCGTCGATGCGCGCCTTCACGCCCAGCACGACGTCGCGGTTCAGGTCGATCAACTTGCAACACATATCCACGTCGCAGTGGTTCAGGTTTTGCAACTCCCACGTCATCGCCGTCAGGCCAATCGATGAGATGTTGAGCAGGGCGTAGATATGCGCGCGCGCCGGCCTCGCCACATACTCGCGGAAGCCCGGGAAGTTGAAGGCGCCGGATGAGCCGACATCCAGCCATGTGGTCACACCGCTGCGCGCGGCGATGGGGTCGGCCTGCACGCCCCAGAATGTGCTGCCGTAGTAGACGTGCGTGTGCAGGTCGACCAGACCGGGCGTGATGAGCTGGCCGCCGGCGTCGATCACTCGCGCCGCTGAGGTCGCCGGAATGTCACGATCGAGCGCCGCGATGCGATCGCGCAGGATGGCGACGTCACGCTGCTCGTGGATGCCTTGCGACGGGTCGATCACCGTCCCACCCTTGATGAGGAGATCGAAATACATGCGGAGAGTTGTAGCGCAAGCGGCGAAAAGTGCTTGGGTGTGCTGACGCCGCGAGAATGTGCCGCGCACGTTTGTATCCCGCATCTATACTGACCCTGTGACTACTCAACCTGCAACTCCAATCTACGATCTGCTGCTGAAAGGTGGGCGTGTCATCGACCCAAAGAACAATATCGATGGCCGGCGAGACGTCGCCGTGAAGGGCAACACCATTGCCGCAGTCGAAGCCGATATCAACCCGGCGCTGGCCGCGAAAGTCGTCGATGTGTCGCGCTATCTCGTCACCCCTGGCATCCTCGACATTCATATGCATGCCTATCACACCCGCGCGCCCGAAGTGGGCAGCGAGGGGCTGAGCGTGGTAGCCGACGCGCACACGTTGAAGAGCGGCGTGACGACGACAGTGGACACCGGCACCGCCGGCGCAAAGCACATCCGCCATTTCAAACTCACTGTGATCGACCGCGCCAAGACGCGCATCTTCGCCTATATCAACATCACCAGCGGCGGTATGCTGGGCGAGTGGGAGCAGGACCCTCGCACGTTCGACGCCGAGCTCGCCGCCGCGGCGGTCGAGGCATATTCCGATGTCTGCGTCGGCATCAAGACTGCCCACTACTGGACGCATCTGCCCTACGACGACGCGCATCCCACCTGGGCCGCCGTTGACCAATCGATCAAGGCCGCTGCGCTGTGCAAGAAGCACGTGATGTATGACTTCTGGCCGCGCTACCCAGAGCGCAGCTATGAGGAATTGATCCTGCAGAAGGCGCGCCCCGGCGACATCCACACACACGTCTTCGCGCAGCAATTTCCCATCATCAACGACGCCGGCAAAGTCAATCCGTTCATGTTCGAAGCGCGCAAACGCGGCGTGATCTTCGATCTGGGGCATGGCGCCGGCAGCTTCTGGTTCCGCAATGGCGCCCGCGCAATCAAAGAGGGCTTTTGGCCGGATTCGATCAGCACCGACCTGCACACCGGCAACGTGCATGGCGTGGTGATCGACATGCAGACAACGATGAGCAAGGTGCTGTGTATGGGCGTGCCGCTGGCCGACGTGATCCGCATGTCCACGATCAATCCGGCAGTCGAGATTGGCCACGCCGAGCTTGGGCATCTCAGCGTCGGCGCATGCGCCGACGTGGCTGTGTTCGACATCCGCGACGGGCAGTTCAGCTATATCGACTGCGGCAAGGCGCGCATGGACGGCGACAAGAAGTTCGAGTGCCAGCTTACGGTGCGCAATGGCGAAATCGTCTTCGACCCGTGCGGGCTGGCAGCGCCAGAATGGACGCAGGCGCCGCCGGCATACTGGATCAATCCCGCCTTGCAGAAATAAGCACTCCCCACAGCGTAAAAACATCATGAGCATTCACGACGACCTGGGCATCCGGCCCGTCATCAACGCAAGCGCGACCCTGACGAAACTCGGCGGCAGCCTCATGCCGGCGGAGGTGCTCGCAGCCATGCAGGATGCTGCGCGCCATCACATCGACATCGAGGAAATGCACACGCGCGTGGGCGCGAAGCTGGCCGAGTTGACTGGCAACGAGGCGGCGATGGTCAGCACCGGCGCAGCTGCCGGCATCGTGCTGGCCATCGCCGCGTGCATGACTGGCGGCAAGCGCGAGCTGGCACACCTGTTGCCGCACGCTGAAAAGCTCGACAAGCGCGAAGTCGTCATGTTTACCTCGCATCGCAATGGCTATGACTTCGCCGTGCGGCAAACCGGCGCAACCGTGATTGAGATCGGCACGGGCGAGCGCACTGATCCAGCTGAACTCGAAGCGGCCATCAACGATCACACCGCCGCGTTCATCTGGTTTCAAGGCGGGATGTCGGGGTATGGCGATCTTCCGCTCGAAAAAGTAATCGAGGTGTGCAGCGCAAAGAATGTGCCGGTGATCGTGGACGGCGCGGCGCAATTGCCGCCGTTGGAAAACCTGTGGCGATTCACCGAGCAGGGCGCGGCGTGCGCCATCTTCAGCGGGGGCAAGGATCTGCGCGGACCGCAAGCCAGTGGCCTGGTCGTCGGCAAGCGCTGGCTGATCGAGGCGATGCGACCGCTGAGCAGCCCAAACCAGGGTATTGGCCGGCCGATGAAGGTGGGCAAGGAGGAGATGGCCGGCCTGCTCGCTGCCGTCAAGCGCTACGTCACACTCGACCATGAGGAGCGCCGCGAGCGTGATGAGCGCGTGGTGGCCGGCTGGAGCGCGGTGCTAAACGGCATCGCCGGCGTCCGCGCGCAGCGCTCCTTCCCCAATGAAGCCGGCCAGCCCTTGCCGCGCTGTGCATTCACCATCGATCCAACAGTCGCCGGCGTTACCCGCGACGAGGTGGTCAGACAACTATGGAATGGTGAGCCGCGCATCGCTGTGGCGGAGGCCGGCGAGGATGGCATCTACCTCAATGCCATGACGCTGAGCGACGAGGAGGCGAATATTGTTGCTGAGCGACTCAAACAAATTCTGGGCGGCGCCGGCGACCACGCATAAGCAAAACTTTGGTATAGGTCAATCCCCATCTGCGGGATGTTGCGAACAGGCAGCCGAATGAGCATACTGAGCGCTACATCACTGCCCACCGCAGCCTCATCGAAGCACATTGCACCAGGACAAAACAATCAGGGTCTTGCCTCCGCAACTCCTGATTGTTTTGTCTTGCTAAATGGCTGATCTTTTCCCGGGGAGGGAAGGACTCTCTTTCAAAGCATCTTTTCGTTGCAGGGTGAAGTTTACATTTACACCCAGGCCGGAAAGATGCTTTGCGCGTGTACGGCTATTCGAGATCGATTTGATCTCAGCCCAATTCGTGTTAAGGTCACTGGCGAGATTTCCAAACAACCAACCCAAGAGGTAATTCATGGAAGCCATTCAATCCCTGTTGAATTCCCTGCTAAGTGGAATCGGCCAGATTCTTCCCCGCCTGCTTGCCGCCGCCGCCATCGTGGTCGGGGCGTGGATCATCGCCAAGATCGTCAAGGCCGCGCTGACCAAACTCACCCAGCGCATCGAGCTGGATCGCCGGCTGAAGACCGAAGGGCTGAGCGCCACTTTTGCCAATCTCGGCTATTGGATCGTGTGGCTGTTTGCGCTGCCCATGCTGCTCGGCACGCTCGGCCTCACCGCGCTGCTGGAGCCGGTGAACGCGATGATGGGCCAGATGTTCGCGTTCATCCCGCGTCTCATCGGCGCGGTCGCGGTGTTCGCCATCGGCTATCTGGTGGCAAACGTGATTCGCCAGGTCATCACGGGTCTGCTCACTGCCGCCGGCTCCGAGAAGCTGGCTGCCAGGCTGAACATGGCTGGCGCGCTGGGCAAGGGCGGGCTGGCCGGCATCATCGGGCTGATCGTCTTTGTGCTGATCATGCTGCCCATCGTCGCCGCCGCGCTGCAACCGCTCGGCCTCGAATCGATTTCGCAGCCGGTGACCAACATGATCGACACCATCACCGCGCTGATCCCGCGCCTGTTCGGCGCGGCCATCATCCTGGTGATCGCCATCGTGCTGGGGCGCGTGGTGGCAGACATCATTGCGCGCCTGCTGGCAAGCGCCGGCGCAGACAAGTTGCCGGAAAAGCTGGGCTTTGCATCGGGGTCGATTGGCGGGCGCACCGCTTCAGAGATTGCCGGCTCGCTGGTGCTGGCAGCCATCGTGTTGATGGCGCTGGTGCAGGCCAGTGACGTGCTGGGCTTCCGGCTGCTCACCGATGCCATCGCCGCCTTTGGGGTGGCAAGCGCGCAGATCATCGCCGGTCTGTTCGTGCTGGCAGCTGGCCTGTGGGTTTCAAACCTCGCCGCCAATGCGGTGCGCGGCAGCAGCCTGGACAACGCGCGCACGCTGGCCACAATCACGCGCGCAGTCATTTTGTTCTTCACCGTGCCGCTTGCACTGATGCAGATGGGGTTGCCGGCGCAGATCATCACGATTGGCTTTGGCGCGATCATGCTTGCGGTCGCAATCGCAGCCGCCATTGCATTTGGCATCGGCGGCCGGCACGCCGCAGGTCGCATTGTGGATGGCGCAATGCACAACGTGCAATCGCGCGCAGCGGACGAGAGCGCGGCCAACCCGCAACGCCGCGCCTGAGGTCGGCACGCTTTCTTGAGGGTCATGCGCAAACGCTTCGCACAGTTGCCGCTTCGGCAGCAATTCCTCATCATTGGCAGCATCATGGGCGCGCTGCTGGTGCTGTTGTGGTTGCTGGCGCTGCGCTGGCTGGCCGGATGGGTCATCGACACGCCGGCCGCAGCGGCGCAGGCGCTCATCTTCGCGCTGCTCACGCTCGCGATTCCGTTGATCGGGCTGACGTTTTTGGGGCGCCGGCTGTGGCACGCGCAAATGCGCATCGCGCACGCCGCGCATCGCATTGCAAAGGAAGAGATGGAAGCGCCCATCCCCCTGGCCGAGACCGACACCAACACGCGCAGCATGAGCGTGGAGTTGCGTCACATGGTCGATTCACTTTTTCAGCACATCGGCTCGCTGCGCGTGAAGACCATCCTGCTGGAAGAGAATGTGAAGGACCGCACGCTGGAGCTGGACACGATGGCCGAGGTGTCGCGCCAGATGACCGCCGGCGCGGACGAGCAACATCTGCAATCGGCCATGTTGGCAGCGCTGGAGCAGGCCATCGACTATCGCACCGCGTCGATCTGGGGCCGGCGCGAGGATCACATCGCGCTGCTGAACTATCGCATCAGCACCGCATTCCACGAAGCCACGCCGCCGCAAAATCCCATCGGCATGCGGTTGGCGCGCGCCGACCAGCGCACCTACGAGGAGATTGAGACCACGCAACAGCCAGTCGTGGTCAACCGCGGGCCGCGCGGCCTGCTGGCATGGCTGGTCTTCCAACTGACGAATGAGGGTCGCACCGATCAACTGTACCAAGAGGGCCGCTCGTGGATGGCTGCGCCGCTCATCATGCAGAATCGCGTGGTGGCCGTGCTGCGCGTCGATCACAACAAACCCGACTTCTTCACGCCAGAGCGCCAGCGCCTGCTGATGGCGGTGGGCTATCAGGCTGCGCTGGCGATGGAGAATGCGCGGCTGAGCGCGCAGGCGCGCGACGCAGCCGTGTTTGCCGAACGCAGCCGCATTGCGCGCGACTTGCACGATGGCGTGTCGCAGTCGCTGTTTGCCTCGACGGTGATCGCCGGCACCCTGAACAAATCCATCGACCGCGAGCCGGCGCAGGCGCGCGAGCAGTTGCAAGAATTGCAAAAACTGAACCGCCGCGCGATGAGCGAGATGCGCATGATGCTGTATGAGTTGCAGCCCGATGCGCTGCAGCGCCTGCCGCTGCGCGAGTTGATCCAAACGGCGGTAGACGCGGCAGTAGCGGCGATGCCGGCCAAATTCGACGTGCAGTTGCAAACTTCCGCTGAACCGCCGGCGGATGTGCGTGCCGGCTTCTACCGCATCGCGCAAGAGGCGTTGAACAACGTGGTCAAGCACAGTCAGGCCGCCAACGTGCAAGTGGAGTTGAACTGCCCCGCGCCCGACCGCTGCCTGCTGCGCGTTGCGGACGATGGCACAGGTGATTTGCACGACAAACTGGGTCACTTCGGCCTCGACAACATGCGCAAGCGCGCCGATAGCATGGGGGCAAGCATCGACATCCAGAGCGCCATCGACAGGGGCGTCGAGATCACAGTGGTATGGCAGCCCGAAGCCGGCGCCGGAGATGAGGTGGAGCAACATGACTCCTAACCCTTCACAAAAGACCATTCGCGTGCTGATCGTTGACGATCATCCCAGCATCAGGCGCGGGCTGAAGTACATGATCAGCATGACGCAGGACATCGAGTGCATCGGCGAATGCGACAGTGGCGACAAAGCCATCGAGTTTGTGCAGTCGTTATCACCCGATGTCATCATCATGGATCTGGCGATGGGAAACACCGACGGCGTGAAGGCGACGCAGGTTATTCGCGCCAACCATCCGCTGGTGCAGGTGCTGGTGTTGACCAGTTACATCGATCCTGACAAGGTGCAAAGCGCGCTGCAAGCCGGCGCCATCGGCTACCTGATGAAAACGGCCGATGACGATGAAGTGATCGATGCCATTCGCGCTGCGGCTGCTGGCCGCGCGGTGCTGGCGCGCGAGGCGACCGAGGCGCTGATCGCCTCCGCTCAGGCAAAGCCGGCGAGCATCACGCTGACTGAGCGCGAGCACGAGGTGCTGCGGTTGATGGCGAAGGGCATGAGCAATCAGGAGATCGCGAAGCAACTCTTTCTCGCCCTGCCGACGGTGAAATTCCACATCACCAACATCCTCTCGAAGATGCGCGTCGACAACCGCACCGAAGCGGTGTTAATGGCGATCAAGCTGAAGTGGGTGAAGCCGCCGGACAAAGGCGAGTGAGCAATCTTTAGGCTGTATTCTGAGCATTGAATCGTGGCAGATTCCTCTCAAATGCGCCGGCGGCGATTGAGCAGGAGACCATGAACACAAACGACCAGCCAGACATCATTCGCAGTGAGTTTGCGCGTCTGACGAAGCCGGCAGCGATGGATCGCGCAGGCTGGCAGCCGGCCACCCCTTTCGAGACGCGCCTGCCGCTCGACAACCCAACCGAAGCAGCATTGAACTTCGCCTTCGCCGCCAACCTGTTTGACCTGTTTCGCGCGATGAGTCACCTGCCTGAAGCGGAGATGGAAGCGCTACCGGCGCTCACGCGGCACTGCGCCTTCCCATTTAACCCGATGTTCAAGGGCGTCTGGCAAAGTCGTGTTGCAGACGATGAGGCCGACGAGGCCATCGACAAAACTGTGGCGTGGTTCAAGGCGCGCAACGCGCCCTTCTTCTTCTGGTGGCTTGACTCACAGGCGACGCCGGCGGACATGGGCGCGCGCCTGCTGGCGCATGGCTTTGCCGCATGGGAATTGAATGCCCCGGGCATGGCGGCCGATCTGGCAAGTTTGAAGTATGACCTGATGGACAAGACGCCAGCCAGTTACAAGCAGGAGCGCGTCTCTGATGAACGCGGCCTGCTCGACTTCAAGGCAGCTTTCGTCGCCGGCTTCGGGGTGCCGGAATGGGCTGGGCAGGCGTGGGTCGACGCAACGCTGGCGTTTGGGATCGAGCATGCACCGTGGCGTTGCTATGTGGGCCGGCTCAACAGCAAACCCGTCGCCAGCAACATGTTGTTCAACGGCGCCGGCGTTGCTGCTGTGTTTGGCGTGGCCACGGTCCCAGAAGCGCGCGGCAAGGGCATCGGCGCAGCCATCACGCTCACCGCCTATGACGAAGCGCGACAGTTGGGCTACCAGCATGGCGTCTTGTTTGCCACCGATCTCGGCGCGCCGGTCTATCGCCGCATTGGCTTCCGCGACGTGGGCGCGACCATGAGCCGCTATCTGTGGCGCGCCACTTGATGAAAGCCAGCACGGGCCGGCATCCCTGAAGACACCGGCCCGTGATCATCATGCTTCCATGCCGCGAAAGTCGATTCGCTTGGGCGCGGGATGTCGCCGGCGCGCTTCCTCCACACTGACGCCATCGCGCTGCGCCCACAGCCGAAACCATAGATCGGTCAGGCTCACTTCACCCTCACGGATGTTGGCAAATTCACGCTGCAAGAGAGCTTCGACCGCATCAAGTTTGCCAAATTCCAGCGCCACTTCGGCATAGGCAAGTTGCACGCGCTCGCGCTGCTGCACGTCCGCTGGCAACCCTTCGAAGAAAACCTCCGCCGGCTGGAATTGCTTCGTCTCGATCAGCAGGCGCAGCAATTCGCCGGCCAACGCGCCGCGATCTTCCACGCTCAACCCATTCGCCAGCGTCCATGCCTGCCTATAGTGCCGCTCGGCAGTCTCGAACTGGTTGCGCCGCTCACTCAACTTGGCCAGGTTGCGGTGCGCCCACGCGTTGGCGCGCTGGGCGATGGATTGCTGCCAGGCATGGGCCGCGCCGGCCTCGTCAAAATGTTCGAGTTGCCACACACCCCATTGCAGCCAGGCAAACCAGTTTGGCGCTTGCTTCACCGCATTTCGCAACGCATCGCGCCATTCGTCCTGCACCATGTACGCGCCAATGGGCTGATCGGGATCGGGCGTCGGCAGTTCGCCATGTTGAAGCAAATGCAACCAGCGTGCCGGCTCGCCATGCAGCGTTTCATCGGGGAAAGTGAAGGCGGCCGGCGCGGCGCATTCGCCCATCATCACGCGCCGCCGCGCTTCCAGTGCGCCCCAGCCCGCGCCGGCTTGCAGCGCCTTCGCGGTTGCTTCGTCGGCCAGCGCGCGGCATTGTGTTTCAATCTCGCGCAGGCGCGCTGCGGGCAACTGCTGCTGAATGCCGGCGCCGGCTGCCTGCACCGCGCCGGCCCACGCCCCGTGCGCTTGCTGGGGATCGACTTCGAGCAAGCCAAACGCCTCAGTCCAATCCCATGCGGTGTTCGCCGGCATGGCGCTGCCGTGAACCTGCGTCGGCGCGAGGCCGCACTGGATCTCGATGTATTGCACGCCCGGCTGCGCGAGGTAGTCCTGCCAATGCCGGCCGCCCTGGCTCATACCCCAGCAGAACAGCTTGCGCACGTTCAGACGCGGCGTGCTGGCTTCGAACAGGCCACTGCCGGCTTTGTCCAGCGCGGTGATGAATGGCATCTCAGCCGCTTCGCACTGCATGAAGAATTCATTGGCAAAGGGCGAGTTGGTCGAGTAGGTGCCATCGCCGCCATTGAGCGTGGGCAGCACCGGCAACTCGTTCAGACCAAAGCCGTGCGACTTCGGATCGTGATAGAGCGATTGCGTCGCCGGCGCGATCACGCGCACATCTTCGCGCTCCGGCACTGCGATATTCGTCCACCAGTACATCGAGGCTTCTGTGTCATACGGATTCACCACCCGCGTATACGCGATCAGTTGCGCGCTGTCTTCGGGCAAATAGAAATCGGTCTGCCAGAACAGCTTCTTCATGCGCTCGAACTCGTAGACGCGCAGGCCTGGCGAGCCGTCAGCAAAGGCAATTTGCGCGGCGAAGACCGGCGCACAGGTGAACACGGTGTGGCCATATTGGCCGGCATTCCACTCGATGCCGCCGCTGAACCATGCGTTGCGAATGGCGAGGTTGGCCGGCTGAAAGACCGGGTTGCGCGACAACAATTCACGCTGCGCGGGCTTGTGGACGAGCGAGAGCAGCCGCCCCCCCATCTGCAACAGGAACGTCGCTTTCAAGGTGGCGTTCTCCAGCACGGCTACCTGCAGCGAAGTGGGTTGCTTGTGGCGATCGTAACGATCCTGCACGAGATAGGGCAGCACGCGGCTGCCGGTGTTCCAGCCGGCCAACTCGCGGTAGCGCGCCGGCACGTCTGCGGTGAACTGGATGTGCCGGTCGCGCTCCCGAAAGGTGGGAAATGGGTTGTCACCAACGAGCGAGCCGGGCAGCGTGAGGGTGTCGAGGGTCAGGGTGGTCATTTGGAAAATATTGTAGGGGCGACTGCCAGAGTCGCCCCGTGCAAACTTTGGAGCGGGCGACCAGCGATCGCCCCTGCGAATCTGGCGCTAGCCTTTCACCGCGCCGACGGTGAGGCCCTTCTCGATGCTGTTCTGGAACAGGACGTAGACCACCAGCGTGGGGATGGTGATGATGGCGATGGCAGCGAACAGGCCGCTGTAGTCGCTCTGGTAGCGCTGCTGGTTCTGGAAGTAGAACAGGCCCTGCGACACTACATAGCGCGTCTCGCCTTCGGCCACGTTGGCATTGCTCATCAGCACCGTCGGCAGAATGAACTGATTCCACTGGCCGAGGAAGTTGAAGATGGCCGCGCTGACCAGGCCCGATTTGGCGAGCGGCAGCATCACGCTGAAGAAAATGCGCGCATGGCCGGCGCCATCCATCGTCGCCGCCTCGGCGATCTCCTTCGGCAGCGTTTTGAAGAACGCCGTCATGAAGAAGATTGTCCACGACAGCGAGTAGGCAACGTAGACGATGATCAAGCCATGGAAGGTGTTCAGCAGCGGAATGCCGGTGATGTCCTTGATGAACTTCATCACCAGGTACAGCGGCACCAGTCCCAGGAAGATGGGGATCATCAGGCCGGCGAGGAACATGTAGAACAGGAAACTCTTGCTGCGAAAGTCATAGCGCGCAAAGACATAGGCCGCCATGCTCGACAGCAGCAGCGTGAGGAAGATCGCTGGGATGACGACGATGAACGTGTTGCCGATATACGCGCCAATCTGCGCCTTCGTCCACGCGCGCGAGAAGTTCTCCCACATCGGGATCGCCGGCAGCCCCCACGGGTTGGCGAAGATCTCCATGTCGGTCTTGAGCGCGGCAACGATCGACCAGATGAACGGGTAGATCACGATGACCGCCCAGATGCCAAGCAGGATGTAGGTTACGATCTTCAGAATCACGCCGCCGGCGGACGAGGGCTTCGCCGGCGCAGCCGTCTGCATGGGGGAAGTGACCGATTGTGTTGCCATGGGTTAATACTCCAGCGTGTCGCGGCGCGTCAGGCGCAGGCTGATGATGGAAAGCACGAGCGTGAGCAAGAGCAGCACCACGCCAATGGCGGTGCCGTAGCCGAACGGGTTGGAGCTGTTGCCGCCGCCGAAGGCCTGGTCATACATGTAGGTGGATAGCACGTCTGCCGCGCGACTGGGGCCGCCGGTGCCGTTTGTCAGCACCGCCACATAGGTGAACATGTCCATCGCGGCGATGGCGATGAAGATGATCGCCGTGCGCAGCGTCTCCCACAGCAGCGGGATGGTGATCTTCCAGAAGGCGCTCCAGCCGCTGGCGCCATCGATGCGCGCCGCCTCATAGTACTCGTCGGGGATGTTCTGCATGCCGGCGATGAACAGCACCATGTAGAAGCCGACAGCCTGCCAGATGGCAACGACGATCACCGCGCCCAGCACCGTGCTGGTGTCGCCCAACCACGGGAAGTTCGGCCAGCGGACGCCAAATGGCGCCAGCACCGTCTGCAGGATCGTGTTGAGGATGCCGAAGGTGGGGTGGAAGATGAAGCTCCACAAAATTGCGACCACCGCAACCGACATCACCTGCGGGAAGAAGAAGCTGATGCGGAAGAACTTCGACCACTTCAGGCCCTGCGTGAACAGGCCGGCGAACAGCAGCGCAATCCCCAGCGTGATCACCGGCATGATGACCAGAATAATGGCGTTGTGGCTCAGCGCATTCCAGAACTTTTCATCAGTCAAAATGCGCTGAAAGTTTTGCAGGCCGCGAAACTGAATCTTGTCCAGTGTGCTGGTGCCAGTCCAGCGCGTCAGCGAGATGGCGAACGCGCCGATGTAGGGAATCACCACGAAGACGATATACAGCAGGACTGGGATCAACAGGAAAGAGAACACGAAGCGGTTCTTCCCATGACGCATCATTTGCGCATTCCTCCTTGCACTCGATAGCCTGGAACCTACAAAGCGTCTCTCAAAGCAGGACAAGCCTTCCAAACGTCTCCGATCCCGTTCTCCATGTCGTGAAACAGAGCGAGGATCATGAGAGCGTGTGGCTTGTAAACGCTGCCTCGCGCAAGTTCGCCGCTGCGTTCAGGACGCTTTGTTTTTACAAGATGCCTGAATGTCTCGTTTATTGTGTCCGCACAGGGCAGAAGTTGCAAGCGCACACAAATACAAGGGCGCGCCAATCTCCCTGTGGGTTTCATGGCGCGCCCCATTCTCACAAACCTGACGGGTCTCTGTGACTCGTCAGATTGCCGCACCGCATTACGCTGTGCGCTTGAACTTCGGGATGTCGGGGTTGGCAGCGATCTCGTCGGCCTTCTTCTGCAGAGCCTCGACGAACTCTTCCGGCTTCATCTTGCCGGTGAGCAACTCACCCGTGCGCTGCTCGATCTCCTTGTTGAAATCGGAGTACCAGTCGGCGATGTTCCAGGTGATGATATTGTCGCCGGCCTTCTCGACCAGGGCGATGGCGCTCTTGACGCCTTCGCTGGCCTGCAAGCCCGTCACTTCCTTCACCGGCATCAGCGAACTGACGTTCTCGGCGAAGTACTTGGCTGCCGAGCGCGAGACCTGCGCGCGCAGGAACTCCATGCCGCCCTTGACGTTCTTGCCCTTGGCAAACACGACGAATGGCTCACCGCCGCCGGCGGCAATCGAGTCGATGTTGCCCTTGCCGTCAGCATAGCCTGGCACACCCATCGCCGTCATCTGGAAGTCGGGCGGGGTCTGCTCCTTCATCTCGTTCTCCAGCCAGGTGCCGCAGGGGATGAAGGCGGCCTTGCCCTGCAACCACAGCGCCTGCGATTCAGTGTGGGTGAGGCCGGCGGTGCCTTCGAGGATGAGGCCCTTGTCCCACAGCGCGTACATATCCTGCACGGCGCGCAGAATCTCAGGCGTCTTCCACGCATTCGGCTCCAGGTTGTCAATGGCGATGATGGCGTCCTTGCCGGCGCTCTTCCACATCAGCTGGTTCAGCACGATGCCCCACATGTAGTAGGGATACTTGCCCTGATACGTCCAGGGCGCCATCTTGCCTTCCTTCTTGATGTCTTCCAGCACCGTGAGGTACTCGGCCCAGGTGGGCGGAAGCTTGATGCCGGAGCTTTCCAGCCACGGCTTGCTGTACCAGATCGCGCTGACGGTGTAGGCCACGTTCACGCCGTACTGCTTGCCGTCAAAGTTCACGCCGGGCAACTGTGAGCCGGGGAACAGCGTGTCGGCAAACTTCTTGCCGGGGGTGTCGAACGACGCGGCGCCGAACAATTCTGTCAACTCCTGCAGCTGGCCGTCATTGACCAGGTCGGTGGTCTTGAAGTTGTCTGCGCCGGAGTTGTCGATCACGTCGGGCGGATTGCCTTCCACGACGCGCGGGCGCAATTCGGTGGCGACCTTCTGCAAAGGCTTGACCCCAACCTTCACGCCCGGGTGGGCGGCTTCCACGAGCTTGGCGGCATACTCAATGTAGGCATGGCCAAAGCCGCCGGAGAAGAACACACCATCGATCGGATCCGTGCCGATGTTGAGCGGGTTCTTGGCCGCATCATCCATCGGGAAAGGCATTTCCATCGTGCCGCCAGTTGCAGGCGCTTCGGTAGCCGCCGGCGCCTC
>JBDHWI010000023.1:0-34104 GCA_039810125.1 Thermoflexales bacterium | reverse complement strand
TGCCTTGCAAGGGTTCTGCTGTGGTTGCCATCTATGCGTTTGCCTCAGCCGGCATGTTTTCAACCTCTTCCGGCGCGAGCGCCAGCACGCGATGCAGCGCACCCAGCGCGACGCGCACAGCGTGATGCTCTTCGGGAGTCAGGCTGACCATCATCGGCGTAAGCCGGCGCTGCATGTTGTCTTGCGCGCGCTCATGGTGCTTGCGGCCCTGACGCGTCAGCTCAAGGAATTGTTGCCGGCGGTCATCGGGATTTGGCTTGCGCACCACCCAGCCGCGCTCCACCAGCGCCTGCGCCAGCTCGCCCATGCTTTGCAGGCTGACACGGCGCTTGCGAGCGAGGTCGCTGAGCGACATGGGGCCGGCGCTCAGATATTGCAGCACGCGGTACTGCGGCATGGTCGTGTCCTGGCCGGCTTCGCGCCGCACCTCATCCACGATGATGCGATTCAGCAGCGGCACGATCGCGAGCAATTCAGCTGCGGTCTCGCCAGCATCCAGGTTTGCACTTTGCTTTTTCATGTCAACAGGCTTCCTGATAGTCAGGATACCTGAGCATTCTAGCCGATCGCCGGCACAGGACGCTTCTCCCATGCCTGCGTGTCGCGCGGCGGCGGCAATGGAAACAAAAAGTCCCGCAGGCATGTTTGCCTGCGGGACTTCGCTCCGCCTCAGGATGTTCCCCGTAACCGGTCAAGCGCCGGTGATGCCACTGGACGCGCTCCACCCCGCTTTGCCTGGGGAACATGCGGAGTCAGCTTTTCTTCAACCAACTTGTCAAGCGGCCTGGGAGCGCGCCTGTCATATTCAGTTGATTACCATGATGCGCACTTGTGTTAGATGCGCATGAGAGATCGATGAAGTCGCCGGCGATCGACTTGATAACGCACCTTCATCGTCGAACCGTAACAGGCGTGCCGACTCTTGCCCACGAATACAACCATTTCGCATTGGCGGTGCTCATCACGATGCAACCGAGAGAATTGTTGGCGCGACCACCACGCGCGGTAATGGCCGTGCCGTGAAAACCGTTTTCAAGCCCGCCGGACATATAGATACCCATCCAATACGGCAGTTTCCAGCCCAACACGTAGGACTTCGCCATCGGGATTCTGTTGCGGATGCGGAAGTTGCCGCCGCGCGTGCCGCGCGCATTGGCAGGGATGCTTCTAACCAGTGTTGCGCCGTTGTATGCATACACGCGCTGGTCACTAATGTCGACAATGATGCGCCGGCCCACCGCCGCTTCGGCCTCACGAGGCGCTGCGAATACCGCCAACGCCATCACCACCACTACAACCAGAAAAAGGATGTTGCGTTTTTGCATAATAACCAGATGATATACAAGATGCAATTGTCTGCAACCTGCAAAGTGCGTAGGTATCTGGAGCCACTTGTGAAAGTGGCACAATTGCCACGCGCGGCCTTATAGTGGCCTTATAATAGAACATCTGTCCGATGAAGTTTTTTGCCAGCAAGTCCTCCAGCAAAGGCAAATCGTCCAAGAAGGGCGCGCCGCCGCCTGCCTCGCCGCCGTCGATTTCACTCGACACGTGGCTGGACATGATCGGCATCGCTATGCTGGGCATCGCCGCGTTCACGCTGCTCGGCCTGGTCTCCACGCAGCGCAGTGGCATCATCAGCAACTGGCTCGACTTTATAAACTTGCTGTTTGGCTGGGGCGCCTATCTTGCGCCGCTGGTGCTGGGCGCGGTCGGCGTATATCTGCTTATCCGGCGCTTCGGCGATAAATTCCCCAAGCTCGCGCCCATGCGACTGGCCGGCGCGGTGCTGGCCTACTTCACCGCACTCGCCACGCTGCACGGCATCGCCATGGTGACTTCGCAGCAAAGCGGTGAGGCAATTGCCGGCGCGTCACAGGGTGGCGGGCAAATCGGCTGGCTCCTTCTCAACATATTCACATCCATCACCGGCAACATCGGTGCGATCATCGTGCTGCTGGTGCTGTGGTTCGTGGCGTCGCTGCTGATCGCCCAGGTGTCCTTCGCGCAATTTGTGAATGAGATGCAAGGCGTCTTCACGCGGCAGCGCAGCGCCAGCCGGCCCACCGACGACATCATTGAACCGAACTATGGCCGGCGCGATGCTGATCCGCACGACGATGGTGAACTGATCATCAACGGCCTGAAACCACGCAAACCAGCGGGCAAACGCCCACCTGATCTGCCGGAGCCAGAGGAAGACTTCCCTGCGCCGCGCCAGATTGCGCAGAAGCCGGCAACGCGCCCACCCACACCCAGGCTGGACAAGCCCAAGCCCGAGCCAAACAAGATACCGCCACCGCGCATCATCGGCGCGCCACAGCCAAGCGACGCCGCTGAGCGCTCACTCGTCATCAATGGCTTGAGCAGCGACAAGACAAGAGCTGATGCAGCAAAGCCAGCACAAGTCACGCCGGCGGAGCCTGCGCCATCGGTATATGCGACGCATCGCGAATGGAAACTGCCGAAGATCGACGAGCTGCTGGAGCCCGGCAGCGATGCCTCGCTCAAGGAAGCCGATATTCGCCAGCGCGCCGCCGTGATCGAAGACACGCTGAAGGCATTTGGCGTGCCAGGCCGCGTGGTCGAAGTGAATCGCGGTCCGACCATCACGCAGTTTGGCGTGGAGCCGGGCTTCATCGACATGAAGGGCGGCCGGCAGATCAAGGTGAAGGTCAGCCGCATCGCCTCACTGGCCGACGATCTCGCATTGGCACTGGCCGCGCCGCGCATCCGCATCGAAGCGCCGGTGCCCGGCCGTGCCATCGTTGGCATCGAAGTGCCGAATGGTGAGACATCGCTCGTGTCATTGCGCGACGTGATGGAGAGCGAGGAGTTCGAGCGGCTGGAACGCAAGACGCGCCTGCGCATGGGGCTGGGGCAGGATGTGAGCGGCCATCCGGTTGTCGCAGATCTGACGACAATGCCACACCTGTTGATCGCCGGCACCACCGGCAGCGGCAAGAGCGTATGCGTGAATGCCATCATCACGGCCATGCTGTGCTACAACTCGCCCGATGATCTGCGCTTTTTGATGATCGACCCGAAGCGGGTGGAACTGACCGGCTACAACGGCATCCCGCATCTGATCTCGCCCGTCGTCGTCGATCTTGAGAAGACGACCTCGGTGTTGAACTGGACAGCGCGCGAGATGGACAGCCGCTATCGCATGTTCGCCAAGCACGGGGTGCGCAACATCGTCGATTTCAACACGAAGGTGACTGCGAGCGCCGGCAAGACCAACGACCCCGAATTGCAACGCCGACTGCCCTACATCATCCTCGTCATCGATGAATTGGCCGACCTGATGATGATGGCGCCGGACGAAACCGAGAAGGTTATCTGCCGGCTGGCGCAGATGGCGCGCGCGACTGGCATCCATCTGATCCTGGCAACGCAGCGCCCCAGCGTGGACGTGGTCACCGGCTTGATCAAGGCCAACTTCCCAGCGCGCATTGCCTTCACTGTGGCAACCACAGTCGATTCGCGGGTGATTCTGGATGGCCCGGGCGCGGAGAAACTGTTGGGGCGCGGCGACATGCTGGTGGTGACGCCGGAGCAGTCGATGCCGATGCGCGCGCAGGGCTGCTTCCTGAACGAGAAAGAGATTACGCGTGTGGTGCGACACTGGCGCGCGCAGTTGGGGCAGAACGCCGGCGCCGATCCGGTGAACACGGCGATGGTCGCGCCGTCGTTGCCGATGAAGAGCATCGACGCCGAGCCGGCGGTGCTGCCCACGCCCGATCTGTTCAGCACGCCCAACACATGGGACGAAGCGCGCGCGCTGGAAGAGGCGGCGAAAGATGTGGGTGGCGGTGGCAACAAGGACGACAAGCTGTTCAACGACGCCGTCGCCACAGTGCGCCTGCAGGGCAAGGCCAGCATCTCGCTCTTGCAGCGCCGGCTGCGCATCGGCTACACGCGCGCCGCGCGCTTGATCGAGGAGATGGAAGAGCGCGGCATCGTCGGCCCGCAAGTGGCCGGCCAGCAACACCGCGAAGTGTTGAACTCACCGCTCAATGGCACCGAAGCGTGATCCTGGCTTCTTCTGCAAGGGCTATTCCACCCATTGCCGGCCCACATCAACGCTCCAGCCACCATCGATCAAGATGACCTGGCCGCGCACCATCGCGGCGTCTGGGCTGCACAGGAAGGCGACCACATTGGCGACGTCCTGCGGCTCCACCAGCCGGCCTGCCGGCGTGCGCTGCCGCGCCAGCGCCAACATCAAGTCGCTGTCCTTGAAGAATTGCATTACATCCGTGTCGATGAGACCCGGTGATACCGCGTTGACCACGATGTTCAACGGCGAAAACTCGACGGCGCAGTAGCGCGTCACTGCTTCCAGCGCGCCCTTCGACGCGCCGATCACCACGTAGTCCGGCAGCGTGCGCCCATTGCCGATGCTGCTGACGTTGACGATCGCGCCGCCGCCACGCCTCTGCATCAGCAGCGCAGCCTTCTGCGCCGTGAACAGCGCCGCCCGCGCATTGATGTTCATCGTCCAATCCCAACCCTTCACCTTTTGCTCCATGACTGGGCGGATGTAGCCCGACGCGGCATTGTTGACCAGAAAATCGAGCCCGCCGAACTGCTGCTCCACTGCGACAAAAAGTTTGTCGATGTCATCTGGGTCGCCGACGTCGGCCTTTACCACTAGCGCCTGCCGGCCAAGCGCCTCGATCTCACGCGCGGTTTCCTCGGCGGCGCTTTGCTTGCGCAGATAGTTGATGACGACATCTGCGCCAAGCCGCGCAAAGTGCAGCGCGGTGGCCTTGCCGATGCCGCGCCCGCTGCCGGTGATAAGGGCGATTTTATTGGTGAAGTCGTAAGTCATGTTGGATTTTCGATTTTAGCGATTGCGGATTGTAAGGGACGCATGGCTCATGCCAGAGCGATGTGGGCCGGCTCACACAGCCGGCCGTGCATCAACGCGAAGTGGTTATGATGCTAAAGGAGCAATCGCATAACGCACCGGCTTGAACAGCGCGACAGGAAATTCAGCGATGCGCGCCGGCCCGAGCTTCTCCAACTCGGCTTGCGCGGTGCGCGCGTCGGCCCTGAGCTGCGCGATGTCCACCCCCTGGCACACGTCAGGCAGCACGTTCAGATATTGCCAGGCACGCTGAAAGATCTTGCGCGCGCCGGCGTAGTTGCCGCGCTGGATTTGCAGATAGGCCACGCCAACTTGCAGGATGCCCTGATACATCTGCCGGATCGGCCCCGGCTCCTGCCGCCACAGATGCTCAAAGCTTTCATGTTGCTCGAAGAACTCACGCGCGTTGAATTGCGCGATAGCGTGCCGCGCCAGCTCCGACAACGGCAAACGCGATTGGCGCAGCAACTCGGCGCTGTCATTGGCGCGGGCGTGTTGCCGAATGATGCCGGCAGGGTCAGCCATGAAGGCCGGCAGCGTGACGACCGCATCTGCGCCGGCGCTGTTTGCGCTTGCTGCCAGCGTCACATCATCCTTCGGCGCAATGACCAGGATCGGCATCTTGCGTGTGGCGGGGCTGGTCTTTGCTGAGAGAATGAATGGGCGCCACGACGGCGGGTCATTCGCATCCAGTACGATCAACACCGGTTGAAGCGCAACAAGAAAATCAATGGGGTCCGCCGGCGGCGCAGCGCCATACTGCACATGAAAATCGAGCGCACTGGCAGCCGCATCCAATACAGCGCGAACGCTTTTATCGTGCAGGAACGCAAGCAAAGCCCTGGTCACGCGCGAATTATACGAATGGCCTGTGAATGTCTCAGTGTAATGTTATGGCGTGCAGTGCAATACACGCAGCTGCGACAAAATGGGAGAACGCTGCGTCATTCACGCAGCGCGGAAAAGGAGAACCAACATGACCTTGCATCTGGGTGCTGCCTGGTATCCCGAACACTGGCCGGAAGAGCGCTGGCTGGAAGACGTGAAGCTGATGCGCGACGCCGGCTTCACGGTTGTGCGCGTAGCTGAATTTGCGTGGAGCGACCTTGAGCCGCGCGAGGGCGCATTCAGTCTGGGCTGGTTGGAGCGCGCGGTGAAACTGGCTGCCGACAATGACCTTGCAGTGGTGATTGGCACGCCAACCGCCGCGCCGCCGGCCTGGTTGACGCACAAATATCCCGACACGCTCGCAATCCACGAGGACGGCCGGCGCGCCACACACGGCGGACGCTGCCATTTCGACGTGACAAGCGAGCGCTACCTGCAATTTTGCCGGCGTATCGCCGAGAAACTGGCGCTATGCTTCGGCCACGATGCGCGCGTGATCGGCTGGCAGATCGACAACGAATACAACGCCATCAGCTACAGCGACACGGCGCGCGAAAAATTCCAGCACTGGCTGCGCGAAATCTATGGCACGCTCGACCGGCTGAATGATGCGTGGGCGACGTCGTATTGGTCGGAGAAATACACCGATTGGGCGCAGATTCCACTGCCGGCTGCCGGCTCGCAGGGCTTCGGCAACCCGCACAACCCGGGCCTGCGGTTGAAGTGGAAGCAGTTCGGCGCCGAGTGCTACCGCCGCTACCAGCTCAACCAGGTGGAAGTGATTCGCGCCAATGCCATCGACCAATGGATCACCCACAACTTCATGGGTTTCTTCAACGGCTTCGATCACTATGTGGTCAGCGAAGATCTTGACTTTGCGTCGTGGGACCAATATTTCCCGGCCGCGCCGATGGATTTTGGCAATGCCGGCGCTGGGCACGATCTGACGCGCGGCTTCAAACGCAAAAATTTCTGGCTGATGGAGACGCAGCCTGGCCATGTGAACTGGTCGCCAGTAAACCGCGATCACGACCGCGAAGAGACGCGCGCAGTGGCATGGAACGCGGTTGCGCACGGCGCGGATGCGGTGCTGTACTGGCAATGGCGCAACGCATTGAACGGGCAGGAGCAATATCACGGCTCACTCATCGCGCCGGATGGCAACCCGCGCCCGGTGTATCACGAGATCGCGCAGGTGGGGCAGGATTTTGCGCAAGCCGGCGACTTGCTGGCCGGCACGACGGTGGAAACGCAGGTCGCGCTCTTGCATTCATATGACGACCGCTGGGCGCTGGATTTTCAGCGCCACAACGCCAGCTTCGACTGGATGAAATACTTCGACGGCTTCTATCGCCCGCTGGCCGAGCGCAACATCGCGCTGGATGTGCTTTCCACGCGCGCGAATCTGAATGGCTTCAAGCTGGTATTCGCCGCGCCGCACATCATCGACGAGCAGATCGCCGGCGAGTTGATGCGCTTTGTGGAAGCCGGCGGGCATCTGGTGCTGGGCGTGCGCAGTGGCATGAAGAACAACGACAATGCGCTGTGGCAGCAGCGTCAGCCGGCCTTGCTGCAAGCGCTCGCCGGCGCGCATGTTGATGAATACTATTCGCTGCATCAGCCAATCCCGATCTCCCTCGCGCAGGCAGGCGAAGGGAGGCAGAAAAAGCGAGCCTCCGCCGGCACAGCCAGCATCTGGGCCGAATGGCTCATCCCGCATGAAGGCACGCAGGTGCTGGCGACGTATGGCGCATGCAACGGCTATCTGGATGGCCAGGCGGCAGTGACGCTGAAGCAGCATGAGGGCGGCGGGCGCGTCTACACGCTTGGCGCATGGCTGGATGGCGATACGCAGGACGCGCTGATTGAGCGCATCGTGGCAGACGCCGGCGCGGAGCCGGTGCTGCCCAGGCTGCCGGCCGGCGTGCATGTCATGCGGCGCGGCGACGCATACATCGTCATCAACAACGCCGAACCGAAGACGGTGACGCTGCCCTGGAAGGCGAAGGATGCATTGACCAGCAAGGCCGGTAAAACGCTGAGCCTCGGCAAGTGGGGTGTGGCAGTGCTGACAAAGGCGTGAGTTTTTTGTTCACGCCACGCCGGCGTGGATCGCCATCGTGCCGAGCGCGAGCAGGCGATAGCTGACCTCGCGGTAGCCAGCGTCCAGCATCATCTGCTTCAGTGGCGCCGCCGGCGGAAACTTCGACAGTGACGCAGGCAGATACTTGTAGGCCTTGTAATCGCCGCTGATCACACCACCGATCAGCGGCACCATCTTGTTGAAATACAGCCCGAATGCCTGCTTGAATAGCGGCATCTGTGGATGCGTGATCTCCATGCACACCACGCGCCCGCCAGGTTTGGTTACGCGGCGCATCTCGCGCAGGCAGCGCGGCAAATCCACCACATTGCGTAACAAGAAAGCATTTGTGATGCCATCGAAGGCATGGTCAGGAAAGCTCAAGGAGAGCGCATCACCAACGGCGAACTCAATGCCTGTCAATCTTCGCTCAGACACTTTTGCGGCGCCGGCGCGCAAAATCGTCTCGCTGAAATCGGCAGCAATCACCCGCGAACCTGGCCACGCCTCACGCACGGCAATCGCAAGGTCTGCGGTGCCGGTGGCGAGGTCGAGCACCAGCCCGTTGGGTTGAAGGTGCAATTCCCTTGCTGCAATGCGCCGCCACGCCTGATCCTGCCCGCCGGTCATCACCTTGTTCATCAGGTCATAGCGCCGCGTAATGCGCGAGAACATGGTCTGGATTTGCTTTGCGCGTTCCTGTTCCATTTTTGCAACCACTTTTAACTGAGCAAAAGCGAGGCTGAGAACAACACCGAGAAGATCAGGTTGAGTTGCGCGGTGCGGCCCAGCAGCGGGTTGAGCGCCGGCCCGCGCGGCGTTTGCCACAAATCGCGCGCCAGCACGAACCCTATTGGCAGAGCGGCCCACGGCAGCAACCATGCCCAGCCTTGCGCCATGCCCAGCAAGCGCAATGCCGGCGGCACAAGAAACGCGATTACCAGCAGCACAGTGTATTCGATGCGCGTATTGCGGTCGCCGATACGCACAGCCAGCGTGTGCTTGCCGGCGGCACGGTCGGTGTCGATGTCGCGCAAATTGTTCGTGATGATGATGCAGGTGGCGAACAGCGCATTGGGCAGCGCAGCGATGAACGACAGCCAGGTGAACTGATGCGCCTGCACGAAGTAGGTTCCCATCACCGCCACCACGCCGAAGAACACAAAGGCGAACAGGTCGCCGAGGCCGCGATAGGCCAGCGGAAATGGGCCGGCGGTGTAGGCCAGGGCGCACGCAATCGACACCAGTCCGATCAGCAAAATGGGCCAGCCGCCAATGACGACGAGATACAGCCCCAACAGTGCTGCCAGTCCAAACACGATGCCGGTGGCAATCAGCATCTGCTTCGGTGTAACCAGGCCGCCCTGCGTCACACGGGTGGGGCCGATGCGCGCCTTGTCCGCGCCCTTCAGAAAATCGAAGACATCGTTGCTGTAGTTCGCGCCGATTTGCAGCAATACTGCCGCCGCAAGCGTGGCGAGGAAGACCAGCACGTCGAATTGACCGTCGCGCAGCGCCAGCGCCGAACCGACCAGCACCGGCGAGATGGACGCCGGCAGGGTCTTGGGTCGCGCGGCCAGCAGCCATGGGTTGGGTTTGCGCGTCGTTGGTGCCGCCATGAGGGGGTATCTCTTGCGAAGACGATGTGAAGGCGAAAAGGAAATCTCTGCGCCTTTGCGAGAGACCAGTCAGAATAGCGAAAGTTGTTCGCCGCCGGCATCCTCTCGCTTCGCCGGCTTCTCGTCGGGCTGGCTGCTCATCGCATTGATGATGTCGCGCAATCTGCGGAAATCCTCTTCGATGGCGCTGCGCAACGCCGGCTGATGCAGCGCTGCCGCCGGATGAAACATCGGCACCACCACGCGACCATCGATCTTTTTGGCCTTGCCGTGGATGGCGCTGATCTTTTGACCAGCAAACCAGCGCGCCATGCTGAAGCGCCCCAGCGTGACGATGATTTTTGGATTGATCAGCGCGATTTGCCGGTCAAGGTAGCCGGCGCAGGCTTCGATCTCGTCGGGTTGCGGGTCGCGGTTGCCTGGTGGCCGGCATTTCACGACGTTGGTGATGAACACCTCTTCGCGTTTGTAGCCGGCGCTGGCGAGCAGGTCGTTGAGAAACTGCCCAGAAGGCCCCACGAAGGGGCGGCCCTGTTTGTCTTCATGGAATCCAGGCCCTTCGCCGATGAGCATGATATCGGCCTGCGCCGCGCCTTCGCCCGGCACTGCCTGCGTGCGCGTCTTCGCCAACTCGCACAATGTGCATACCCGCACTTCGGCTGCCACTTGATTCAAATCATCCATGCGGAGGGATTATAGAGAATGCGGCAACGCCGCCTCAAGCACATCCAGCCGCCGGCGATATGCAGCCGTGGTGAAGTCGGTCACAGTCATCAGCAGCGCATCTTCGAGGTTGTCCTGGTAGTAGCCCTTGCGCCGGCCCACTTCCTCGAAGCCATATTTGATGTAGAGATTCTGCGCCACGGTATTGCCGACGCGCACTTCCAGCGTGACCAGCGCGGCATCGCGTCGCTGCGCCTCGCGCATCAGGTTCATCAAAATGCGCTCGCCGATGCGCCGGCCGCGCCATGCGGTGTGTGTGGCAATCGTTGCGATGTGCGCCTCGTCGACATACATCCACATGCCGGCGAAGCCGACGATGGCAGCAGTTTGTATGACAGGCGGGGCAGCCGGCTTCAGCAACTGCGCCAGCCAGTTGCGGCGCGCCGGCTGCGGCGCGCTTGCGAGCCGCGCCACCACAAAGTAGGCATTTTGGTTTTCGGTCAGTTCGTAGCGATACGCCTTTTCAGGCCACGGGCGGGGAAAGGCGGTTTTCTCAATCTCTACCACTGCTGCGATGTCGTCGAGCGTCATGCGCGACACGTCGACCTGCAGCGGAGCATCGTCCGCCAGGTGATCAAGGGACTGCAATGCCGATGGGCTGCTCATCAGGATGCTTCAGCCGGATAGATGGCTGTAAGCGTGATCGCGCTGTCCACTTCGTTGCGTTGCCAGCGCGACCAGGCTAATTCTGCCAGAAAACCCGCGCGACGCAGATTAAGCGCCGCCGGCGCCATTTCGGCCTTGCCGTGCAGCAATGCCGCCAAGTCCGGCGCGACATCGCCGCACACGATCATCGGCGTGTCGATGGCGGCGCTGAGGTCGGCAAAGTTTTGTATCCACCAATCGCCGGCCACCGCCGGCTCGCCTTCCTGCCATTCATAGCGGCACGCCGCGGCGCGGTTGCGGCCGGCTTCCACCAACGCCAGCATCGGCGTGCGGTTCATCTGCATCGGTTGCTGATGGGCAATCACATCGAACGTAGTCACACCGATCAGCGGGATGCCCAGCGCGACGGCCATGCCCTTGGCAATGGCAAGGCCGCAGCGCACGCCGGTGAACGAGCCTGGGCCGATGGCGACGGCGATGGCGCCAATCTCCTGCGGGTTGATGCGGCAGGCAGTCATCAGGTCTTTGATGCGGCTGCTGACCAGCGCGGTCTCGTGGCGCCGGCATTCCCACGTCATCTCCGCGCGCACTGCATGCGCATCGCGCAGTGCGATGCTGGCGCGGCTGGTGCAAGTGTCGATCGCCAGCAAGACAGAAGCGTTGGGGTCGGGAATCGAAGTCATCAGTTTACAGCTTTGCGTTTGTTACTTTGACTTGCAGCGCATCGAATGCTTCGCCTGCAACCCAAAATCAGGATCGCAGTCAGCTAAACGCCAAAGGCGCTCTTGCGAAAGGCAAGCAGCACCTGCCACGTCTGCGTGTCCTGGGTTGAAAGCGTGAGCAGGCGCTTCGTGTCATTCGTGATTGAAAGCTTCACATGGATCGCGTTTTTGGGGATGACGTTGGGTGCGCGCTCCGGCCATTCAATGAGCACGACCGCGCGCTCGTCATCCAGAATCTCATCCAGCCCCAGGCCGGCAAGGTCGCTCTCCTGCTCGATGCGATACAGGTCGATGTGAAAAAGCGTGGCATCGTCCTGCTCGCGGTGATGTTCTTGCACCAGCGTGAAGGTGGGGCTGCGCAACAACTGCGCGGCGCCCCAGCCGCGCCCGATGCCGCGCGCGATGCTGGTTTTGCCGGCGCCCAATGGCCCATGCAGCGCGACGACTGCGCGCTGTGGCAGCAACGCGCCCAGTCTCACACCCAGGCGCTGGGTCTGCTCTTCACTGTGGCTGGCGCATTCGAAGGAGAGTTGCTCAAGAAGGGCCATGACGTTTTCGGAATTATAGGGCGAAGCGCATTTCAGATTTCGGATTTACGATTGGCGTCAAAGCACAATCCAGAACCGCAAGGTTGAAAAATCACAAACCCGGCCTTCCTGGAGTTTCTCAAAAAGGGAACGTCTGATGAACATAGAACAATATCGCGAGCGCGTATCGGCGCGCATCCGGCAGGCAGTGCAGCAGACCGGCATCGATGTGTCGACGCTGCCGGCAGACACGCAAGATCGCCTCATCAGCACCATCGCCGACAACATGCTGCTGGAGTTCGACAAGATGTTGAGCGAGGCAGAGCAGGCCGGCGCACAACCGGCCGCCAGCGCGACGCCGGCACAGACCGAAGTCGATGACGCCGCCGAGCAGATCCTGTGGGAAGGGCGGCCATTCATGTCGTTGGGCGAGCGCTACATGCTGACCAATGACCGCATTCGCATTTTCAATGGCCTGGTCGGGCGCAGTGTGGAGAATATCGAGTTGATCCGCTTGCAGGACATCGACTATCACCAAGGCGTCAGCGAGCGCATCTTTGGCATCGGCGACATCTATTTGCACAGCGTCGATGCGTCCGATCCCATCGCCACGCTGCGCAATGTGCATGACCCGGAAACGGTGACATCGGCTATTCGCAAGGCGTGGCTGGACGCGCGCAAGCGACGCGGCGTGGTGTATCGCGATATCGTGTGATTTTGGGTGATGCAACTCTCCATCCCCGCCATCCCCTACACGTTGGTGTGGCAGACGCCGGCGCTCGACGCAAAATTCATCGACGACAAACTGTCCATCACCGCCGGCCCCAGGACCGACTTGTTCAACGACCCGCGCGGCCTGCTCACCATCGCCAACACGCCGCGCTTGATGTTCAGGCCCGAAGGCAACTTCATGCTCAGCACAAAGGTGACGGTGCCGTTTGCTTCGACCTACGACGCCGGCGTGCTGGTCGCCTTCGCTGATGCTGCACACTGGGGCAAGCTGTGCTTTGAATTCTCGCCGCAGGGGCAACCGATGATCGTGTCAGTGGTGAACAAGGGCGATTCGGACGACTGCAATTCGGTCGTCATCGCCGGCCACACCGTGCACCTGCGGCTGGCAAGAATCGGGCGCGCCTTCGCCTTTCACTACTCCATCGACGGGCGCTTCTGGCATTTCACGCGCTACTTCAATCTCGGCGTCGAGGATGCAGCCATTGGCTTCTCGTCGCAATCACCCACCGGCTCAGGCTGCGCATCAATCTTTGAGGACATACGCTTTGAAGCGCGCGCGCCGGCAGACATCCGCTCTGGCGAGTAATTTTCTTCAATCCAATGAACGGAAGGCGAATAATAAGCCTCTTGATATTGATGGCACTGCTGGTCGCATGCCAGTCGGCAGATGACGCGCGCGCGCAATTCTGCAGCAGCCTGCGCGGCCTGGAGCCGACTGTGGCGCAGTTGGTTGAAGGCAAGGACCTTGCCACCGCCGGCCAACTCAAGCAATCGCTGGCGCTCTTTCGCGATGCGTTGAGTGCGATCGTAGGTCAGGCATCGCAAATCCCCAGCCTCAACCTCGACAATCTCATCCAGTCGCTCGATGCATACGAGACGCGGGTGAAGGCGCTGCCCGACAACGCCCCCATCCAGCAGGCGCTAGCGGATGCGCATGAAGCCGCCGGCAAATTCAAGAGTGAATTCGATGTGGTGACCAGCGCAGTGTGCACAAGCAAGTGAGCGCAATCAGGCAATTCGTCTGCATTCCGTCGAGTTGTCGCACACTGGCATGCGACAATATTGTTGCACCTCAATGGTTGCCCAAATTTGTCCGAGGTTGACGGACGACGCATCGCCGGCTGGAACAAAGCAGCCTGATCGCGCGTCCATGTCGGAGGAGAAACACATGACAAAATCGCTGCCGAAAACAATTGCAGCCACCGCGTTGGCAGTGGCTGTTGCGCTTTCATCGCTAGCCACCTCATACGCAGCCGCGGCGCCGCTCACCAACGAGCAGCTAGCCAACGCAACATACTTCATTCCCGATTCACCCGCCGGTTCCGTTCAACTGCAAGACGGCAAGTTCTCTGATGCGGCAAATCACTTCAGCGTCGACCTTGTGCCGCCGCAGGACAAGGGCGATCTGAATGGGGACGGCGCAGAGGATGCCGCGGTGCATCTGGCCGTCGGCACAGGCGCGAGCAGCGTGTTCTCGTATCTGGCGGCGGTGCTGAACGACAATGGCGCAGCCAAACCCTTGCCGGCAGTCTTTCTCGGTGACCGCATCACTGTGCGCTCCATTCGCATCGCGCGCAATGGCGAGATCAGCGTGCTGTTGCTGGAGCGGCGCTTCGATCAGCCCATGTCGGCACGCCCCACCATCCCAGTGCTGCGACGCTTCAAGGTGAATGGCGACGCGCTCATTGCCAGCAGCCCGCTCAGCGCGGCGGAACTGAACTACGCCACCTATCCGCTTGAGCCAGCCAAGGGCGGACAAGCATCCTTTACACGCGGACAGCACGAAGACCGCGAGGCGCAATTCAAGGCCATGATCGCGCCATACCCGCGCGCGAATGGCGACTTGAACGGCGATGGCTCACCCGATACGGCAGTGACGATCATCGTGAATAGCGGTGGCAGCGGCGTCTTCACCTATGTTTCAGCGGTGATCAACAACGGCGGCATCGCCCAGCCGGCGGACTCCGTCCTCATCGGCGACCGCGTCAAAGTAAGCGAGATGGTCATCGCCAACGGCGCGCTGATGGTGAACTACCTCGATCGCAAAGCGGAAGAGCCGATGTCGGCCAAGCCAACCGTGCCGATGACGCGGGTGTTTACGCTGCAAAACGGCAAACTGATGGACACCGGCGTCGCGGCGCAACCCTTGCCGCCCATGTTGCCTGGGTCCATCCAATCGGTTGAATTCACTTGTGCCGACGATGTGACATTCACCGTCGTGTTCGCCGGCGAGGTGGCAACGGTCACTTTCAATGGCCAGACACAAGAGTTGAAGCAACAGCCCAGCGGCTCGGGCTTCATCTATGCCAATGAAAATTGGCAACTGCAGGGCAAGGGCGAAGAGGCCACGCTGACCGACCTGAAGACGAATGCAGTCGCGGCAAACGACTGCCAGGGTAAGGCGTATGAGCCGATCACGCCTGCGCAGGCGCCCGCGGCCGCGCCGACTTTCAGCGGCAAGCTGTCGGGAGAGGTGTATTACCTGCAATTCATTTCGCTGCCCGAAGACGCCGTGGTGACCGTGCGGCTGCGCCAGGTGCTGCCCGACGTGGCGCCGGCCATCGCCAAGCAAACCATCGAGACAAAAGGCAAGCAACAACCGTTCTCCTTCGAGCTGACCTATGATCCGGCAACGATCGACCCCGAAGGCGTTTACCTCGTCGAAGCGATCATCACCGAAAAAGGCAAGGTGCGCTGGGCGCAGGTGGAGCAGAACTACGTGCTGACTCATGGCGCGCCGGCGGATGGCGTGCGCGTGCGCGTGTCACAAGTCGCCTCGGTGGGGCAATCCGATGCGCAGCCGGCGGCAGCAGCCGATGTGGTGGCTGCGCTCAGCAGCGACCCGCGCTTCAGCACGCTGGTCTCACTGGTGAGCGAAGCCGGCCTCGTTGACGTGCTGACCGGATTGAAGGACAGCACCGTGTTTGCGCCGACGAATGACGCTTTTACCAACCTGCCCGCCGGCGCGATGGACGAATTAAAGGCCAACCGCTCGATGCTCACCGGCATTCTGTCCTACCATGTCTCGCCAGAGAAGATCGACGCGAAGGCACTGGCCGGCAAGACTGAAGTGCCGACGCTGTTGCAGGACCTGGCCATCCGCGTAAAGAGTGCCGGCGGCAAGGTGCTGCTGAATGGTTCGACCGAGGTGATGCAGGCCGACATCCCTGCCGGCAGCAATCTCATCCATGCCGTATCGGGCGTGCTGACGCCATTCGAAACGTTCGGCATGGCCGGCCCAGAGGAGACGCTGATCAAGGTGGAATTCATCTGCGCGGATGACGCAACAATGAGCGTCGTGTTCGACAATGGCAACCGCACCGCCGCCGTGACGTTCGGCGACAAGACGGTGACGTTGCCGGAGCAGGTGAGCGGATCGGGCATTCGCTACGCCAATGACGAATATGAATTTCGCGGCAAGGGCGACGATGCCACGTTGACCGAAGTGAAGTCTGGCAATGTGATTTTGGCCGACTGCCAGGCGCAGAAGCCAGCGGAGACAACCACACCCATGACCGATACAGCGCCGGCACTCAGCGGCGTGCTGACCGGCACCGTGACCTACCTTGAGCGCGTCGCGCTGACGCCCGAGGCAGTGATTGAAGTGACGCTGCAGGATGTCTCGCGCGCTGATGCAGCCGCAACCATCCTCGCCACACAGACGATTACTGCAGATGGCAAGCAGGTGCCAATTCCGTTCGAGTTGAAGTACGACCCGGCTGCCATCCAGCCACAGAACAGCTACACGGTGCGCGCGCGCATCCTTGAGGATGGCGAACTGCGCTTCACCAGCACGACAGCCAACCCCGTCTTGACGCGCGGCGCGCCGGCGACCGGCGTGGAGATCATGGTGCAGACAGTGGTGAGTCAGGCGCAGAAACCTGCAGCGCCGGCGCTCAGCGGCGTGCTGACCGGCACCGTGAGCTACTTGCAGCGCATTGCCCTGCCGCCCAATGCCGTGGTCGAGGTGACGCTTGCTGATGTGTCGAAGATGGATGTGGCGGCCACAGTGATCGCCTCGCAGACCATCGCGACAAATGGCAAGCAGGTGCCGATCCCATTTGAGCTGAAGTATGACCCGGCTGTCATCAACCCGGCAATGACGTATGCCGTGAGCGCGCGCATCCTGGTGAATGGCAAGTTGCGCTTCATCAGCACGCAGCACCACGCAGCGCTCACGCGCGGCGCGCCACTGACCGGCATCAACATCATCGTGCAGCCGGTGCAGTAACAGCCGCTCTGGCATGGCGCGCAAGTGATGACGCTTGCGCATTTCAAAACCCGACCGCGTTACGGTCGGGTTTTTGTATCTTCGTTACAATCATCGGCGATGACATCACCGCACGAGCAACTTCAACAATTTCTCGCCGAATTGCCTGCCCGCGCGCTGGCATTTGTGATTCAGCTTGCGATTGCGGCAGCGCTGTTCTGGATCATTCTGCAAGTGACGCGCGTGCTGCAGCGCATGGCATATGATGTGTTGAAGCGCACGCGCCCCGATGAGTGCGAGGTGCTGAACAAAGCGATTGGGCGCATCATCTACATCGCCGGCGTTGTGCTGGCTGCCTTTGCTGCGCTGGCCGTGCTGGGCATCAACGTCAGCACGCTGCTTGCCAGCCTCGGCATCACCTCGCTCGTGCTGGGCTTTGCGCTCAAAGACACCATCGAGCAGGCCATCTCTGGCACACTGCTGCTCTTTCAGCGCCCATTCAAGGTGGGTGATGTGATTGAGATCGACACGGTTGAAGGTGTGGTGACGGATGTCGGCATTCGCACCACCGACGTGCGCACCTTCGAGGGCGTGCATGTGCTGATCCCCAACAACCGCGTCTTTCAGTCGGTCATCCGCAACAAGACCCACTATGTCGCGCGGCGATTTGAAATCACGCTGAACATCGGCACAAATAATGACCTGGCCGGCGCGCATGCTGCCATGCTGGAAGCAGTGAAGGGTGTGCCGGGCGTGTTGGGCGAGCCGGCGCCGACGGTGGCGTTCGAGAACTTCACCGACAGCGCGGTGCGCACGGCTATGCGCTACTGGGTCGACACGACAAACACCGACCCAGTAGCCACGCGCAACGCCGTCACCGGCGCCATCACAGCGACGCTCGCAAGCGCCGGCATTGCCAGCGCGTATTTGGCAACCAGGCCGGCTGACCCATCTTTGCCAGGTTGATCGATGCAATCAGCCAGATCGCGTTTACGCGATGCTAGGCGGCCTGCGCCTCGCCGGCCTCGCGCGTCACCTGTGGCCGGATAAGCGGCGCGCCCGCGTCGTAGTTGATCGCCGCCTCGATGAATGCTTTGAAGAGCGGGTGCGGGCGATTGGGCCGGCTCTTGAACTCCGGATGAAACTGGCTGCCCAGCATGTAGGGGTGATCGCGCAGCTCGCAAATTTCCACCAGCCGGTCATCCGGCGAAAGACCGCTGAAGATCAAGCCGGCCTCGCCAAGTGACTTGCGGAATTCATTGTTGAACTCAAAGCGATGGCGATGGCGCTCCTGCACAGTCACCTCACCGACGCCATTTTCACTAGTCTTGTGCATGGCAGACACATAGGCGCGATGCGCGCGCGTCGCCGGCGTCAACTTGCACGGGTAGACACCCAGCCGCATCGTGCCGCCCATATCTGAAATGTCGCGCTGGTTGGGCATCAGGTCGATGACTGGATACGGCGTGGAGTGGTTGAATTCAGTGCTGTTCGGCTCACGGCTGTTCAACGTGTGCCGCGCAAATTCAATCGCCATCACCTGCATGCCCAGGCACAGACCGAGATACGGCACGCTGTTTTCGCGGGCATAGCGCGCAGCCATGATCTTGCCCTCGATGCCGCGCTCGCCAAAGCCGCCCGGCACGACGATGCCGGCCACCTTTTCGAGCAAGTCCATCTTCTCGCCGCGCTCCAGGTCTTCGCTGTTGATCCAGGTGATCTTCACGTCGCGGCCGCTGCTGACGCCGGCATGATGCAACGATTCACGCACGCTCATGTAAGCATCATGCAGTTCAACATATTTGCCGACGATGGCAACATGCAACGGCAGCTTGGCGCGGCGCACTTCGGCGCACATGCTGCGCCATGCGCTCAGATCGGCGCTGGGGCATTTCAAGTTCAGCCGCTCGCACAGATAGTCGCCAAAGCCGGCGTCCTCCAGCATCAGCGGCACTTCATACAAGTGATGCGTCGTCACCATCGGCAACACCGCGCGGCGTTCCACATCGCAGAACAGCGCGATCTTTTCGATCAAATCCTCATCGACAGGCTCGTCGCTGCGGGCGATGATGGCATCGGGCAGGATGCCGGCGCCGCGCAGGTCGCGCACGCTGTGCTGCGTCGGCTTGGTCTTCAGCTCATTGGTCGCGCCGACCTTGGGCAAAAAGGCGACATGCACGTAGAACGTGTTCTCGCGGCCCACATCGCGGCGCATCTGGCGAATGGCCTCAATGAACGGCATGGCTTCGATGTCGCCGACGGTGCCGCCAACCTCCACGATCACCACGTCGGCAGCGCTGCTCTTGGCGACGAGGCTGATGCGGCGCTTGATCTCATTGGTGACGTGCGGCACCACCTGAATGGTCTTGCCAAGATAATCGCCACGCCGCTCCTTCAAGATCACTTCGTTGTAGACCTGGCCGGTGGTGGTGTTGCAGTCCTTGTTCAGATTCTCATCGATGAAGCGCTCATAGTGGCCGAGATCCAGATCAGTCTCTGCGCCATCCTCGGTGACGAACACCTCGCCGTGCTGATACGGCGACATGGTGCCAGGGTCGACGTTGAGATACGGGTCGAGTTTTTGAATGGAGACGCGCATCCCGCGCGCCTTTAGCACGCGGCCAATTGCGGCAGCGGTGACGCCTTTGCCCACAGAACTGACCACCCCGCCGGTGCAGAAAATGTATTTCGGCATGAAACCTCCCAGACAGCCGGCCACAAACGCCGGCTCCATGATTGCAATGCGTATCCGCCCATCCGCTTCGAGTGAATCAAACAAAAAAGTAGGGAGCATCGGTCATGCTCCCTACAGAGTGGCGCTACACGCGCAAAATCGAATCAAACAAATGCGGATTGTGCGGCACAGTTCATTATAACGCGCTGCCGGCGATTGAGGATGTGCATTTTGTGTGTTGCGGTTGCAAGCAGATTTGCAATGACGATCACACCTTCTTCACCATCAGCGCCGACCACATCAGCCTGGCCAGATTCCACACGCTGGGGTCATGGTGAAAGCGCGTAGCCTGACGATGAAACAGATGGCTGTTCGACAGGTTGACGAGATATGGGTCGATCAGCGGGTCAAAGTGCGCGCGAATGACTGACTTCTGCGGCTGGTCGAACATGAGCGGGTTGTTGACGAAGCCGGCGCCGGATTGAATGTCGTACGGCGCGTTGCCTGGATATGCGCCCCATGGCGTGTCCATCATGAAATGCGCCAGCGCACCCCAGTGATTTACCACGACCGAGCCATAGCGCAACTCCGCGATAGCCTGCTCCACCGCCGCCGCAATCGCTGCGTCGCGCATCGAGGCAGGATGCACGACGATGCTTGCGACCAGGTTGCCCCACAGGCGCTCATTGGCAAACTCCACCGCCTTGCGGATGTAGTCCACGACGTCGGTGGCCTCCAGCGCCGTCTCCGCATACAGGCTGATGAACGGCTCACGCGTGAAGCAGAGGTCGTCATGGTTGGCTGGGTCGACGCCCGGGATGAGCGTCCATGGCAGGTGACCCTCTTGTGGTGAGCCAAGCTTCAACGCCTCTGGATGCGCCGCAAGAAACTGCTGATGCAGCGCCTGCGAGCCTGGGTAGTACGCCTTGCGCGTGTCGGTGGCCGCAAGAAAATCGGCGATGGCTGCGTTGAGCTTTTCGCGCTGCGGCCAGCCCTGCATCTGGATGAACATGCGCGGCGTGAGGCAGTTGTGCGCGGCATTCGGCGTCAGCCACGAGCCGATGCGCTCAGCCTGCCGCCCGACATCCTGGTCGCTCCATGGTCCTGGCACAATGATGACTGGCGAGATGTTGCCCAGTTCGGCGCTGAAGGGCTTGGTGAATTGGCGCCGGCGCTCCCGCTTCCGCGCGCGTCCCGCTTCACCCGTACCAAACACGATGGCGTCATACGTTCGGTCGGAGCCAGTGAGGTGCACGCTCTCGACGACTGGATGGTTGCACAGGTATTCGCCCTCGGCCGTGCCGCCAAAAAGAATTTGCAAAAAGCCGGCGTCGATCAGCGCCTTGAACGCCACTTCAAAAATCGGCCCAAGATATTCATTCACCGGGTTCATCTTCACGGCGACGACCTGCCCTTCGACGAACAGCTTGCACAGAAAATCCTGCGGGATCAGCGCGCTGACATTGCCGGCGCCCAGCACCAAACACACATGCCCTCGCCTTTCGTCTTGCTGGTAAAACGACGCCTGAGGGATGCCGGCCTGCAGCGTCACCGCCGGCTCCATCCACACTTCGGCCTGGATGCCCAGCGGCAAAAAAGCGAGCGCCTCTTTCCAGTCATAGGGAATGACCTGCGCGACAACCTGCCCATTTGGCCGCGCATAGACCTTGCGCGGGATGCGCGGCTTGCCACAGCGCGCGATGTCTTGCAGCGCGTTGCGCAGGAAGCGCAGTTGGCGATAAACGGTGGTGATGCTGTGCCACTCTTCGCCCTCGGCCATCGTCTCGCGGCGGCAGCCCTTGGCAACGAGGCTGGCATCGACCCAGCGCTGCTCCACTGTTGCAACGCCAGCCCTTGTCTGGTCGAGCAGGGCAATGCGGCCGGCGATATCCATCTGCGCCCAGGCGTCTTTGTGCGCGGCAAGGGTGGCGAGCGCGCGATCCATATCGGCGCGCGCGCTGGGTGGAATGGCGCCGGCGGCCGGCGGGCCGTGCTTTTCAGATGCGATGAAGGTGGTCAAAGCTGGTTGCTCCCAATTTGTGGTTTGCGCCAAAGCTGTGCAAGACAGGGCGGCGCTAGGTTTCGTTCCAGAAGATGTAGGCAATGGCATCATTTGCATCCTGGTCGAGCGCGACGAAGATTCTTGCCCATTGCCCTTTTGACATCGCAGCGGAGGAAGCGATGCCACGTGTCGATGTCACCCACCTCGCCCACGCCGGCTCTGTGCCTTTCGGCAGGTTGACTTGCTCAGTGAGGACGTCCGATGTTGCCTGATTCAGCTCTTGCTGCGAGGCGCTTCTCCACGGCGATGCCGCCCAGAATGCACCAAGCTGTGATTTTGGGAAGCGCACGACCAGGCGCATACTGTCATCGATGCCGGCTTGAAAATCACGAAAGAGAACCACCGGCGCCGGCGACATGGTGATGTCGACCAGCCGCAGCGCAGACACATCGTCTGCCGGATCATTCTTCGAACTGAAGCTGAACAGATCGGCGGAACATGCAGTCAGCGCCACCAGGCAACACACGCTCAAAAGTCTGCTCATGAACTTGCCCATATTCCTCCTCTGGCCGCGCCCGTCATCAGGACGCGGGTTGCCGGCGCGCTTCTCGATAGTATGGCGATTTTTGCAACAGCGCTCGGCGCACGAGCGGACGAAACAGGCGGATGAAGAAGCGCCGGTAGCCAAGTATCTGCAGTGTGTCGCAGATGTAGTCATCCAGTGTGCGCTTCTGGAAATGCAACAAGTGCTCGCTCTCGGCGGTGTCCAGCCAGTCGACACTGTAGGGCAGCGTGGTGAATGCCTCCGCCGGCAGCATGCCCACGCCGATGGCGTTCATCACCCGCTCCATCAGCTCGCGATAGACGAACTGACACTTTGCCCCGCCGCCGATCAACAAGATTTTTCCAAGCGCCGCGTCGCAGCTTGCGGCGTTGGCGATGGCGACGCCCACATCTTTGGAATGCACATACTCAATGCGGTTGTTGAGCGGCACTTCAAACATGCCCGAGTCGAGGATCAGGCGAACGGGAAGCGCCGCGCCCAACCGCAAGATCACCCAGCGCAGGCGCGATGCCCGGATCATCTGTTCGCACTCAAGCTTGTGCCGCGCATAGTGTTCGATGGGTTGCGGCAGGTCATCGGCTGTGCGCGGAGGCGGCTGATCTTGCGTGCGGCCATAGACATGCAGCGATGAGGTGAAGATCAGCTTCGGCGGCGAAGGCAGCGCCGACATGGCGTTGAGCAGATTGCGCGTGCCATCCACGTTGACCGCGCGCGCCTGCTCTGGCTGGGCTTCGCTCTGCACGCCGGTCACCGAGAGGTGCGGGACGATGAAGGCGACGTGGGCGACGGCGTCCTGGCCTTGCACGGCGGCGGCGATTTCATCGGGCCGGCGCAGATCACCCCACACGACTTCGATGCCGGCCTGGAATCGCGCGGCGGTTCTTTCGTTTGTCTGCGTTTTGACGTCAAAGCAGCGCACGCGGTGGCCGGCTTGCAACATCGCCTCGATTGTGCTGCAACCGATGTTGCCAAATGCGCCGGTCAAGAGAATGTTCATCACGATTGTCCTGCCCCTATTGTGCGTCGAGTCTGCAAAATTGGCATTCGGGCGATAATGCCGGCCATGCTTACACCGCGCGTCATGCTCGTAAATTTCAATCCGGCTGTGCCATCCGCCGGCAGCCGCAAGCTCAACCAGGCGCTGGGCTGGAACGACCCCGATGCGCTGGTCGAAGGCTACATCAACGACATCTTCGAATGCAGCTACGGCCATGTGCGCTACGAGATCGTCGAACGCTACGAGATCAATCACTTTCCAATCAAGCAGGATGGCTTTCAATACGATGCGGATGGCTTTGTGCAGGCGTGGCGCGCGCGCGCCGGCTTTCACCAGCCCGACACCGCCGACTACGCAGCGCTGCTCCAGGTGCAGGCGGATCTGCTGCGCAAGATCGACGCCGGCGAGATCGATGAGTTCTGGATGATGGGATTCCCCTATGCCGGCTTCTATGAAAGCTGCATGGGCGGGCGCGGTGCGGTGTGGTGCAACGGGCCGGTCATTCCCAACACCGGGGATGTCTCGCGCAAGTTCGTGGTGATGGGCTTCAACTATGAGCGCGGCGTGGGCGAAATGCTGGAGGCGTTCGGGCATCGCTGCGAGAGCATCCTGGATCACGTGTGGCAGGGCGTGCCAGACGCATTGACGCCGGCGCAGCGCGCGCAGGCCAGTCGCTCGTTCTGGTCGCGCCTCAAGCGATTCTTCCTGGGCGAAGAGCCGCCCCCGGTGGATGCAAGCGCACCGCCCATCGACCTGAACGCCAACCTGTGGAAGCAATTTACGCGCTACGACAAGACGCACCCTGGGCTGTCTGGCTGCGGCATCGTGCATTACGCGCCGAGCAGCGACATCGACTACGACTGGGGCAATCGCCGGCCGGTGATGAGCTGCGCCGACGCCTGGCTGAACTACCCCGACATCAACCGGCCGGCGCGCGTGATGACATGCGACGAGTGGGGCGGCGGCGAGATCCGCGCACATCACAAATGGTGGTTGCAACACTTCCCCCACACGGAAGGCGAGACCCCGACCGGGCGACTGAACAATTGGTGGGAGTACGTGGTCGGTTTGAAGTTTTGAGCGCCCGCTGTTACTTCAGGCCGTCCGCGATCGGTTGCGCTTCATCGCTGCGGGGTTGGGCTTGCAGCACTCGATCCACAAACGCGCCAGCCAGCCCGGTGTAGCGCGCCGGGTCTAGCAGCCGATCCACATCCTCGCGCGCGAGGTGCGCCGCCACGCGCGGGTCGGCCAGCAGCAACTCGCGGAAGGGCCTGCCCTCCTCGACAGCGCGCATGGCGCTCTCATAAACGATGTCGTGCGCGGTCTGCCGGCCCACATGCTCACCCAGCGCGAACATCACCGCCTCCGACAACATCAGCCCGTGCAGCGCGTCGAGGTTGCGCCGCATGCGCTCAGGATATACGCGCAGGCCGCGCAGCACGCGCAGCGTCAATGCCAGCGCGCCGTCAGTCATCACGCATAGCTCAGGAACCCACGCCCACTCCATGTGGTTGTAGGTCCAATCGCGCTCGTGATCGGGAATGAGGCCGTCGAGCGCGGCGCGGGCGTGGTTGAACGACAGCCGCGACAGCGCCATGATGGCCTCGCACAGCATTGGGTTGCGCTTGTGCGGCATGGTGCTGCTGCCCACCTTGCCCTCGGCCCACGGTTCCTCCAACTCCATCACCTCGGACTTCTGCAGCGCGATCACCTCGTTGGCGATCTTGCCGCACGTGCCGGCGACCATCGCGGCGACGCCGGCAAATTCCGCAAAGCCATCGTGCGCCACATGCCAGGTGATCGCCGGCACGCCCAGGCCGAGATGCGCCATCATGCGGCGCTGAATCTCCAACCCGTACTCGGCCACGCCGGCCAGCGTGCCGACCGCGCCGCCGAACTGCCCCACCAGCACGCGCTTTTTGCATTCGTCCAATCGCGCTGCATGCCGATGAAACTCATCCAGCCAGATCGCCACCTTGTAGCCAAACGTGATCGGCAGGGCGTGCTGGCCATGCGTGCGGCCGGCCATCAGCGTGTCGCGGTGGCGTAACGCCAATTCGCGCAGCACGGCATCGATGTCCGCCAGCCGGCGCTCAAAGATCGCCAGCGCATCCTTGATCTGCAAGACCAGCGCGGTGTCCATGATGTCTTGCGTGGTCGCGCCCCAGTGGATGTATTCGCCGGCGTCCCCCTCACACACATTCTTGAAGGCGCGAATGAGCGGCACGATGGGATGCAGCGTGTGATCGACCTGCTGCTTCATGTAGATCGTGTCGATCAGTTCGGCGCGCCCCTTGCGCGCGATCTCCTCAGCGGCTGCCGGCGGGATCACGCCGATCTCGGCCTCAGCCTTTGCGAGCGCCACCTCTGCGTCCAGCCACTTCTGCAACAGCGCGTGGTCATCGAACACGGCGCGCATCTCGTCTGTGCCGTAGAGGTCTTTCAGAAAGATGGAGTCGGTGATGTGAGAGGGCATGGCCAATCGCTAGTCGGTATGAAACACTTCCTCGATGGTGTGCCAGGTCTCGCCGGCCTGCGCTTCGGCCAGCGGCGTCTGCATTGGCGAGCAGATCGCCCACCACTCCTGCGTCATCGGGTCGGCGGCCATCTTCGCCATGTCGCCGGCGAAGTCGTCGCCGATGTATTCGAAGTAGGCGAAGAGCAGGTTGTTGTGGAGATAGATCGAATAATTGCGAATGTTGCTGGCGTGAATCTGCTTCAGCACCGCCGGCCACACCGCCGCGTGCAACTGCTTGTAGACTTCGATGCGATCCGGCTTGATGCCGATCACCTGTGCGTATCGCTTCATGTTGCTCCTTTATGCCTCTGTGCTTTATTCAATGCTGTAAACACGCTGCGCGACGCCGCCGAGGATGGCATCGACCTCCTGGCGCGAACGGCCCTTCAGTGCCGCGCGCGTCTCCTTCCACACCTTTGCGTAATCGCCGTTGAGGATCGCCACCGGCCAGTCGCTGCCGAACATGCAGCGCTCTGCGCCGAACAGCTCGATGGCCGCGTCGATGTAGGGCCTCAGATCATCGGCATCCCAGTTCGGGCCGGCGGCCGTGTTCAGCCCCGAGATCTTCGCAAACACATTCGGATGTCGAGCCGCTGCCCGCATCGCTGCCTTCCAGTCCTTGATCTTCCTGCTTTTGATCGGCGGCTTGGCCAGATGGTCGATGATGATCTTCAGGTTCGGCGCATGGTCTGCGATGGCCGGCACGTGGCCGATGTGCTTTGGGAAGATCGCCACCACGTCGAAGGTCAGGTTGCGCGCTTCGAGCAGTTTCACGCCAGCTAGCACGTCCTCGCGCACCAACCAGTCGGGATCTGGCTCATCGTGGTTCAGGTGCCGCACGCCGCGAAACTTGGGGTGCCGGCAGTAGCGGTCGAGCAGCTTCGTCGCCTCAGCAGGATCGTAGAGCGGGACCCAACCCACCACTGCGCCGATCCAGTCGTGACACTCGGCCTGCGTCAGCATTGACACAGTGTCCTCGTTGCTGTTTGCGCTCTGCACCAGCACAGTCTTGTCGATGCCGGCGGCTTTGATCTGCGGCGCAAGGTCGTGCGGCGAAAACGTCTTGTAGATCGGGCCAAACGCCGGCGACAGCCATGAATATTCGACTTTGCTCAGGTTCCAGAAGTGCTGATGGGTGTCGATTTTGAGCATCATGCTTGCTCCCTGGAAAGGCATACCATCTCATGCACCGGCACGCGTGACAAGGTTATCTCGATATCGCCATTGTCACGCAAAGTGATGGGCAGATCGATGCCGGCGACCACTGCCCTCGCTTTCGTCACCTGCATCGGCGGACGAACAACGACCTTCACGTCAGTCAGCGCGATGGGATCCTCGTAGAACGTTGGGTGGCGTGGAGACTGGCGCAGTGGCGACCAGTTGACCACGTGCACCATGCAGCGCTCGGCGTGGTCGGTTGTAGCCGGCTGGTGCGTCATCGTCACCTCCGTGCTGAGCGGCGCATTCGATTCCAGCAGTGGATCGCGCAGGAGCGTCTTCAGCACATGCTGGAAAAGATGGCGATAGACCCAATAGCCGGTGTGAAAGTAGCTCAAGCCGATGGGGAAAGCGATGTGCGCCAGCCGATCCGCAAGCGAAGCAGCCGAGTACTCGGTCGCATGGTCAAAGGGTGATTGCGCATGGCTGGTGTAGTGCGCGCCGCTGCGCTGAAACAACTGCTCGCCGAGTGTAGCGATCGACTGCGCCGGCGCAACTGTGCGCCAGCGCGACGCGCCCTCATAGAGCGCAAACTCATATGCTGGCAATGTTGTGCCAGTTGTGGCGCCATCAGCCACCAAATACGCCGGCTTGAACGGGGATGCGCCGTGATACGTCAGCCCCCAGGGTTCCAGCCAGCTTGCTTCGCTGCCGGCGATGCGGCCGCTGTCGTCAACTGCGATCACACTCCCGCCGGCAGCCATATATGCTTGCAGGCGCTCAGCCAACGTCGCATCCACCACGAGCTGCTCTGAAAGCACGACCAGCCGATAGCGCTCCCATGCCATGTGGGGCTCCAGCACATCAAACTGCACTCGCGATTCAACCAGCAGCTTTGCCAGGCCGTAATTTGCCTCGGTCGAAGGTGGATCGAGCGGCAACCCGCTGACCAGTAGCGCCGCCTCAGTCACCGGCGTCGCACCTTCCAGCCACGGTTCCAGCGCCTTGATGCGGCCATACGCCTCACCGATCACCTGATACACCGCCGGGTCGAGCCGTGCATGCGGTGGTGGCTGATCGCCAATGTCGCAGCGCGCGCCGTTTGCAACGATGCCGGCGAGTTCGACATGCAATTGCGCCGGCAGCTTGAGGCCGCCAAAATCCGCCCATGATTGATGGAAACGACCGGTCATACCATAGGTTGTGCGACCCGTGATGCGGGCATAGCGCGTGATTAGCGGGAAGTAGTAATAGCCCCAGGATGCCGTCGGCAGAGCTTCAATGTCGATGTTGTCCATGAACGGCACGCGCTCATCCAGGCCAAACAGGCCTTGATTGTTGTAGTCCACCTGGCAACCGGGCCGCGCCAGTTGCACAGCGGCCGTCATGCGCGCGATGAAGCGCTTGTGCAGGTCGTGCTTGTGCCGGCGCTGATGCGCCACATCGAAAGGGTCAAGCCCCTGCGCGCGCATCTGCTCAAGGCAGGCCGGGCAATAGCATTCGCCATCCCGCATCACCGGCATGTCGAACCATGCGCCATCGATCTCGTAGCGTGAGACGAATTCCACCGCATGATCGATCATCAATTGCACGAAGTCCTCATGTGCAAGACACAGCGCGGTCCACGACGGCGCCTCATTGAACTTGGGCAGGTAATTCGTGCGGTCGCGCTTGACCAGCAGCCATTCGGGGTGATGCTCAGCGAGATGGTTGTCCCACGCGGTGCAGTAGTAGGCGTACACGGCGATGTTGCGCGCGCGGCATGCCTGCACCTGCGCGCCGAGCAGATCGAAGCGCAGGCCTGGATGCACCGGGCCATATGCGCTTGGATAGTAAAAATAGCCGTGCATGTCCTTGGCGAACACCACGATGGCATCGACGCTGGCCGCCGCAAGTTGATCACCAAACTCAACTGCGTTGAAGCGCTCGCCGATGTGCGGAATGTGCTGCGAATTGTGGAAGTCGAGGTGAACTTTGCGCCATGGCCGGCGCGGCAGCGCCCCCTGCGCAGGATCGATCCAAAAGCGATTCATGTTGTTGTTTTGATCACATATACCGGGGATGGCGGCATCTGCTCCGGCAAGGTTACTTCCAGTTGCTCACCATGCTGCGCATGCGCCAGCGGTGAGGCATGGCCTAGCAGCGTCACCGGCGCATCCGGCGCAACTGTCACTGATTCCAGAACGACTTTTTTCGATTTTGGGGTGCTGAGCAGTGAAACATACAGCGCGTCTCCCTTGTGCGTAAAGCGCGTTGGGATCAACGCATCGCCGGCTCGCGCCTGGCCGGCAGCGCGCGTCCAAGGTCGTGTGCCATAGATCGCCTCGCCGTTGATTGCCAGCCATTCACCCAAACCCTTCAGCCGGCTCGCCTGCAACTCGCTGATCGAGCCATCGGCGCGCGGACCGACGTTGAGCAGCAAGTTGCCATTCTTGCTCACGATGTCGACAAAGCCACGCACCAGATCCTCGACAGAGAGCATGTTGGCGTCAGTGTCATTCTGGTTGTAGCCGAATGAGTAACCCAGCCCGCGGCAACTTTCCCATTTGTAGGGGGTGGCTTCTGGCATCACCCTGTACTCCGGCGTCTTGAAATCGTAATGCTCTGCCTGAGGCAACCCCATCTCGCCGCGCGCCATCTTCTCAAGCATCTCCATCGAATGGATGTCTTTGCCTTGAATGAAGCGGTCATTGATCACGCCGTCCGGCACAGCGTTGTAATAATCGGCAAACAGCTTTGGCAGATCGGCCATTGCTGGATAGCCAATGTCGTTCCACAGCACCGCCGGCCGATAGCGCGCGATCAACTCGCGGATGTGGCCGCTGGCGTATGCCTCATATTCAGGCATCTGCGGCACGCCGATGAACAAGTCGATGACATCCCTGATCACATGCGGGTTGAACGTCCAGTCCAGCCCGCCGGAGTAGTACAAACCCATCTGCATGCCGTGATCGCGCACGGCGCTGGTCAACTCGCCGACCACATCGCGCTGAAGTTGCCAGTGTGGTTGCTTGGGGTTGGGAGAGGCGCTTGGCCAGAGCAAAAAGCCTTCATGATGTTTGGTGGTGAGCACCACATAGCGCGCACCGGCCTGTTGAAACAGATCAGCCATCGCATCCGGCTCGAAGCGCTGCGCAGCCTCCTGAAACATCGGCCCGAAATCCGCGTATGTGAAATCCGGACCGAAGGTGCGGAGGTGATGCTCATAGGTTGCGCCCTGCCCAATGGCAAGCGAGTTTTGGTACCATTCAGCATAGGGGTTGTTGGCAAACCATTTGGTCCAGTTGCCTTCAGCGGTTGCGGCACCCAGTTCACCGGTGAGCGGCGCCCAGGCCGGCACCGAGTACAAGCCCCAATGCACGAAGATGCCAAGCTTGGCATCTTGAAACCAGTCCGGGACCTGATGCGTTTTGATGGATTCCAGCGTCGGCCCAAAAGTCATATCAGCGACCTCCCATGCCAGTGAGCTGCACACCCTGCACAAACAACTTTTGCGAAAGGAAGAACACGATCAACACCGGGATCAGCGTGATGATCGACACAGCCATCAGCATGTTGAACTGCGTGAAATTGGCGCCACGGAAGAGGTTGAGGCCAAGCGCAAGCGTGTATAGCTCTGTCGAGCGAATATAGATCAGCGGATCGAGCAGGTTGCTCCAATTGCCGATGAACGAGAAGATGGCTACGGTGGCAAGCGCCGGCCCCGACAGCGGCAGGATGATGCGCCACAGGATGTTCCACGTGCTGGCGCCGTCGATGCGCGCCGCTTCGTCCAAATCCAGCGGGATGCCCATGAAGAACTGGCGCAGCAGAAAGACGAAGAATGGATAGCCGAACCACGCCGGCAAAATCAGCGCCCACAGGGTGTTGACCAGGCCAATCTCCTTGAACAAAAGGAAGCGCGGCACGATGGTGACTTCACGGGGAATCATGATCGTCGCCAGCAACAGTAGAAACAAAAAGTCCTTGCCGCGCGCGCGCAGTCGCGCAAACCCAAAGGCCACCAGCGAGCACGAGATCAGGTTGCCGGCCACGTTTGCCAGCGTCACGACGAGTGAATTGCGCAGGAAGGTGTTGAAGGGAAGGATGCTCCAGCCCTGCACGTAGTTCTGCCACTGGAAGCTGGTTGGCAAAAACGTGGGTGGATAGTTAAACACTTCGTTCTGTGGCTTGAGCGAGGTGGAGATCATCCACATGAACGGCAACGCAAATGTAATTGACAACAGGATCAGCAGGGCGTACACGACGATCTGCTTGGTCGAGCGGGATCGCGAGATGCCGAATGAGCGCATGCCGCCAGCGAGAGTCCTGTCGCCCGTGCTTGAAAGATCAGACATGGTTGCCTCCTAGCGGCGCGTGTCGCCCTCGTAGAACACCCAGCGTCGCGCCAACTGGAATTGCGCGATCGTGATCAGGATGATGATCACGAGCAGCACCCAGGCCAGTGCAGACGCATAGCCCATCTTGAAGAAGCGGAACGCATTCAAATACAGATACAGGCCGTACATCAACGTGGAGTTGGCCGGCCCGCCCGGCTGGGAACTCAAACCCGAGGTCATGACCAGCACGATCACAAAGTTTTGCAGCGAGGCGATGATGCCGATCATGATGTTATAGAAGATGACCGGGGTCATCATCGGGACGGTAATCTGCCAGAATTTGTGCCACGCGCCGGCGCCATCAATCTCCGCTGCTTCATACAGGTGAAGCGGCACGCTTTGCAGACCGGCGAGATAGATGACCATTGAGCCGCCAGCTGCCCACAGGCTCATCAAGATCAAAGCCGGCTTGGACCATAGTGGGGAGGTGAGCCAGCCCGGACCCTTGATCCCGACTGCCCCAAGTATTGTGTTTATCAGGCCGAAATCAGGGTGCAGGATCATCAGCCAGAGAATCGCAACAGCGATGCCGCTCACCACTGAGGGCAGGTAGAACACCGTGCGAAAAAAGGCCATGCCAAACACTTTCTGGTTCAGCAGCAGCGCCAGCATGAAGGAAATAATCAACCCAAAGCCCACTGTAAAGAATCCGTAGTACAGCGAGTTCAGCAGCGCCTTGAAGAAAAGCGGATCATTGAGCATGGTCGCATAGTTCTGCAACCCCGCCCACTTTGGCCCTTCGAGGATCGGCCAATCGGTGAAACTGGCCAGCAACGACGCGATGATGGGGCCAAAATCGAACAGGATCAGGCCAATGATCCACGGTGAAATAAACAGGTAGAACTCGCGCTCCTCAATGCGAGCCAACTTGCCCAACCGCCTGCGCTTTGGTGAGGAAGCACCAACACTCTGTGCTGCCATCGCACTACCTCCTCTATGATCACAAGTTGCCCAAGACTAGGCACAATGCAAACAAGTGCAATGCGCCCTTGCGCAAACATGAAGCTGCGTTTGCGCAAGGGCGCATCCGATCTCCATTTCCAGGCGTTATTTGTTTGCCGCGATGATCGGATCGACGACAGCCTTGATCTGGTTCAAGGCATCTGCAACTTTGATCTCGCCCGTCACCACCTGATCCCAAATCGCGCCGGCCGCCTGCGTCACCTGCGGGCCGGTCGGTTGGTCGATGATGTCATGGCTGGCGATGCCGTTTTTCATTGCGTATTCAACCCACTTCGCACCGGGCGGCGCAAATTTGCTGTTGAGATACGACGGCCATGCCGACAGGCGGGCTGGACTGCCGCGACCCGTCAAACCCCACATGAAAGCCTGGCCGGCGGTGGACAGGTAATCATTGAGGTAAACCCAGGCTGCGTCGCGGTTCTTGGAGTCTTTGGTGATGCCATATCCGCTGCCGGCGCTGAAGGTCGTGTGTGCTTTCGGCCCCTTCGGCCAGAGCATGATGTCCCACTTGAACTTCGAGCCAGCTGCGATGGGCGGTGTGGCCCAGGAGCCTTGCTGAGTCATGGCGATCTTGCCGAACTGGAATGCCGGCCACGCCACGTTTTGCAAATCAGCCGGGCTTGGCACCGCGCCTTTAGCGCGCAATTCCTCCCACCATTCCATGGCCGCGATGGAATCTGGCGTGTTGCCCAGATACTCATCTTCCTTGGGTTCCTTCAGATATGCCCCGCCAAAAGGCATCATGTAAGGCGGTGCGACGAGTGAATCACCCATGGACGGCAACTCACCCAGGCCAAAGATCTTGTTGGGCCCTTCCCCACTGGTAAGCTTGAGCGCCGCCGCTTTCAGGTCATCAAGCGTCCAGTTCTCATTGGGATGCTCGACGCCGGCCTTGTCAAAAAGTTCGATGTTGTAGTACAGGTTGGCAGGGCCTTCATCGTACGGGATCAGCCACAACTTGCCGTCGCGTTGATATGACACCAGCGAAGGCTTGGAGAAATCCTCCAGATTGAAATCCTTCTCAGCCTTGATGTAGTCATCCAGCGCAACAAAGATGCCGCTCTTGATGAGTTGCTGCGCCCACGAAAACTGCGTGTAGATGATGTCTGGAGCAGTGCCGCCGGCAGATTGCGTGGTGTACTTTTGCAGAAACTCGCCAAAGGGAGTGTTCTCAGCCTTGATCTCGATGTTCGGATGCCGTTTCATGAAAAGCTGATCGAATTGATTCTGCCGTTCCATGAAGGTGGCATCCCAGGCATGCGCAACACTGAGCGTGACCTTTGCAGTGGGATCACTGAAAACAGATTTGGGCCAGTTTGCATCTGCGCCTTCAGCTGCATCGAAGATCGATGTAGATGGTTGAGCGGGTTGTTCAGCCGGCGGCGCTTCGGTGGCGGCAGCAGGCTCTTGTGCAGATGGCGCGCTGGCGCTTGGCGGCGCAGCGCATGCGCTCAACGCCGCCATGCTCGCGCCTCCCATCCCAAGCAGCGCGCCGATCTTCAGGATTTGCCGGCGGGTCAGGCCGCGCTTGCGCAATTCGTTCGCTAGTTCTTCTTCGTGCGATGCCATATTGTTACCTCCCGGGCTATGGAACTCAGGTTGTCATGGGCCGCGCATTGTTTTTGCAGTGTTGCTGCTGCGCTGGAGCATCCCTCAACATCCGATCGCGGCCGATCGGATTCTGCAGTGCGGGCTCCGGTCGTGGTTGCAAGGTTTTCTGTGCTGGTTCACCTCCTCGCGCGGCGCTGCAATGCCGTGCAGCCGCGCAGCGCAGCCTCACACGTCGCCAGGCCTGACCGAACGATTCTCTGCCGCGCTGCGATAAGCCGCCTCCACCACGCGCAGGGTGTTCAGGTTGTCCT
>JBDHWI010000022.1:0-35361 GCA_039810125.1 Thermoflexales bacterium | reverse complement strand
GCGGCTCGCTCATTGTCGGATGCTGCCAACGCAGCGTCAACTTCCGATAGCGCATCGCTGAGGGTGGCCTCGCTGTTCATCGCTGAAATTGTAATCGCGATTGCGCAATGCAAAAAAGTGCGGCGCACTGTTAAAGGTGCGCCGCACTTGATCTAAGCGGGTTGCGGAAGAGCTAGAACTCGTCCTCGCCGTAGTTGTCGCGCCGGCGATCACGGTCGCGGTTGCCACCGCTGCGATCACCGCCGCGACCGCCACCACTGCGATCACTGCCGCGACTACCACCGCTGCCACCGCGGTTGCCACCGCCGTAGTTGCCACCGCCGCTGTTAAAGCCCCCGCGTGGTCGATCCCCGTAGCCACCGCCACCGCCAGTGCGCGGCCGGTCTTCTTTCGGCTTTGCAAAGTCGATGCGAATGGGGCGTGAATCAAGCATCTTGCCGTTCAGTGTGTTGATGGCTTCCTGCGCGCCATCCTCACTCGCCATTTCCACGAAGCCAAAGCCCTTGGACCGACCGCTGCTGCGCTCGATCACCACTTCGGCGGTCTTCACTTCGCCGGCTGCCGAAAAAAATTCGCGCAGCCCTTCGTCTGTCGTGGAATAGGCCAGGTTGCCCACGTACAGTCTGCTAGCCATAGTTACTGTCGATTCTCCCTGTGTTAAAAAGCGATTCTGACATTTGATCGTTCGGTTGCTCCCTGCGGAGCGTGCAAAAATGGGAAATGGGGATGAGAGTGTCGGGCTTCTTCTGACTGGGCTTACTCCTGAACAGCGCCCAAAAAGCGCAGACTAGGGTGTGCATAGAAAGAACAACTTCAACTCGTTCAGCGGATTTCTCGAACACTGAGGAATGGGGGGATGAGGTTGTACGCGGACAGGACGAAAGGATCAGCGGAATGTGAACGATCCCCAGTTTGAACGCGGTTTTTCGATGCTGGCACCTTGACTTAACCTCGCCGGCTTGCGCTTGCCAACCGGAACAGCAAGAAATATAGCATGCTGTGTGCAGGATGCAAATGCCCAAAAACACCGCCTCGCTGCCCGTGCTCAGGCGCTTCTGCCGGCCGCAAAAGGCGTGAAGCAGCGCCGAGACAAAATCGAGAATGTGCGATGAGCAAACCCACGCATGCGAAATGGCGCTGTGGTAATCTCAGCCTGCAATGGCTTCTTTGCGAGACACCCTGGCGCGCACGCGCAACAACATTTTTGGCAAGGTGCAAACGCTGCTCGGCCAGGCCGACATCACCCCAGACACATGGGACGAATTGGAGGTGTTGATGTTGCAGGCCGATGTCGGCGCGGCGACAACGGATGCGCTGTTGGAGACACTGAAGCAGCGCGCAAGCGACGAGGCCATCGTGAAGGCGGACCGGTTGCGCGAGGCGCTGAAGCAGGAGTTGGTGAAGTTGCTGACGCCAGAGAATGCGCCGCCGGCCTACGTTTACGACAAAAACCGCCTGCTCGAAATTTTGCTGGTCGTGGGCGTGAATGGCAGCGGCAAGACCACCAGCATTGCAAAGCTGAGCAAACTGTATGCTGCGCGCGGCCGGCATGTGCTGTTGGCGGCATGCGACACTTTCCGCGCAGCGGCCATCGACCAGCTACAGGTGTGGGGCGAGCGCGCCGACATTCCAGTGATCGCCGGCCTGCCGAACAGCGACCCGGGTGCGGTGGCTTTCGACGCCATTCAGGCAGCCTACGCGCGCAAGAGCGATCTGCTGATCGTGGATACCGCTGGCCGGCTGCACACCAAACACAACCTGATGCAGGAACTCGTCAAGGTGCGCAATGTGCTGCAACGCTCGGTGCACCAGGCGCCGCACCAGACGCTGCTGGTAATCGACGCCGCAAATGGTCAGAACGCCATCAACCAGGCCAAGGGCTTCACGCAGGCGGTGGGCGTGACCGGCGTGATTTTGACCAAGCTGGATGGCACGCCGAAGGGTGGCGTCGCTTTCGCCATCACCAGTGAACTCGGCATCCCGATTCGCTTCATCGGCACCGGCGAGAAGATGGACGACATCGAGGAGTTCGACCCGAAGGCATTTGTGGATGGGTTGTTTGAGTGATGGCAAACCCTGTTATCATCCACCTGCAATGCTCGATCTCCTAACCTCACTGAAAGACAGGCTCGCCAGCGCCACCGGGCGCATCGCCGGCCTGCAGGAGCGACTTTGACCTCGCTACCAAGTCAAAGCGCATCCTCGAAATCGAATCCCTTTCATCGGCACCCGACTTTTGGAATGACAGCCAGCGCGCGCAAACGCTGATGCGCGAGATGGCCGCGCTCAAGCAGAGCGTGGACGCCGGCAACGCGCTGTCGTCGCGCGCCAGCGATGCGCAGGTGATGCTGGAGTTGGCCGAGGAAGCCGGCGATGCAGGCACCGCCAACGATGCTGCCGGCGAGATCGATGCGCTCGAAGCTGCGCTGAGCGCCGCCGAGTTGGAGTTGATGTTCTCTGGCAGGCACGACCACAGCGACGCGATTTTATCGATTCAGCCAGGCGCCGGCGGCGTGGACGCGCAGGATTGGGCCGAGATGATGTATCGCATGTATGTGCGCTGGGCCGAGCGGCACGGCTTCAAGGTGAGCGAAATCGACTACTCGCCGGCGGAGGTGGCCGGCATCAAGAATGCCACGCTTGAAATTCAAGGCGAGCGCGCCTATGGCTACCTGCGCGGCGAACGCGGCGTGCATCGCCTGGTGCGCATGTCGCCCTTCAACGCCGGCAACACCCGCGAGACGTCGTTTGCCCGTGTCGATGTGTACCCCAACATCCAGGATAGCGACATCGACATCGAGATCAACCCAGGCGATTTGGAGATCGATACGTATCGCTCGCAGGGCGCCGGCGGACAGAACGTGCAGAAAAACGAAAGCGCCGTGCGCATCCGCCATATTCCCAGCGGCATCATCGTCACCTGTCAGGATCAGCGCAGTCAAACCCAGAACCGCGAGCGCGCCATGCACATCCTGAAGGTGCGGCTGCAGGAGATTGAGGAGCGCAAGCGCGAGGCCGAATTGAGGCAATTGCGCGGCGAATATGTCGACGCACAGTTTGGCAATCAGATTCGAAACTATGTGCTGCATCCGTATCAACTGGTGAAGGATGCGCGCACCGGCTACGAGACCAGCCAGTCCACCTCAGTGCTGGATGGTGACCTGGATGGGTTCATGGAAGCGTATCTCAAGAGCGGTGAAGCTTGAGTTTCATGTTTCTCAATGCTGGATTGTGAATTCTGCGCGGTCCCGGCGCATCATTCAACGTTCAAGGTTCAAAGTTCAAAACAGCAATGAAGCTGCTTGCGGTCAGCGATGAAGAGGTGGCCTGGATCAACAGCCCGCGTTTGTCTGAGCGCTGCGCCGATGTAGATCTGGTCATCAGTTGCGGCGATCTGCCAAATGATTATCTGGAATACATCGCCACAACGCTGAACAAGCCGTGCTACTACGTGCATGGCAACCACGACACACCGCCGGCGCAGCCCGACATTGTCACCGGCAAGCTGCGCAAAACCGACCCCGAAGGCTGGCTGAATCTGGACCTCCAACGCGCACGGCTGGACGATTTGCGCCTCGCCGGCCTGGAAGGTTGTCACCGCTACAAGCCCAACGCACCGTACCAGTATTCGCAAAGCGACCAGTGGTTGCGCGCGTTCTGGCTGGCGCGCAAGCTGGCGCAGGGCATGGCGCGTTGGGGACGCGGCATGGACATCATGGTGACGCATGCGCCGTTGCGCGACATCCATGACGGGAGCGATGTCGCGCACCATGGCTTCGATGCATTCAACTGGCTGGCAAAAAGCTTCAAGCCGCGCCTGTGGCTGCACGGGCATCAACATCGCAATTACAATCCGCTGCAGGGAGGCGACACCCGCCTCGGCGAAACGCGCATCGTCAACGTGCATCCGTATCGCATTCTCGAGTTTTAAGTCGATATACAGGATGCGCTTCATCCACGGAGAAGCGATGACTTACGAAGGCCGGCTGTATCACCAACTGATCAACAGCTACTCACAGAATGAGTTTGAGGTGCTGTGCCTCAGCCTGGGCGTGAAGTACGACCACCTGCGCGGCAACGATTTCATTGCGAAGGCGCTCGATTTCATTGGCATGTTGCAACAGCGCGGGTTGTTGAGTGAGTTCATCACTCAAGCCGCAAAAGATTGGCCCAATGTCGACTGGCAGCAACACGCCGGCGACCCGCAACACGAAATCGCATCCGTGCAGCCGCCGGCCTCCGGCAAGGGCGTGCTGCTCGACATCAGCCATCGCCAGGCCGAATGGCCCCGCAGCCGGCGCAACACGATCTTCAGCCAGTTGCGCAGCATGACCAGCGCGCTCGACATCGATGCCGGCTTCATCACTGAGCCGGCGCAACTGTGCGAGGGAGGCTTGAGCGCGTGGCAGGGCTTGCTGATGCCCATGCCATGGCACCAGCGCGATATGCGCCTCGATGTGGTCGAGGCCATTGTGCGCTGGGTGCGCGACGGTGGCCGCATTGCCCTGCTTGGCTTTGAATTGGGGCCGCGCCACCACGAATCGGGCATCAACCCGCTGGCCGAACACTTTGGCCTGCGCTTCAACACCGACATCGTGGTGCCGGATGACTATGCCACGCGCCTGCAGAAAGGCGTGGCAAACTGGCTGGACGCTGGCGAGGCGTTACCGCATGCCACATGGTCTGCCGGCAACAAGCCCTACAACAATCCAGTCGATTATGAGGTGAGTGAGGGGACGCATGCAGTGTTAGCCGGCGTGCAACGACTGTGTTGGTCGTCTGCCTGCACGATTGCTGCCGAGCCAGGCGCACGCGCGCTGGTGTCGCTGGGCAAGAACTGGCTGGGGCAGATGATGGAGACGAGTGCGCAATACGATCTGCAAACCGAGGTGCTGAATACAGGCAGCGACCGGTTCTACTTCATCCCCGATCTGCCGTGGTGGCCGGTGGCTGCGAGCGCGCCGAGTGACCTCGTGAACAATCGCGGTGACGCCATTGCAATCGGCACGTGGGACTTGCTTTCACACGCCTCAGCCAAAAATCACAATGAGCAGTTCGTGAATAACCTGTTGCGCTGGCTCGCCGGCGAATGAGACTGCATGACACAAACCATTCACACCTTCTCCAGGCGCATTGCGCGGCGATTGGCGCTGGATTATCTGCTGCACCTACCGCCGGCATATCCGCAGCGCAAGAGCCACCCGCTCATCCTCTTTCTGCACGGCTCCGGCGAGCGCGGCAGCGATGTGAATGTGATCAGACAGCATGGCATCCCAAAGATCGTCGAGCAGCAACCCGAATTCCCGTTCATTGCGCTCTCACCGCAATGCCCGTGCGATAGCACGTGGTTCATGCAGCGCGATGCGTTGCTCATGCTGCTCGACTTCGTGATGACAAAGCACGCGGTCGATGTGAAAAGGGTGTATCTCACCGGCCTCAGCATGGGCGGCTACGGCGCATGGTATCTGGGCAGCGAGCATCCTGAGCACTTTGCGGCCGTTGTGCCAATCTGCGGCGGCTATGACGACATGCTTGGATATCCTGAGCGCGTCGCCGGCCTGCGCCATACGCCGGTGTGGGCATTTCATGGCGCGAAAGACAGGCAGGTGCCTCTGAGTGAAACTACAACGCTGGTGCGCGCGCTGCGCAAGGCCGGCGGCAACGTCAAGCTGACTGTGTATCGTGACGTCGGCCATGACGCGTGGACGCGCACCTATGCCGACCCACGCCTGTACCGCTGGCTGTTGCAACAGCACAAGTGAGTCGCCTCATATGAATAGTTTCAACGCTTGATTGCTGACAAAATGACCCTGCTCGGTCAAGCGAATGCAATCTGACGTCACCTCAAGCAAGCCCTTGCCCACGGCTTCATCTAATTCGCGCGCATAGAAGTGCGCCGGCGGTGCGCCGTATCGCTCGGCAAAGCGCGCTTGCGACACGCCTTCGTTCAACAGCCGCAGTCCCAGCATCATCGTCTCGCCACGGCTGGTGCGGGCGTCAATATCTTCATGATTCATCTCGGCAGATTCACCGTGTTCGATGCGGTTCACGTAATCCGCCGGCCGCTTCACGTTCCAGCGTCGGCGCGCGATGGTGGAGCCATGCGCGCCGGCGCCAAGGCCGTAATAGGGTTCATTGCGCCAGTAGATCAGATTGTGCGCGCACTCACGGCCAGGCTTGCACCAGTTCGAAATTTCATAGTGGCCAAAGCCGGCGCCGCCCAGCACATCCTCGGCATGATCGTACATGTCGGCAGCCAGGTCAGGATCGGGGAAGGGCGCCTCACCGCGCCGCGTCCAGTCATACATGGGCGTGCCAATTTCGATCGTCAGCGCATATAGCGAGATGTGATCAGGCGCAAGCAACAGAGCAGCCTGCACGGTGCGCTTCCATGCATCCAGCGACTGCCATGGCAACCCAAAGATCAGGTCGAAGTTGAGATTGTCAAAACCGGCGGCGCGCGCGTTTTGGATGGCTGCTACCACCTGCGGCCAATCATGCTCACGGCCCAGCAACTTCAGTTCATCGGGCTGCGCGCTCTGCGCGCCGAAGCTCAGGCGGTTGACACCTTGTTCGCGCAATTCGCGCAAATATTCGCGCGTCACTGTGCCAGGGTTACATTCGACTGTGATCTCGACATTTGCCGGCATGTCGAATGTTTCGCGGCAGGCGTGAATGAGCCGACCCAGTTGCGCCGGCGATAGCAACGATGGCGTGCCCCCACCGAAAAAGAGGGTGTGCGCTTTTTGTGGAGAGGATGAGGCATTCGCGCCTTCTGCCCCTCTCACTTGCGCACTTGCCTTTGCAGAAAGGCGAATCTCCTGCTCCAGCGCGCGCGTGTATGGCTCGAACAGATCGTCGAGGCCGACATAGGTGTTGAAGTCGCAATAGCTGCACCGCGCGCGGCAGAAGGGAATATGCAGATAGACGCCAGTGTTCATGAAGTGCAAAGTGCTGAATGCAAGACGCCGAGTCGCGGTTTTGCGGAGATCAGCACTTCTGGAGTGGCCACGCTACCACGTCAAGCTGATGGGCAAATAAAAGATGCGGCGGCTGGTTGGGCAACGCGACGCCAATCTGCTCGGTCATGGTGTTGCACGCGATCTCACACTTCGCCGGCTGCAACGGCCACGGCGCATGATCGATTTCGCCGCGATAGAGGTTGCCGTGCGGGTCGGCAGAATACAGGCAATAGCGCGCAGTAAGGAAATCTTCGAGCGAGCCGGGCGCAGCAGCGAAGGTTGGCCCGCATGGCTGGTAGCGCACTGCCAGTTCCGCCGCCGGCGCGCCTTCGTGCGTGCGATGTGAGGTGTAATTGACTTCCTCCCCCAAAGAGCGGGAGTTGGGTTGAGGGAGCAATTCGCACCGCATCTCCGCATCCATGTAGGGCAGATGAAAGAGCCGCCGCGCCACGCGCACAGCGATCTTGCTCTCTGCATCCAGCGAGAAGAACCACACGCCTGACCGGCCATCCAGCGTCACATATGTTCGCACATTCAACTCGACGAATGCCGACAGCTTTGGCACATCCACGGGCGCGAGCGAGGGATACACGTGACGCATGTGGAACGGCACTATGGCAATCCACGCGCTGCCATCGAAGGTGTCAATGCTCAACCGCGCAGGGATGCGCTGGCGCAGCGCATCGGCCGGTGTGCGCCAGTGCATGAACAGCAGCATATGCCATGTCATATGCAACGCTGGCGGGGACGCCGGCGGCGGATAGGGGCGATGGCTCAAAGATGTTTCTCCATCACCAGCCCATCTTCACCGTCATGGTAATAGCGGCGATAGGTGTTCACCCACACGTAACCGCAGCGCTCGTAGAGATGAATTGCGCGCTGGTTGCTGCGGCGCACAGTCAGCTTCACGCTGCTCGCATTCATGCTGCGCTCTGTCGCCAGCAGCAACGCCGTGCCGATGCCGTGACCGGTGTAACGCGGATGCACGCCGATAGTGACGATCCAGCCGCAGCCTTCGCGCTTGATGATCTCGCCGGCAGCGTAGCCGACGATGCGACCGTCCGACACCACTTTCAAGCGCGTCAGCCCTGGCATGACCGACATGTTGAACAACGTCAACAAATCGTAGGCATCCTTCGGAAAACACGCGCGATTCAGCCGCCATACCTGCAACAGATCGGTAAGGCCAGACCGTGTAATGGTGAAGCTCTCTGCAGTGGCGACGATATTCATGCTGCCAAGAAGTCAATCACATCCATCATCGTGATTACGCCATTTACGCGCTGCTGGGCATCCACCAGCACAGTGGTTTTCGCCTTTTGCAGCACATCGCTCAGCGTGTTCAGCGGGGTGCTTTCATCCACCGTTGCAGCGTCATGGATCAGCGGCTCGATGGTGACCTCGCCGAAGGACGCATGCGAGTTGTCGAGCATGTAGTTCAGGATGTCGCTCTCGCTCACCATGCCTTTCAGCCGGCCTTCGCCATTTGTCACCGGCAACTGCGAAAAATCGTGCTGCTTCATGCGCTTGATGACCACGCTGAGCGTTTCATCGGGGTGCGCCACAACGACCGGGCGCAGGCGATGCGCCTGGATGAAATCGCCGACGGTGCCTTGCGACCAATCGGTGTTGAGGAAGCCATTGTCACGCATCCAGTTGTCATCGAAGAATTTGCTCAGATAGCGCGAACCGCTATCAGGCAGCAGCACCACAACAGTGTGTTCGCTGGTGAGATTCAGCTGCGGGATGGCGCGCAGTGCGCCGGCGACAGCCGCGCCGCACGACCCGCCAACGAAGATGCCCTCTTCGCGCACTATGCGCCGCGCCATCAAGAACGATTCGCGATCATTCACCTGCACCACCAGGTCGCACACACCCAGGTCGAGCGTGCTGGGAACAAAATCCTCGCCGATGCCTTCAAGCTTGTAGGTCTTGAGGATCGGATCATCCGGCATCTTGCCGCTCTTCCAGGTCTCCAACAGCAGCGAGCCGGCGACATCCACGCCGACAACCTTGATGTTCGGGTTCTTCTCCTTCAGGTAGCGCGTCGCGCCGGTGATGGTGCCGCCAGTGCCCATGCCGCACACGAAAACATCGAGCTTGCCACCGGTCTGCGCCCAGATTTCAGGGCCGGTGGTGGCGTAATGCGCTGCCGGATTGGCCGGATTGTGATACTGGTTGCCGAGAATCGCGTTGGGTGTCTCGCGCACCATTCGCTCAGCCACTTTGTAGTAACTGCGCGGGTCGTCCTTGTCGACCGCCGTCGGCGTGATGACGACCTTCGCGCCATATGCGCGCAGCGTGCGGATTTTCTCGTCGCTCATCTTGTCGGGCATGACGAAGATGGTCTTGTAGCCCTTGACCGCAGCGGCAATGGCGAGACCGACGCCGGTGTTGCCGCTAGTCGCCTCGACGATGGTTCCACCCGGCTTCAGTGTGCCGCTTCGCTCCGCATCCTCGATGATTGAAATGCCGATGCGATCCTTCACGCTACCACCCGGGTTGAAGTATTCGATCTTGGCCAGCACATCCGGCGCGATGCCGCGCGTCACTTTGTGCAGCCGCACCAGCGGGGTGTTGCCAATCGTGTCCACGATCGAATCGCGCACATCGGGATAGGTCTTCATGGGCGTATTGTAGTGAGTGTTTCCTGAAAAACGCTTAATCCGCCTGACGAAGCCAGGGCGCTCGCATCAAAAACAGATTGGCAATGAGGCAAGAGAGATGGTCATCGTCCCCCATACGCCGTGCAGCTTTTTGCCATCGATGGCCACAATCGAGCCGACTTTCAGCCGCGCCATCTCATCGACCCAAGCCGCAAAGCACGTTTGAAGCTGATGCGCAAGGCATGAAAATAATGGATTCTTCGCACTCTTCACGTGCAAAGGGCAATATCGCGGGAATCACCCTTACGAATGGATCATCAATGCACTTCGTCCTGCGCTTTGGCTTCCGCCGGCGCCGGCGCTGGAATCACATGGCTCCACAGCGTGAAGGCGAGCGCGCTGAGCAATAGCAGCAAGAAGCCTGGCTCGAACAGCGCCACCGCCCACGGCTGGAACATCATTGCGATGCCAAGCAGGATGCCAATGATGATGATTCGCTCGATGCGCGATTGCCGCCGGCGATCGATCTTGCCGCTCCAGCGCTTTTCGGCCAACTGAATCAGCCGCACGAACAGGAGCAGGATGACGATGAAGCCGACGATGAAGACAAAAAATTGCACGGTTGGATTCATGAATCACCTCACCGCGCCGGCGCATTCAGTCGGCCACCGTCTGCGGTATTAAAGAAATGCAATCGTTCCTGAATGATGCGATAACGCACTTCGCTGCCGATGGGAAACGAAGCAATGCCATTCACGCTGCTCAACACATCGCGGTTGCCCGATTTGAGGTGCACCACCGTCTCCGCGCCAAGCGGCTCGATCAGCGTCACGCGCCCGCTGAAATCGCCATCTGGCGCGATCTGCACATCTTCTGGCCGGAAGCCGATTGTGAAGGTCGCGGGCAACACGCTGGATGCCGGCGCCGGCATCCGCAGCGTGCTGTCCGACACATGAATCACGCCGTCCGACCTGGCTGCGCCGAACAGATTGATGCGCGGCACGCCGACCAGCCTGGCGACAAAGGTCGTGGCCGGATAATCGTAGATCTCGCGCGGCGTGCCCACTTGAACCAATACACCATCGCGCAGCACGCCCACGCGATCGGCCATCGTCATCGCCTCGATCTGGTCGTGTGTCACAAACAGCGTGGTGCTGTGCACTTCGCGTTGCAGACGGCCCAGTTCGATGCGCAAAGCCTCACGCAATTTGGCATCCAGATTCGATAGCGGCTCATCCATCAAAAAGATGCGCGGCTTGCGCACCAGCGCGCGCCCCAAAGCCACACGCTGCATCTCGCCGCCCGACAAATTGCGCGTGTTGCGTTGCAACAAGTGGCTGATGCGCACACGCTCGGCAGCCTCTTCCACGCGCTGCTTGATCTGCGACTCGTCCAGATTGCGACCCGGCGCGCGCAAAGGGAAGGCCAGATTGTTGTAGACCGTCATGGTCGGATACAACGAGTAGTACTGGAATACGAAGGCCGTGTCGCGCTCTGCCGGCGTCACGTCGTTCATCACCGCACCGTCGAACACCACGTCGCCTTCGTTTTGCTTCTCTAGGCCAGCGATCACGCGCAGCGTGGTGGTCTTGCCGGCGCCGGTCTGCCCTAGCAGCACGAAGAACTCGCCATCTCTCACGCTGAAACTCACGCCATTCAGCGCAGTGACGCCGCCAAATTTTTTGGTGATGCTGTGCAATTCGACTGTTGCCATAGTTCACTTCGTCAAGTCGATAAGATCGCCGAGTCAATCAAGTTGTCAGGCCGGTTGGATTGCCCGTTCAGTTTTCGAATCAAAGACTCGCACCATGTCTGGCTTCAGGTCGAAGCGCACATGATCACCGGCAGATACACGCATATCTCGGCTCACACGCGCCTCGATGATGCTCTGCCCATCACCCAGATCGATGGCGAGCATGGTGAATGAGCCGAGCAAACCGGCGGAGATCACCGTGCCGGCGAGCGGCCCATCCGCCCGCAACAACACGTCCTCGGTGCGGAAACCAATCGTGATGCCATTTTCCGCCGGCACACCATACAGCGCAGCCTGCCATTGCGCCGGCAATTTGTAACGGTTGTCAAGGGGCAGCGACACATGATCGCCGGCCCACACACCCCTCACCAGATTCATGCCTGGGCTGCCGATGAAGCGCGCCACAAACAGATTGCGCGGCGTGTGATACACCTCTGCCGGCGTGCCAACCTGTTGCACCTCACCCTGGTTCATCACCACAATCCGGTCAGCCATCGCCATCGCCTCGATCTGATCATGCGTGACGTAGACGGTGGTGCCCTTTTGCTGCAGGTGCAGATGTTTGATCTCCGAGCGCATCGATTCGCGGAAGTCCGCATCCAGCGCGCCAAGCGGCTCATCCATCAGGAAGCAGGCCGGCCGGCGCACCAGCGCGCGCGCCAATGCCACGCGTTGCTGGTCGCCGCTGCTCAGCGAACCGGGACGCAATTTCAACAATGGCTCCACCCGCAGCATGGCCGCCACTTCCCTCACCCGTTGCTCGATGTTTGACTTCGTCTCCCCTTCAGCTTGCAGTGGAAAAGCGATATTTTCCCTGGTCGTCAGATGCGGATAGAGCGCGAAGAACTGAAACACCATCGCCACATCGCGCTCGCTCGGCTTCAGCCGCGTCACGTCTTTGCCGTTCAGAATGATGCGACCGCCGCTGGTGGTTTCCAAGCCGGCGATCATGCGCAGCGTGGTGGTCTTGCCACAGCCGGATGGCCCGAGCAGCGCCACGAACTCACCGTCCTTGATGGTGAGATCAAGGGGGCGCACGGCAAACATCTCGTCGAAGCGCTTCTCCACCTGTTGTAGTTCGATGTCAGCCATTTATTTTCGAAGTGCGCCAAAGGTCACCCCGCGCAACAGATAGTCGCGCAGCGCAAACGTGATGATGATGACAGGAATAAGAAAGCCGAGCGTGCCGGCGGCAATGGCAGCCCACTCGATGCCACCTGTCCCAAGCATGGTCGGAATGCTGGGCGGCGCAGTGCGCGCCCGCTCCGACGTGAGCATGAGTGCGAAGGCGAACTCGTTCCACGCGAAGATGAAGCAGAACACAAAGGTAGCCGCAATGCCAGTGACAGCCTGTGGCAGCACCACCTTGCGGAATGCCTGCATCCGGCTATAGCCATCGACCAGAGCCGCTTCCTCATACTCCTTTGGGATCTCGTCGATGAAGCCCTTGAGCAGCCATACCGAGAACGACAGGTTGAATGTCGTGTAGAGCAGGATCAGGCCAAGGTGCGTGTCGTACAGCCGGAGTTGCTGATACATCAGGAAGATGGGAATGGTGACAACGACAGCCGGCAGCATGCGCGTGCTGAGGATGAAGAACAACCAGTCTCCCTTGCCTGGCACATCGAAGCGGCTGAACGCATATGCCGCCAGCACACCCAGCGCCACCGACAAGATGGTGGAGATGCCGGCGACAATCACCGAATTCAACAGGCGCTGTGTGTATTGGCTGGGGCCGGTGATGACCTGGCCGCGCTCGATCATGATGCGATCAAACAAGCCCAGATCTGGGCGATTGCGATACTGATCTTCCTGTCCTGGCGGGATCACACTGCGCTTGGTCAACAAACTCACAATGCCTTCCAGCGTCGGCTCAAACGCCACCTTCGGCGGAATCGCCAGCACGTCCGGACGTGACTTGAACGCCGCTGTCACCATCCAAAAGATCGGGATCATGCTGATCACGGCATACGCCACCACCAGCACAATGCGCACAGCGCGAGAGAATTGCGCGCGCGCGCCCACTTTGTCGACGCGCGTGGCAAAAACAACCGGATTCGCCGCCATGTTCACTCTCCCCTCGCGCGGTTGAGTTGCCGCACATATAAATTGCTGATGGCGATGATGATGACCAGAACGATGTAGGCGTAAGCGCTGGATTCACCAGTGGCAAAACGCTGAAATGCGGCGCGATATAGATTCACTGCGATCAACTCGGTGGAGTCCCCAGGACCGCCGCCGGTGAGGCCCATCACCAAATCAAAGGTCTTGAAGGCTTCAATGGTGCGAAACAATACTGCGATCAGCAACAGCGGCGCAACCTGTGGCAGCGTGATGCGCCGGAACTGAAACCACGAATTGGCCCGGTCGATGGATGCTGCCTCATACAAATAGTCCGGGATAGCCTTGAGGCCGGAGAGACAGAGCAGCATCACAAACGGGCTCCACATCCAGACGTCCACGATGATGACCGCCCACAGCGCACGGCTGGCAGTGCCAAGCCAATCCGGCCCGCTGTTCGGTGTCGCATAACCGAGCAGATAATTGAAAATGCCAAAGGCTGGGTTGTAGATTAGCTTCCAGAAAAGTCCGATCACCACCGGCGACATCATGATCGGAATGAGGATGATGGTTGTGATCAGACCGTTGCCCTTGAATCGCTCGCGCAACAACATGGCCAGTCCAAAGCCGACGAGGGTTTGCAGCGCCACCGACAGCAGCACATAGCGGCCAGTCAATGCGAAGTATTTCCATGTCTCTTCATCGCGCAAGATGTTCTGATAGTTCTGCAATCCCACCCACAGCGGCGGGTTGTTGGGCTTGATGACCGAGAATTCCGTGAAACTCAAATAAAGGCTGTAGAACAGCGGGAAGATGTTCATCAACACCAACAGAATGATGGTGGGGGCGATGAACAGGAATTGAATTTGCGCGTCGGAGAGATGCCGGCGCCGCGGGCGCGTCGTATGGGACTGGCTCAGTTCCATGGTCGAAGAAGGAAGCCAGATGGGAGAGGCGAGTTTAGATCGCCTCTCCCATCTGCGAGCAAAAGCTACTTGATGTAGCCGGCTTTTTTCAGGATTTCGGTGTGCGCCTTGGCGATGTTGTCCAGCGCTTCCTTCGCCGTGCCTTCCCCGCTGACCACGTATTTGCTGAACGCAGTCTGCGCCGGCGGCAGCAAATCGCCGAATTCAGGGATATTCCAGAAGTCCTTCACAAAGCCCATCGTCTCGGCGAAGGCCGCATTGAAGGGCGTCATCTTGAGGAAGTCGTCGGACTTGAGGATGCTGATATTGCAGGTGTAGCCGCCGCGCTCGCCCCAGGTCTTTTGCGCCGGCTCACTGGCAAACCATTCGAGGAAATCCTTTGAGGCCTGCTGGCGCTCCGGGCTGATGTAGGCGTTGATGCTGGTGCCCTGTCCGCCAAGCGAGGCAAACTGCAGGCCATCTGGCCCCTTGGGTGACGAGAAGAAGCCAACCTTGTCGTGGAAGTTCTTGTTGATGTCCTTGTTCACCAGCGCCGGGAAGAACGCGAAGTAATTCGTGATCATCGCAAGCTGGCCGCTGATGAAGGCATCGTTCAATTCCTGGAAGAAGGCGTTGCTCAGGCCAGGCGCTGAGAAGCCGTACAGCTCCTTGTACAACTCCAGCGCTTTTGCAGCGTTCTCAGTGTTCAAGACGCCTTCCACCTCATTCTTGTCGTTCTTCCAATCTGCGCCATAGTTGAACAGGAAGTTCTGTGCACCCATGGTGATGGCGTCGTAGTCCTTCTGGGTATAAACGCCAATGCCGTAGAGGTTTTGATCCTTGCGGGTGAAAAATTCGGCGATGTCACGCAACTCGGCCAGTGTCTTTGGCACAGCCAGGTCACGACCATACTTGGCCTTGAATGCCTCCATCTCCTTGGGATCTTCGAACAGATCCTTGCGATAGGCCCAGCCCAGTGCATCGCCTTCGGTGGGGAAGGCCCAGAACTTGTTGTCGTAGGTGCCGTAATATTGCAGCGTCGCCGGCGTCACCGTCTTGTCCATCCCTTTCTCCTTCATAAAATCGGTGATGTCCAGGTAATGACCCTGCGTTGCGCCCTGCCCAATCCACTGGCTGTCGCCCACGACCATATCGAAGCCGGTGCCTTTTGCAGCCCACTCGGCAGCGACTTTGTTGTAGTAACTGCCCCACGGTTCCTGCACCACATTCACCTTGACGCCCTTCTCCTTCTCGTAATCGGCGACAAGTTGCTGCAGATAGTTGGCGGGGTCCCATTGCGCCCACCAAATGGTCAACTCACTCACGCCAGCGGCGGCGGCCGGCGCCTCAGGGGCTTTGGTGGCCTCGGCGGCCGGCGCAGCAGGTGCAGCAGGTGCGGCCGGCGCAGCGCATGCTGCCAGCGCGCCCGCGCTCGCTCCAAACGCGATTCCCTTCAATAGTTGCCGGCGACTCAGCCGGCGGTTCGACGTAGACATACGCAGTAACCTCCTCTCATTCTCTTGGACATGCTGTTTGGGTTTTGGCAAGTGCGACTCAACATGACGATCGGGTTGGCATCATTTGGGCTGAATTTGCTTCTGAAATTTGCACCTCCTGTCCATCTCATCGCACCATCTCATCACAGCGCTGTTTGTGCATGCCCTAGATCGCCCTGCAACTCTCACGCTCGATGCATTTGGCGGAGACCAGCACTTCGGGCCAGCCTGGCTGGGCATGATGGACGCGTATGCCATTGCCAACCTCGGCGCTTTCCCCTTCACGCGCGGCGCGATGACGCTTGCGGTTGGCTGCAATGCCGGAGAGTGTAAGCTCAAATGCCTGCCTGCACATCTCCGGAACCGACGCTGCCATCACCGTCAGCGGGGCCGGCAGCAATTCCATCCATGGCGCATCGCCAATGCCGACAACCGAAACCGGGTCGGGGTATGTCACATCCATCTCGCGCATGGCTTTCAGCAAGCCCATTGATGACGTCAGACTCATCGCGATGACGGCGGTGATCGCCGGCTTCACCGAGAACAGGCGCTTGGCCGCCTTCGACACAGTGTCGGTTGTAAGGTCGAGCCGGCTCACCTCGATGATGCGCTTGTCGATGGGGATGCCGTGCGCCTGCAGTGCCTGCTTATAGCCATCGATACGCTGGATGACCGGGGAGAGATGCTGGCCGCGCGCCAGCGCACCGATGCGAGTGTGACCGCGCTGGATCAGGTATTCAGCAGCGCTATAGCTCGCAGCCACATCATCGCTCAGCACCACCGGCCCACACGGTGTGCCAGGCCGGCGATGCATCGACACCACCGGCACGTTACTCTTCACGAACTGGTGCAGGATCGGCTGCTTGATGCCAGTCGGCACCATGATCACACCATCGACGCGCTTGTCATAGAGCATCTCCAGATAGCGCCGCTCACGATTGGGATCCTCATCGGTATTGCACACCATCAGGTTGTAGTGCTGCGGTTCAAAGGCAGCCTCCAACTCGCGCACGATCTGCGCGAAGAAATAGCTGGTGATGTCAGCAACCAGCACGCCGACGGTGTGGGTGATGTTGGTTTGCAGGCCGCGCGCCACGGCGCTGGGTCGATAGTTCAACTCGCGGATCGCCTTCTCGACAGCGCGGCGTGTTTTGGGCAGCACGGTGCGCGTGCCATTCACCACGTGAGACACCGTGGCGGTGCTCACGCCGGCCCTGCGCGCAACTTCCTGTATGTTTGCCATGTCTTGATTGACAATCAGACCTGCCTGTATATTATTCCAGTTAATCGTTTGCGCAAGCGATTAACCAGCCGCCATGCTCACAAGCCACTCTTTGACTGCGATCTCAAAAGACAATTTTGCCGCCGGCGTCATACATCCAACAGCGCCCCTGCGCATCCGCGATGTCGATGCTGTCTGGCTGCATTGCCCCATCCCCGCCGAACAACAGCACGTCTCGGATTTCGGCCGCATCGACTCATTCGACATGACGCTGGTGACGATCATCACCGAGGATGGATTAGCCGGCGTGGGCGAGGCAAAAGCCTCCGTCGGCAGCAGCGCGGTATGCGCCTCGCTGGTCACATGCGTGAAGGAAGAGCTGCGCCCGCTGTTGATCGGACAGGACGCGCGCGAGATCAACCAGCTGTGGGAGCGCATGTACAACGGCTCGCGCAACCATTACGCGCTGAGCCGTGGGCGTGCTTTTCCGGTATTGGGCCGGCGCGGCCTCACCATTGCGGCTATGAGTGGCGTGGACATGGCGTTGTGGGATATTCTTGGCAAGTCGCTCGGCGTGCCGGTGGTGCAGTTGCTCGGCGGCGCGTGCCGCTCCACCCTGCCGGCGTATGCCAGTGGCGGCTGGGCCGATGAGGCAAACATCGGGAAACAACTACTCGGCTACTGCAGCAAGGGCTTCAGCGGTGTGAAGATGCGCGTTGGCGTGATGGACGGCGATGTGGATGCCAGCGTGGCGCGCGTGCGGGCTGCGCGGCAGGCGCTCGGTCCGAAGATCAAGCTGATGGCCGATGCGCATGGCACCTTCTCCGTGCCAGAGGCGAAGCGCTTCTGCGACGGCGTGGCTGCGAGTGATCTATATTGGTTTGAAGAGCCCGTGAACGCCGACGACCGCGTGGGCGCTCAGGAAGTGCGCGCCCACGCGCAGATGCCCATCGCCGCCGGCGAGAGTGAGTTCACCCGCTTCGACTTCCGCGATCTGATCGCGCATCGCGCGGTGGATGTGCTGCAACCCGACCTGGCAATCTGTGGCGGCATCACCGAGGGCCGGCGCATCGCTGCGCTTGCAGACACGCATCAACTCACACTTGCGCCGCACCTGTGGGGCAGTTGTGTGTCATTCATGGCCGGCTTGCATCTGGCATTCGCGTCGCCGGCAGCGACCATTTTGGAATATTCACTCGGCGCAAACCCACTGCTGCACGAGTTGCCGGAAGAGCAGATCGACGTGATGGACGGGTGCATCGCCGCGCCGACCAGAGCCGGCCTCGGCATCACCCTTCGCCCTGAATTCATCGACAAATACAGAAAAATGTAATTTCTCCCAAAGCCGGAGTCCATCTTGAACGCTGCGCGAAGCTGAAGGATGCGCCATTTGAAACGCAACCCGCACTCGCGACTTTGAGAGACCAACAAGGAGCCAGCATGAAAGTCCAGCAGATACATCATGTGACCGTGATCGTGGACAACCTGGAGAAGGCGTGCGCGTTCTACGAAGCTGTGCTTGGCCTGGAGCCGATGAACATGGTCAACCTCGACTTCCCGGCGCAGTTCTATCGCGTGGGAGAGCATCAGCAACTGCATGTTACCGAGTGGGAGGATACGCATTCATTTCGCGGCCACCTATGCTTTCAGGTCGATGCATTCATGCCGGTCTACCACAAGGCGAAGGCGCTCAACATCCTCGACACTGGCCCATGGGGTCGCACGCGCATGCTGCCCGATGGCTCGATGCAGATGTTCCTGCGCGACCCCGCCGGCAACCTCATTGAAATTTCCTGCAAGCCTGGCACGCCAGTGGACGCAGAGGTATTCGCCGATCCGCAGGTGGCGCCGGAGCGCGAAGTATTCACCAGCGGCCGCAATGATCCACGCGGTCGCCGGCGCGCCAGGCGCATCGAGGATGCTGAGGCGGTGAATAGCAGCGATCTGTAGCTCAAAACTCAATTTCATGGCGATTCTTCTGCTTGAATCTCTGCACGCCGATGCCGAGGCATTGCTGGCGCAGCATGACACCGTGGTGCTGGCTGAAACGCCGGCGCAGGCGTTGGCCGCTGCCGCAGCCGGCGATGTCGCAGGCATCCTCACGCGAGGCAAGGGCAGAATCACGCGCGAATTGATGCAGGCATGCGGTGACTCATTGAAGGTGGTGTGTCGCGCGGGCGCCGGATTGGACACGGTGGATGTGCCCGCAGCCAAAGCGCTGGGTATCACGGTGATCTTCGCGCCGGGCAAAAATGCAGTTGCCACCGCCGAACACACGCTGATGCTGATGCTGGCAGCAGCGCGCAAGCTGACCGTGTTGAACACCCATGTGAAAGCCGGCGATTGGGCCGTCCGCGCAACCTACGAAGGCATCGAACTCAACGGCAAGACGCTCGGCATCATTGGCATGGGCAACATCGGCAGTCGCGTTGCGCTGCTGGCACGCGCCTTTGGCATGCAGGTGATCTACTGGAGCCGCGCATCGCGTGACGCGCGATTTGCACTGCGCAGAGAGATGAGCGATCTACTGCGCGAGGCAGATGTAGTCAGCCTGCATGTCGCTTTGAGCGAACAGACGCGAGGCATGATCGGCATGCGCGAACTGGCGCTGATGAAGCCAAATGCCCTGCTCATCAACACAGCGCGCGGTGCGCTGGTCGATGCGTCGGCGCTGGAGGCGGCGCTTGTCGAGGGCCGGCTGGGCGGATATGCCGCTGATGTGATGGCGCAGCAACCACCCGATGCAAACGATCCGTTGCTGCAGCAAGAGCGCGTGACGCTGACACCGCATGTCGCCGGCCTGACAGACCGCACTTACCGCGAGGTGTGCATGTTCTGCGCACGAAACGTGCTGGCGGTGATGAGCGGCGAAGCGCCAGATGCAATGTCGATAAGCATGTAAGCCGCAATGCGACAGCCTTCTCAAGAGATGCGAAGAGATGGAGATCCAATTTTCAGATCCAATTTTCAATATTGATAGACATTAGGAGGAACCATGATCGTTTCAATGCACAACTGGATGCGCGCTGAGCCGGTGGAGACCACCATTCGCCGGCTGGCCAAGTATGGATACGATGCCATCGAGATCAGCTATGACAGCGTGGAGTTATCGCCAGGCGCGCCCGGCACCGCCGCTGTGCGCAAGATGTTGAAGGATAACAAGATCAAGTGCTATGGCTCGATCAGCCTGATGTTCAGGGGACGCGACTTGATCCACGCCGACCAGGCCGTGCGCGAAAATTCAGTGGACTACCTCAAAAACTGCATCAAGATGGTGGGCGAACTGGGTGGCAAAGTCATGTCCATCGTGCCAAGCGAGGTCGGCAAGGTGAAGGCGATGGCAGAGCCAGAAGTTGAGTGGCAATGGGCGATCGAAGGACTGAAGGAAGTGCGTGCCTACGCCAAGAGCCAGGGGGTGAAGATCGCGCTGGAGCCGCTCAACCGCTTCGAGACCAACTTCCTCAACCGCCACGATCAGGCGCTGGCACTGGCAAAGGCAGTTGGTCCTGATGTCGGCGTGTGCCTCGACGTATATCACATGAACATGGAGGAAGCCGACTTGTATAAAGCCTTTGAGGCTGCCGGCAAGCGCATCTTCGATGTGCATGTGGCCGACAACAATCGAATGGCTTGTGGCATGGGCGCGCTGAATTGGAAGAAGATCATCGGCACGCTGTCCAAGATCGGCTACAAAGGGTCGCTCACCGTAGAGTTTGTGCCGCCGATCGACCGCACGCCCGCAAATCCCTACAAGAACGCGCTGGCTGCCGCCGACAAAACCCTGACGCCAGAACAGCTCAAGTTCATTGAAGACCATGGCAGCGGTGTGCTGAGCGAAGAGTTCTACTCATGGCTGGTGAGCGAGACGATCAAGACGCTGCGCAAGCATTTGAAATAGGAAGGTTCTCACCTTGCCCACTCCTAGCTGCCAAACGGGAGTGGGCAAGAGCACAAACACACATTCCGCCTATCATTTGGCTATGGCTACGACAATCACCCACCCGCGCTTGAGCGATGCGCAAGTGCAAACGTACCAACGCGATGGCTATCTCGTTGTCACCGAGCCAATCTTCCCCCAGGCTAAGTTTGACAGGCTGAAGGCCTACTTTGAAGGCTTGCTGAACAACCTCGAGGCCGGCCAGCGCCCTGAGGCGATGGATGTGCCGCACTTCACCCATACCGAATTGTTTGAGTGGCTGTTTGCCGATGAAGTGCTCGACCTGGTTGAGCCGATCGTCGGGCCGGATATCGCGCTGTGGAGCAGCCACTTCATCTGCAAGCCCAAAGGCGATGGCCGGCGCGTGCCCTGGCACGAAGACAGCGCCTACTGGAAGGGGCAACTCGATCCCATGGAGGTTTGCACCGTGTGGCTCGCCATCGACCCTTCCACTACGCAGAACGGCTGCATGGTGGTGATCCCTGGCTCGCACGACAACGGCTTCAGCGATTACGATCCAGTCGACCCGAACAAGAACGTATTCAGCACTGAGATCAAGCCATCGCAGCGCAAGGATCAACTGGCAGTGCCGATTGAATTGCAGCCGAACCAGGCCAGCCTGCACGACAGCAAGCTGCAGCACGCCAGCGCAGCCAACACCAGCGAAATTCGACGCTGCGGCTACACCATGCGCTACATGCCGGCCAGCGTGCGCTTCGCCAGCGGCGTGGTCAACCACAAGGGTGTGCTGCATCAGATCTATCTCGCGCGCGGCAAGGATCGCGCCGGCAACCACTACGCCGACCCAACCAGGGCGTACCCTGAGCTGGCGCGCTTCCGCGAGCAGAGCGGCCGCAAGTTCCACTGAGATGCCAGCGCAGAGGCGCAGAGAAGCGAGGGGTATTCAGCTTGCTTTGCACCTCTGCGTTGAGGCTTTCGTGAAGTGATTCAACCGCAATTGCTTGCGGGATGGCAGCGCAGTTGATCGCCTGTCGGCGCTGCTGAAACACGACGCCAACGTCAAGCCGACAGCGGTAATCGCGACTCAGCTTCGATCTCCAGCAGGCGATTGTATTTTGCCAGCCGCTCGCTTTGCGTGATCGAGCCGATCTTGATGAAGTCGCCGGCCCAGCCCACCGCCAGATCGGCCAGCCAGTTGTCCTCGGTCTCGCCGCTGCGCGCGCTGACAACGATCTTCCAGCCGGCAGCCCTGGCCCGCTTCAACGCCTGCAACGCCTCGCTCAATGTGCCAATCTGGTTCACCTTCAACAACAGCGCGTCAGCAGCCTGTGCATCGATGGCGCGCTGAATGCGCTGCGGATTTGTGCAAAGAAAATCATCGCCCAGCACGATGGCCCGCCCCTGCAAAGCGCGATGCAACGCCGGCCAGTGCGCCCAGTCGTCCTCGCTCAAACCATCTTCCACGCTGATGATGGGATAGCGCGCGACCCATGCCGCAATCTGCGCGACCATGCCGGCGCTGTCGAGCCGCGCATCACCGAGTTGATACACATCATCATGACAAAAATGCGATGACGCCACATCGACTGCCAACGCCACATCGATGCCTGGGCGCAGGCCAGCAGCTTCAATTGCTGCAATCGCATCTTCGAGCATCGCCTCAGGATATGCGAACGGCGGCGCAAGCCCGCCTTCGTCGGCGCGCAGCGTGCGCATGCCATATTTCTGCAAGATCAAATCGGCGGCAGCGTAATACACGGCGAAGGCCATCGCCAGCGAATCATCGATGGTGTTCGCCAGCGGCACAAGCAGGATGTCTTGCATGGGCGCCTGGCCGCCGGCGTGCTTGCCGCCGCTGAACAGGTTGATTGTCAGGCGCGGCAGTGTTTGCAAAGGCAGGCCAGCCATCACTGCGAAGCGCCCATACAGCGGCACGTTTTGTTGCGCAGCGCATGCGCGCGCAAAGGCGATGCTGACCGAGAGGATGGCATTTGCACCCAGTCTGGCCTTGTCCGGCGTGCCATCCAGCGCCAGCATCCTCGTGTCCAGCTCTGCCTGTGATGCAAACGCCCTGCCCTTCAACGCCTCGCCGATCGTCGTGTTTACATGCCGCACCGCATTGCGGCAGCCCAAACCACGATAGCGCTTCGGGTCGCCATCGCGCAGTTCCAACGCCTCGGCCTTGCCGGTGGATGCGCCGCTCGGCACCGACGCTGTGCCGTGCGCGCCATCACTCAAAATGCAGGTTGTCTGCAACGTGGGCCGGCCACGACTATCCAAAATTTCAAGGGCGTGCAAGGATTGAATGATCGGTGTCATGATGAGTCCAAGTGTTGATGGGTTGCCGGCGCAGATCAACCTGCTCAGCGCGAAAGCTCGTCAGGCTCCAAATTTGCGACAAACGCATCGATCAGCGCCTGCATCGATGCCGGCAGGCTGGCCAGCAGCGCCAACACCACCTTGCGCTGGCGCCGGCGCTCATCCTCGCTCAGATATTCCAGCGGCGAGCGGCCAGCCACCCGCGCCAGCAGGCAACCAAGTGTGCAATGGACGCTGCGCAGTTCAAGATCACCAAACAAGCCGGCGACGCGCGCAAAATACGTTTGCCAATACAGTTGTGCCGCCCGCGCAAATGCGGCGCGTTGCGTTGCAGCCCGCCCTGCGTTTGCCGAGCAGTGATGCGCCTTGCTCAGCAGGTGCGCCATGCTGAAGCCAACGTCAAATGCCGGATCGCCCCAGTGCATCACTTCGAAATCGAGCAGCATGAGCCTGTCGCCCTGCACCAGGACATTCTTTGGGCTGTAGTCGCCATGCACCAGCGTGTGGCGGTTGGCGCGCGTGCGCTCGATCAACGCGCGCATGAATGCGGCGGCCGGCGGCACTTGTGCGGCAGTGTAGGCGAAATACGGCTCCAGCCGCAGCGACTCGAAGAAGGTTTGATCCTCAAAGCGCGTTGAGAGTGCATCACTTTGTGCGAGCGCATTGCGTTGAATGCCGGCGAGGATGGTTGCAAACTGCATCACATGCTCATCCCGCAGGTCACCTCGCAACAGCATGGCCTTCCAGTTGTCGTGTGGCTGCGGCACAGCCTGCATGGCCAGGATGTGATTCGCTTCATCTTCGAAGATGAGCGCCGGCGATGCGCCTGGCAGCAATTTCTCCATCCACCGCAAGCCGAGCGCCTCGCGATGGATGCGGGCGGGGTCGCTGAACCAAACGGCCTTTACGCGCAGTTTCGCCAGCGCCTGCTTCATCACCCATGCATCGCCGTTCGGCCACTGCACCAGCACAGTGCGGTTCGACACACCGCCGACCAGCACGCAGGTGGCCACCGGCGCGCCTTCGCCGCGCGCCTGCAAATACGCAACCAGCTCTGCCGCCTGCTCGATATCCAACCCTCTTGTGCTCCTCAAGGCCGCAGCCAGATCTTGGCGACGGCTGAGCCGCGCAACAGCTCCTCGAAGCACGCCGCGCCATTTGCCAGCGGCTCAACGCGCGTCCAGGCCGGGTTGAAGTGCAGCCGGCCATCAGCCAGCGCCGCCAGCGCGTTGCGGAAGTTCTGCGCGGTGTAGGCAAACACGCCCTGCGTGGTGATCTCATTGCGAATCATCGTATTGATGGGCAATGTCGTCTCAGCCTCGTGCAGACCGACGAACAGCACCCGCCCTGCCGGCCGCACCGCGTTCACGCACGCCTGTCGCGTGACGTGCGCACCGACGGCATCAATCGCAACATGCACGCCCTTCGGCAAGGCGTCTGGCGGCGCGACCACTGCGCCGCTTGCCTCGGCCATCGCCAAGCGATCTTTATTGGTGTCGGCGCAGTAAATCCTGCGCGGGTTGTACTGCTTCAGCGCCTGCACGATAAGCAGGCCGATGGGGCCGGCGCCAATGACCAGCGCGGTTTCGTCGGGTGTAATGCGCGCCAGAACAGCCGTATTCACCGCGCAGGCTGCCGGCTCAGTCAATGAGCCCACTTCCATCGTCATGCCATCTGGCAGCGCCAGCACTGCATCGGCACGCACGGCAATGAAGCGCGCATTGCTGCCAGGCAGGCTGGCGCTATGCAGCTTGCGCGATGGGCAAAGCTGCTGATGGCCGCTCTGGCAATATTCACACTGGCCGCATGGGATGAGCGGATTTGCCGTCACGCGCGAGCCGATCTTCAGGTCGGGGCGCAGCGTCATGGCGCGCGCGCCCATTTGCACAATCGTGCCGCTGAATTCATGGCCCATGATGAGTGGCGGCTTGCGCAACGAATTTTGTCCGAGGAAACCGCTGAGTTCCGAACCGCAGATGCCAGAGAATGCGACTTCGATCAACACATCGTCGGCTTGCAGCGCCGGCACTGCTACTTCGCGCAGGGGCATGAGGCGTGGGCCCTCGTAGACCAGCGCAGGCATGGTGGCAGAATTTGTCATGACGCCTGCAAGATAGCGCATCGCCTGCAAACGCGCCAACGGACTGACCTGAAAACTTGATGACTTGACGGCGCTGTGGCCTGAGCGCCATGCTAGACTGACAAGCTGCAGGCAACAACAAAAGAGTGAGGGTCTCATGCAACAAACTTCAACTAAAAGATCGATCACATTCGCTGCGCTGACAGCGACAGTTGCGCTATTGGCAGCGTGCGGCGCGCCGGCAGCCGCGCCGGCGCCATCACCCACCGCGGCGCCGGCAGCAACACAGGCGCCGGCAGCAACCGAAGTTCCAGCGGCGACTGCGACGCCGGCGAAGCAAGCCACCGAATTTGTGACGTGGTATCAGTACGACGAGAAGAATGAAGACCCCAAGAACGATGAGGCGGTCGGCAACGCCTACCTGCGCGAATCGATGCCAAAGTTCAACGCGGCCTTCAAGGATCAGTTTGTATGGGTAAACCAGCCGCAGCAGTGGCAGAAGATGGTCACTTCGCTGGTGACGGCGGTGCAGGCCGGCGGCGAGGTGCCAGATCTGATGCACACCGGCGCCAGCGCGCTACCCGTCTTCCTGAAGCAAGGCACCGTGCAAGACCTCACCGATTGGGTCAAGGCGCAGCCATGGTTTGCAGACCTCGATCCCAGCGCGGTGCAGGCATGCACCGGCCCGGATGACAGAATCTATTGTGTGCCGCTGGCCGAGCAGCCCAACGTCGTCTTTTACTGGAAGGATTACTTCCCGAATGGCTTCCCCAAGACCGCCGACGAATTTCTGAAGCGCGCAGCAGAATTGAAGCAGGAGAACGTCTACGCCATCACCTATTTCGGCTCCACTGGGTTTGAGGGCGACGCCGCGACGCGCTATTTCTATTCAGTGATTGCATCATTCGGCGGGCGTTACGACGACGGCCAGGGCAACATGAAGTTGAACACGCCGGAGAACATCAAGGCCATCGAGTTCATGCGCGAGATCGTGCAAAAAGGCTATTCGTCGGACAACGTCTTCCTCGGCGACTTCAAGGAGGAGAACGACTTGAAGGGCATAGATCCGAATGCGCCGCGCGCAGCGTCATTTCCCACCGGCAGCTTCGGCTATCGCTACATCCAGCCGGTCAAAGCGCCGAATGGCACGCAGTACGGCAACGACTTTGACCCCACCGGCGGCCCGATGCTGGAGGCAATCGCCGCCGGCGACATGGCCATCTCGGCAATGTTCACCGGCGGCGGCGCTGCGCAACCCGGTTGCCATATCGGTCTCAGCAGTTTCGTCATCCCCGCCGGCGCGCGAAACCCCGATGGCGCAAAAGCCTACATCAACTGGCTGATGGACCCGGCAAACGGCGTGGAATGGGTGCAAAAGCCAGGCGGCGGCCTGCCGGTGAACCAGAAGCTGATGCAGGAGAAGGTGTTTGACACACCTTTCTACAAGCAGGCGGCTGCAGCCAGCGCCGGCCTATGCAAGCCCTGGTATGGCTCGTTGGTGCGCCTGCCGGAGGCAAAGCAGATCATCGCCGCGACCATCTTCGATTTGATCAAAGCCAACCCAACGGCCGACATTGCCGCAGCGCTGCAAAGGGCCGACGACGAATACAACCGCGGCAACCAGTAAGCCGCCGGCTCACCCCTCTTGCAAAGACACCATGAAATACTGCGCGTCTTTGCAAGAAGGGTTCAACTTCTGCGCGCCAAAACAGGCCCTTTCGAAATTCATGCTGCGCACACGATCTCGTCGCGGCGGCTTCTTTGCCCGCACACTGCCATTCTGGCTGCTGTTCGTGCCGATGCTCTTCATCGTCTGCGTGCAGTTGTATCCGGGCTTCTACACGTTCGGCCTCAGCCTGAACAGCATGGTCGCCGGCGCGCGCAAGTTCGTCGGCCTGCAAAACTACAGCCGCTTCTTCGGTAGCAGCGCCTTCCACGAAAGCCTCGTTCACACGGCTGTTTTTCTCGCCGGCTACGTCTCGCTCACACTGCTGGCCAGCCTGGCCGTGGTGCTGGTGCTGAACCGCAAGATGAAATTCTCGCCGCTCTACATCACGCTGATCTTCATCCCGTGGGTGCTGAGCGACGTGATCGTCGGCTACGTGTGGAAACTGTTCGTCGACCCCGGCGCAGGGCTGCTGACGCCGCTGTTCAGCCTGCCGATCTTTGGATTGAATGGGCAGCCTCTGTTGATCGCGTCGCCGCCGGCGCAGCTTTCACCCAATGTGCCGTTTCCGCCGGCGCCGGCGATGCTCTACCTGATTGCCGCAGCATCATGGAAGGCGCTGCCCTTCACCTCGTTGCTGCTGCTGGCCGCGCTGCAGACCGTGCCGAAGGAGCTCGTTGAAAGTGCGCGCATCGACGGGGCGAGTTCGTGGAGCACCTTTCGCTTGATCACACTGCCGCTGATCCTGCCGATGATCCTCGTCGCGCTATTCAACCTGACGCTGAGCGGCATGAATGGCGTCGGCATGGTGTTCAGCCTGACCGGCGGCGGCCCCGGCACCGCCACCATGGTGTTGAGCTACCTGCTGTATTCCATCGGCTTCACGCAAATCGATTTCGGCCAGGCAGCAGCGCTTTCGGTGTTCATCTTTGGCATCAATCTCATCCTCATCGTGGTGTCGCTGCGCATCTCGCGCTCGCGCGCAGAGTTGATTTGAATGATGGCGACATATCGAGCTTTTGCCGCGCGCAAGCCGGCGGCGCGCATCGCTGCAAACATCGCCGCAATCGGGGTGTGCTTCATCATGATCTTTCCGGTGTTCAGCACGCTCGTGCTGTCGTTCAAGCAGCAAGCCGACGTCATTCGCACGCCGCCGCAGCTTTTTCCTTGTGACACGCCAAGCGAACCTTTCAATATCGCCGCGTGCCGCTTCTTCATCGAGGGTTACCAGCGCATCATCGACCTGCAGCCAAACCCGCAGGCGCTGCTGGGCACAGAAGTGCGCGGTCGCATCATCAACACGTATCTGCCGAACACGATCTTTTATTCAGTCACCGGCGCGCTGATGGTGACCGTGCTTGCCGGCAGCGCCGGCTATGCCTTCTCGCGCTATGAATTTCGTGGCAAACGGGTGCTGTTGATCGGCATCCTTGCCATCACTGGCATCCCACTGCTCACCAACCTGCTCGCGCTATACCAGATCGTGGTTGATCTGCGCAAGGCGACCGGCCCGCTGTTCGACCAACTGGTGGCAAATGGCGCGCTCACCCGCGATACCGCGCGCCTCTTGCGCGACTGGCAGGATCGCATCACGCTGGTGTGCATCTACGCCGGCTTCTTCCTGCCGCTCAGCATCTGGATCGTGAAGGGCTTCTTCGACACGATTCCACACGAGTTGGAAGAGGCGGCATTCATCGATGGCGCATCGCCGGCGCAGGCGCTGACACGTGTGATCGTGCCACTGGCCATGCCGAGTCTGCTGGCAGCCTTTTTGCTCACCTTCGTCGGTATCTGGAATGAGTTCATCGCAAATTACCTGATCGTCGGCACGTCGCGCCAGAACTTGCGCAGCGTGATCGTCGGCGTGTACGATTTGACCGGCAGCAACCTGATCAACTACCAAGTGTTGGCGGCGGCGTGCGTGCTGGTCATGCTGCCGGTGATCGTGGTGTTCCTCGCCGCGCGTCACACCTTCTTTCAGGCGATGCTGGAAGGCGCAGTGAAGGGATAGCCAGATCGATCAGGTCGACCTGATATAACTTCCTCCATGACCAGAGTGATCTTTATGGGAACGCCGGCGTTTGCAGTGCCATCGCTGGCCGCGCTGGTGGATGCCGGCTACGACATCGCGGCCGTCGTGACGCAGCCCGATGCGCCGGCCGGCCGCGGCAAGGTGCTCAAACCCTCTGCCGTCAAGGAATTCGCGCTGCAACACCAACTGAACATCCTGCAACCGGCAACGCTCAAGCCGAAGGAGGAGGTGGAGCGGCTGCGCGAGCTGGCGCCGGACGTGATCGTCGTGGCAGCCTTTGGGCAAATCCTGCGCCAAAACGTGCTGGATATTCCACGCTACAGCTGCCTCAACGTGCACGCTTCGCTGCTGCCACGCTGGCGCGGCGCATCGCCCATCAGCGCAGCCATCGCCGCCGGCGACGCCGCCACCGGAATCACCATCATGATCATGGAAGCTGGCCTCGATAGCGGCCCCATCCTCACGCAACGCGAAGAGGCCATTCGCTATGACGACACCACCGACACGCTGACCAGCCGGCTGGCACAGACTGGCGCAGCGCTATTGCAGGAAACACTGCCCAAATGGCTGACACATGAGATTGCGCCGCGCAAACAAGATGCAGCGCATGTGACACTTGCGCCGCGCCTGCAGAAGGAAGCCGGCAAGATCGATTGGTCGTTGCACGCGCCGGCCATTGAGCGACACGTGCGCGCCATGTCGTCGTGGCCTTCGGCATTCACCACATTGCAGGGCAAACAACTGAAAGTGCTGCGCGCTGAGATTGGCATGGTCGACCACAAAGACAAGCTGCAAAACGGCGCGGTGCTGATCGATCGCAACCATGTGTATGTGCAGTGCGGCGATGGCCTGCTGCGCCTGGTGCAAGTGCAATTGGAAGGCAAGCGCGTGATGAATGCGGCTGATTTTGCGCGCGGCCACTCTGCGCTCGCCGGCGCGGTGCTGGGCGGGTGATTGGCTGCGAGGGCCGGCCCTGCAGTCTCCGGCAATCCACGCGCATCCCCGTTTTTTTCGCTTGCGCCGGCACGGGGAATTGCGATACAATGACGCGCTTTTTACAGGCGAGAATCTCGCATGCCGGCGCATCGCGCACTGCGGCTGCGTACAAATTTGAAGGAGTTTGATTGACATGGGTCCACTACCAAAGCGCAAGTTTTCCTGGGGCCGCACACACCGCCGCCGCGCGCATGACGCGATCACCCCGATTCAACTGGTTTCGTGCGACAACTGCGGCGAAAAGAAGCCGGCGCATATCGTTTGCCCCTCCTGCGGCTACTACAAGGGCCGCATGGTCGTGAACATCGGCGGCGATGACACAAAGACGAACAAGAAATAAGCAACTGACAGCGCAAAAGGTGAAGCGGTGGAATTGTGAGATGGCCTCACGCACCTCTTCACCTTTTCACTTTTTCACCATCTCACCTTTTCATCAGGCATGACAACAGCCTACGTTTTCCCCGGGCAGGGATCGCAATTCGTCGGCATGGGCGCAGAACTAGCTGCGCTGCGACCCGTGGTCAAGGGTTTCTTTCTGCGCGCAGATGCCGCGCTGGGCTTTGCGCTCTCGCAGGTGTGCTGGGCCGGCCCCGACGCCGAACTGGGCGACACGGTGAATACGCAGCCGGCAATCTTCACCCACAGCATCGCGGCCTACGAGCTGGTGAAGATGTCGGGTGAGATTGAAGCGCCGGCGATGGTGGCCGGCCACAGTCTGGGTGAGTTGAGCGCGCTGTGCGCTGCCGGCGCAATCACCTTCGAGGACGGCGTGAGGTTGGCGCGCCGGCGCGGCGAGTTGATGAAGCTGGCCGGCGAGCGCAATCCGGGTGGCATGGCCGCGATCATCGGCATGGATGCAGCGACGTTGCAAGCCGCATGTGATGAAGCCAGCGCGCAGGCCGGCGCGCCAGTCGTGCTGGCCAATGACAATAGCCCTGGCCAGATCGTGATCTCTGGGGACAAGGCCGCCGTGGCCGCCGCGTGCGCCATCGCCAAAAACAAGGGCGCCAAGCGCGCGCTGCCGCTCAACGTCAGCATCGCCTCGCACTCTCCGCTGATGGCAGGTATTCGGGACGAGTTCGCCGGCGTCGTGGCTGGCACACCGATCAGCGCAGCTGTCATCCCTGTCATCGCCAACACCAGCGCCCAGCCCATCACCCAGCCCGACGACATCCGCGCCGAGTTGGCAGCGCAACTCACCTCGCAGGTGCGCTGGACCGACAGCGTGCGGCGCATGGCGGCGCAAGGTGTGACGCATTTTGTGGAGCTTGGGCCAAAGGACGTGCTGTGCGGCCTGATCAAGCGCACCGTGGATGGCGTTGACACGAGAGCAATTGGCTGATTTTTGGCGAATGTTGCGATTTGAATTTCAAATTCATCATTCAAAATCGAGACTTCAAAATTGATGGACATGACTCAACTTCAAGGTAAATCAGCGATCGTCACGGGCGCATCACGCGGCATCGGTCGCGCCATCGCCACCGAATTGGCGAAGCGCGGCGCGGCGGTGGTGGTGAATTACAACAGCAGCGAGGCGGCGGCGCAGGAAGTGGTCAAGGCAATCACCGACGCCGGCGGCAAAGCCATCGCCTTCAAGGCCGACGTGAGCCAGGCCAGTGAGGCCGGCGCACTGGTCAAGGCATGCACCGACGCCTTTGGCAAGCTCGACATTCTGGTGAACAACGCCGGCACCACCCGCGACACGCTGCTCATGATGATGAGCGAAGCCGACTGGGACATCGTGATCGACGCCGACCTGAAGAGCGTGTTCAACTGCTGCAAGGCCGCCGTGAAGCCGATGATCCGCGCGCGTGGCGGGCGCATCATCAACATCAGCTCAGTGGTGGGGCTGGCCGGCCAGGGCGGGCAAACCAACTACGCCGCCGCGAAGGCCGGCGTGATCGCCTTCAGCAAATCGCTGGCCAAGGAAGTTGGCTCGCGCAACATCACCGTGAACTGCGTTGCGCCCGGCTTCATCCCCACTGCGCTGACCGACGTGCTGACCGACGAGCAGAAGCAATTGGCCATCAAGGCCACGCCGCTGGGGCGCTTCGGCACGCCGGAAGAGGTGGCGTATGCTGTATCATTCCTCGCGAGTGATGAGGCTGCCTTCATCACCGGCGCTGTGCTGACTGTGGATGGCGGACTGGTGATGCAATAGGCAGCGATCGACAAAAGTGATTTGTTATTGGTTTTAGTGATAGGCGATTGCTATCGGTTTCATTTTTCGGGTTATCAGATTGGGTTGCGGAATTGGCGCAATCACGAGCGCATCACGAAGCGCTGCGTGACGCTCCAAACGCCGGCCTGTCGATTCGCTGGTAACCAACAGCCATGTCCCAATCCAACGTCACCATCTCACCCGATGTCATTCGCATGATCGTGCGAAACACCGTGCTGGCGCTGCCCAGCGTGCGCGCGCTGGTCGATCACTCCGGCTCGCTGCGCACGCGCGACAACTTTCGTGGCGTGGAAGTGAGCGTGGCGGATGGCGAAGTGCGCGCGCAGCTGCACGTGGTTGCGGCGGTGGATGCGACGCTGACGGATCTGGGCCGGCAGATACAAACAGAAGTTGCTCAATCGGTAGAGGAAATAGTGGGGCTGCGCGTTGCCGCAGTCGATGTGTATTTTGAAGATGTCACGGCATGAGGCGCGCGTGCTTGCGCTGCAAGTGTTGTATGAAGCCGACACAGCCCAGCGCGACGCCGGCGTCATCCTCAGCCGCCATTTTCAGGACGGGTCGCTGGCCGACGGGCTGCGCAGCTATGCCTCACAATTGGTGAGCGGCGTGACCGTCGAACAGGCCGGCCTGGACAAGCTGATCAGCGATCTGGCGCCGGATTTTCCGGTCGCGCAGCTGGCAGCGATTGATCGCAACATCCTCCGCATCGCGCTATGGGAAATGCGCTTTGGTGATGTGCCGGTAAAAGCTGCGATCAATGAAGCGGTCGATCTAGCAAAAGATTTTGGCAGCGACACCAGCGCGCGATTCATCAACGGCGTGCTGGGCGCGGCAGCATCCCTATGAACGGAACGATATTTGGCATCGGCCCGCTGGAGGTCATCGTCATCCTTGTGCTGACGCTCTTGATCTTCGGGCCGGAGCGCCTGCCCGAACTGACGCGCGGGATGGGCAATGCCCTGCGCAAATTGCGGCTCACCTACATCGCCTTCACCAAGGAATTTCAAACCGAGTTACAGCCCATCGCCGAAGACATCGACCAGGTGACGCGCGAGATTCGACAGGAGGTGGACGCCATTCGCGAAGCGGCGGACATCCGGTCGTTGCTCAAACCATATGCCGACGACGTGAACAAGGCGATTGCCCTGCAGCCGATTGCGCCGGAGACTCCGTCGCAACCTTTTGCAGCGACAACGACGCCAACTGCCGTTGTCGCAACCAGCAACGGCGCGAACACCATCGCCCCGCCGGCGGTCGCCAAGCCGCCAGCCAACGGCACGAGCAAGGCCTACGTGGCGCACAAGGCTGTGTCGCCGTCTGCTCCCAGCCCCATCTACCTGGCCGACGACAACCCATGGGCGAGCGTAGGTGCGGAAGTGCGCGCAGACAAGCTGGACGACGACAGTCCGTGGCGCAGCTGATCTCCGATCTCGAAATCGCTCATCTCTGCCCCCGCATCCCGTCTCTTTGCCGTCAGATTGGGAGCAGGTTGTTTTCATCTTTCAATCACCGTTCTGGTGTATAACACGGCGGACTAAAGACCATGGCCCAAGACATCACCCCGGAAGAGCTTGAAGAGGGCATGACCCTGCTCGACCACCTGCGCGAGTTGCGGGATCGCCTTTTCAAAGCCGTCATTGCGCTGGTGCTTGGCGCGGCGGTTGGCCTTTTCTTTGCGGAGCGCATCATCCACATCCTGCTCGGGCCGTATGGCGCGCGGCCATTGCTGGTCACCAGCCCAACATCGTCGTTGACCAACGTCTTCACGGTGTCGCTCACCGTCGGCATGGTGCTGGCGCTGCCGTTCATCCTGTATCAGATTCTGGCATTCATCTTCCCCGGCCTGATGCCGAACGAGAAGAAATGGATTTTGATCGGCCTGCCGTTCGGCTTCCTGCTGTTCATGCTGGGCGCGACGTTTGCATTCTTCGTCATGCTGCCGGCGGCAGTTGGCTTCCTCACCGGCATCTTCCCATCGGTCTTCAAGTATGACCTGACTCCGGACGAATACATCCCGTTTGTCGCCGGCGTCATGTTCTGGATGGGTGTCGCATTCGAGATGCCGCTGATCATCTTCATTCTGGCGAAGGCCAATGTCATCAACGCGCGCGTGCTGCAGAAGCAGTGGCGCTGGGCCATCGTCATCATTGCAGTCATCGCCGCGCTGATCACGCCCACGCCCGACCCAATCAACATGAGCATCGTGATGGTGCCGCTGCTGCTGCTATATGTGTTCAGCATCTTCATGGCGAAGCTGGCGCGTCATAACGCAGTGACGCCGGCCATGCTCGACCCTGAAGAGCAGGTCAAGGATGTCGAATAGCGCGTCCACGCGTGATCTTTGTGTGAAGGTGAATCATGGCAACGATTTTGCATTTGATCAGCAAGGCAGACTACGACGCATGGCAGGCGCAGCCGGCGATTGAGCCGCTGAAGCCGGCGAGTCTGGCGCGCGAGGGGTTCATCCACTGCACTGCCGGCGACGACCTGATGCTGACGGTCGCCAACCTGTTCTACAAGGATCAAGCCGGCGATTTTCTGGCGCTGGAGATCGATGAGAGCAAAGTGACCGCGCCAGTGAAGTGGGAAGCGCCGGCTTCACCCGCGCCGGCCGCAACGGAGGACGCAGCGAGCGCCATGCCACCCGAAGCGCAGGCTGAATTTGGCAGCCCGCCGGCAACTTCCGAGCCAGACGAGACGCTCCCTGCAGGTGAGCCGGCGCTGACCTTCCCTCACATCTACGGTCCGCTCAACCGCGATGCGGTGACGGGCACGCGCAAACTGACGCGCGCAGCGGATGGCGCCTTCACCGGCTACGCGCCGGCGCAGCCGCCCGAATCTGCCCGCGACCCAAACAACCCGCTCAACATCAAGACGCCCTCGCAGATGGCGCAGGAATTGCTCGACGCAACTGACGAATTCTCCGAATCGCTCAAGCGCTTCAAGGATAGCGTGGAAGGCCGCATGGCCGAGATCGACGAGAAAATCAAGAAGCTGTAAACACCTGTGCGGCTGGATGGATTAACGTTAGAATCCAGATCGGCGATGCAGCGCATGGCATCGCTCGTCTGGAGTTCTCTCAATGCCGCCTGAGCAGAAATTGCTCCTCACCAAGCTCTACAAGCCGCGTGCAGTGAGCGCGTGGATCCCTCGTCCTCGCCTGATGGAGGCGCTTGATGCCGG
>JBDHWI010000021.1:0-39044 GCA_039810125.1 Thermoflexales bacterium | reverse complement strand
GATGTAGTTCCATTCAGTTGTAACAGGAGAAAGATCATGTCTAAATTTGTACGCATCATTCCAACTGCATTCGGCCCCAGCTCACCCGGCCCCAACGGTTTCGGCCCAAGCTCACCCGGCCCCAACTCACTGTGAATCACGCCTCCCATCCAGTAATGCAATCTCAAGATCAACGCATCGCACAAAAAGGAACCTTAACCATGAACACATTTGCACACACCACTTCGACTGCATTCGGCCCCAGCTCACCCGGCCCCAACGGCTACGGCCCAAGTTCACCCGGCCCCAACTCACTGTGAATCACGCCTCCCATTCAGTAACGCAATCTCAAGATCAACGCATCGCACAAAAAGGAACCTTAACCATGAACACATTTGCACACACCACTTCAACTGCATTCGGCCCCAGTTCACCCGGCCCCAACGGCTATGGCCCAAGCTCACCCGGTCCGAACGACTACGGCCCAAGTTCACCCGGTCCGAACGGCTACGGCCCAAGCTCACCCGGTCCGAACGGGCGATAGGGTGATGCGCGCCGAGTCCGCAAATCGTTGCGCCATCGATCATCAACCATCTGCCGGACAGACACACAGGAGAACACATCGTTGCACTCATCGCTGCAAGACAAAATGAAGCGCTCGATGTCCATATCGAGCGCTTCATGGAATAGTTGCTGCCTGTCGATTACGGCTTAGTCCTCCACCACCACCATCCTCATCAGATAGTCGTTGCCGCTGAGCGCGATGGCTTCATCGCCGCCGGCGGGCCGGCCACGCCGCGTCAGGTTCTTGGCCTTCAGGCTCTTGGCGTTGTTTTTCATCGTCACATAGACGATGGTGTCTTCGGAGTTGGCGATCACCGCGTCGGCCACCGTCGCATCGCGCACCAGTTTAGCCGTAATCACACCTTTGCCAGCGCGTCCCTGCACCGGATAGTCCTTGAATGCAATGCGCTTGGCGCGGCCATCAGTGGTCCCAAGCACGATATCGAGTTCCCTGCCGCTCTCATCAGCGATACCCATGCTCATCACAATGTCACCCGCTTCAAGCTTGATGCCAACCACACCGCCGGCGGGCAGCCCCATCGGGCGCACATCTTCCTGCTTGAAGCGGATTGCCATGCCCTGCTGTGTAAACAGCATCAGGTCTTCGTGACCCTGCACCAGGCGCGCGCTGATGGCGCTGTCGCCTTCAACCACGCCAATCGCGGGGAAGGATTGGCCGGGTGCGCCGGGCAAAATGGCAGCGCTGCTGCGCTTGATCATGCCATTCGCGGTGGCGCACACCATGAACGGGCCGGCTTCGTCTTCGCCCTTCTCGCCCTTCTTCACCGTAGTCCGGTCAACGCTGAACGCGCCGACGACATCATCACTCTGCGGAAACGCGCTGATGGTCGACAGCACTGCACCCTGCCCGCGCACCACGTCCTCCTGCGGCAGGTTGCCCACATTCAACACCACACCGCGCCCGGAGGAGCCGATGACGTAGACGAGTTCCTTCGTGGTGGTCTTGACCACCGCCGCCGGCACCACCTCTGCAGCGCTGGTCACGCGGGGCATCTCACTCACGCGGCCAATCTTGCCATTCTGGCCGACGATCACATAGACCTCCTGCTTGCCGAGCAACTCGTGCGCGGTGAGTGGAAAGTCCGTTGCGTCGGCCCTGTCATTTGCCTTGCCGTTCTTGCCGCTGGCGTGATTCTTGCCTTTGGCCTCCTGGCTCCTGGCCTTTGAATCATGCTTTTCATCCAGTTTGCCCACGATGGACGTGCGGCGTGAATCGCCGTATTTGTCCTTCAGCGCGCCAAGCTCATCCTTGATCACGTTGAGGATCTTGATCGGATTCTTGAGCAGATCTTCGAGATGCTTGATCAGCTTGCGCTTTTCAGCCAGTTCCTCTTCGAGGCGCTTGCGATCGAGTTGAGTAAGCCGGCGCAGCGGCATGTCCAAAATCGCCTGCGCCTGCACCTCGCTGAACTTCAAGTCCTTGATCAAGCCGGCCTTAGCCGTCTCCGTGTCGCGGCTGCTGCGGATGAGCTTGATGATGCGATCGATCATGTCGAGCGCGCGCACCAGACCTTCAAGGATGTGCGCGCGGCGCTTCGCCTCATCGAGATCATATTCGCTGCGCCGGCGAATCACCACCACACGATGCTCGATGAACACCTGCAGCATCTTGCGCAGTGACAGAATGCGCGGCTCGCCATTCACCAGCGCCAGCATGATGATGCCGAACGTGGTGCGCATGTTGGTGTATTTGTAGAGCGCAGCCAGCACCTTGCGCGGTTCGTCATTCTTGTTGATGTCGATGACGACGCGCATCCCACGCCGGTCGCTCTCGTCATGGATATCGGTGATGCCGGTAATCTTCTCGTCACGCACCAGATCTGCGATGCGCTCAATCAGCGCGCTCTTGTTCACAGCATACGGCAACTCGGTCACGATGATGTGGTTGCGGCCGCGCGTGCCTTCCTCCAGATGCGCCTTGGCCTGCACCACCAGCTTGCCGCGCCCGGTGGCATACGCGCTGCGGATGGCATCACCGCCTTCGATCTTGTCATCGTGGCGAAAGACGATGCCGCCGGTGGGAAAATCCGGCCCCTTGACGAACTTCATCAGGTCTTCGACATCGACCTCCGCCTCTGGCACCGTCCACTCTTGCATCTTCTTCGCCGCGCCGCGCGTCTCGCCAATGCGGTCGAGCATCAGCACGATGGCATCGACGATCTCGTTCAGGTTGTGCGGTGGGATGTTGGTGGCCATGCCGACGGCGATGCCGGTGGCGCCATTCAAAATCAGGTTCGGGATGGCCGCCGGCAGCACAGTCGGCTCACGCTGGGTGCCGTCGTAGTTGTCGGCAAAGTCGACCGTACTCTTTTCAAGGTCAGCCAGCACTTCCATCGCCGGCTTGCTCAGGCGTGCCTCGGTGTAGCGCATGGCCGCCGGCGGGTCACCATCCACACTGCCAAAGTTGCCCTGCCCGTCCACCAGCAGATAGCGCATCGAAAAGTCCTGCGCCATGCGCGCCATCGCGTCATAGACCGACTGGTCTCCGTGGGGGTGATATTTGCCCAGCACGTCGCCGACGATGCGCGCGCTCTTGCGATACGACGAATCGGGGCGCAGGCCTGTGTCATGCATCACAAACAGGATGCGCCGCTGCACCGGCTTCAGACCGTCGCGGGCATCGGGCAGGGCGCGGCTGACGATGACCGACATCGCGTAGGACAGGTAGCTGTCCTGCATCTGCTCATTGATATCGGCGCGGCGAATCCTGCCGAAGCGGTTGTCCTCCAGTTCCAGCGGCGCCTGATAAACGCTGTTGGCAGAGGTGGAAGTTTTCTTGGCCATAGGACGTTTGTTCTAGCGATGCGATGAATTATACGCAGGCCGGCGGTTGGGCGAATGGCGCAGATGGATGAGGCCTCTATAATGTTTTTCGTTCAAGGAAGAACGCCCCCATGCGCCGGTTGCTCGGCTTTCTCAAACCGCACAAAAAACTCCTGATCGCGCTGGTCTTCATCAACTTGCTGCTCTCAGCCATGTTGACCATCGCGCCGTTGGTCACCAAGGCCATCGTCGACAACGTCATCGGAGAGCAGCAGATCGACCTGCTGCTGCCGTATCTCGGCCTGTTGTTGCTCGTCACAGCAACGCGCGCCATCGCCACCTATTTCTACTCCTATGGTCAGAACCGCATCGGTCAACTGGTGATGACCGACGTGCGGCTGATGCTCTACCGCAAGCTGCTCGCGCTGCAATATGCCTTTTACGACAAGGAGCAGACCGGCCGACTGATGAGCCGCATCAGCAGCGACGTGGAAAGCACGCGCATCTTCCTCTCGCAGATCATGGTCGAGAGCATGAGCCACATCATGACGATCTGCTTCGCCACCTACGCCATCTTCCAGCAGGATGCGCTGCTGGCTGCCCTGGTGATCGGGCCGATGCTGGCTTCGGGGCTGGGTATGTTCTTTGCCCACCGTGCGCTGCGGCCGCATCAGGCTGACTCGCACGAGCGCTTCGCCATGCTCTCGGCGCAGTTGCAGGACAACCTCGCCGGCATCAAGGTGGTCAAGGCCTACGCGCAGGAAACGCAGGAAGAGAAGAAATTCGACCGAACCATCGACCACGTGCGAGAGGGTAACCTCATCGTGCAGGACATCTGGAACAAGCGCTGGGCCATCATCGCCAGCCTGGGCCGCTTCATGCAACTCGGCCTGATTGGCCTGGGTGGCTACCGCGTGATGGCCGGCGACATGACGCTCGGCACACTCGTCGCTGTCATCAGCCTGAGCATGTTGTTGCTCGGCGCGGTGAATGCGCTCGGCACGCAACTTAACGCCTTCAGCCAGACCTCAACCGCCGCCGTGCGCATCTTCGAGTTGCTGGATGAGCCGGTGACGATCAAGTCGCCCTTGCTGGAACCGGGCAAGACGCCGCCGGCGGTGACAAGGGGCGAAGTGACCTTCGAAAAAGTTAACTTCACCTACCCAACCGCATCGGCGCGGGCGCTGCACGACGTCAATCTGCGCGTGCCGGCCGGCACCTCACTCGCCATCGTCGGCGCGACCGGCAGCGGCAAAAGCACGCTCATTCATCTGATCGGCCGCTTCTACGACGTCACCAGCGGTCTGGTGATGGTTGACGGCGTGGATGTGCGCAGCTACGACCTGCAGGAGTTGCGCAGCCACATCGGGATGGTAGCTCAGGACACGCTGCTGTTCTCGGCGTCGCTGGCAGACAACATCGCGTTTGGCCGGCCAAGCGCCACACAGGAGGAAATTGAGCATGCGGCGAAGCTGGCTCAGGCGCACGAGTTCATCTCCAAGTTGCCAGATGGCTACAGCACTTTTGTTGGCGAGCGCGGCCTCGGCTTGTCAGGCGGCCAGCGCCAGCGCGTCGCCATCGCCCGCGCCATCCTGCTCGACCCCAAAATCCTGATCCTCGACGACTCGATGAGCGCGGTGGACGCGCACACCGAGAAGCTGCTGCAAGCGGCAGTCAAGGAGGTGATGCGCGGGCGCACGACCATCATGATTGCGCACCGCCTGTCGACAGTCGAGAGCGCCGACCACATTATCGTGCTGAAGGATGGGCGCATCATCGAAGAGGGCACGCACGAGCAACTGATGCGCGCCAGCGGCTACTACCGCGATGTGCTGGAGATGCAGCGTATGAGCGGCGCCGGCGCAATGCCGGAGGCGCCAGTGTTGAGGCCAGTTTTCGGCGATTAAGAATTCATCTCTCACAAAGGCGCAAAACCGCTGAGTGTTCTTCTTGGCGCTTTTGTATCTTTGCAAGCGACTTCAGATTATTCATGCTCAGAACCATCACCGGCCGCCGCGCCAGCATCGTCCACAGCGACGAACCGCCGCCACTGCCGCCCAAGCAGACGCTCGCGCGCGTCTTCACCTACCTGCGTCCATATCGCAGGCGCATGGCGCTCACCGTGTCCATCTACATGGCCTGCGTCATCGTCTCACAGCTGTATCCGTTCATCGACCGCACCCTGATCGACCAGCACATTGCGGTCAACAAGCCAGATGGCTTCATGCCGATTCTGATCGCCGCAGCGGCATTGCACGCAATCAATTACTTCGGCGTGTTCATTCGCTCCATGCTGCTGTCGCGCATCAGCGTCAACATCCTGGTGGATTTGCGCCGGCAACTGTTCGAGCACGTGCAACAGCTATCGTTCAAGTTCCATGATGCCGAGCCAGTGGGCAAGACCATGACGCGCTTCATGGGCGACGCGCGCGCCATCAACGACTTCCTGAGCAACCAGGTGGCGGGGCTGTTCAACGACATCACCGCCGGCATCGTGGTCGTCATTCTCATGCTCGCCATCAACCCTCCGCTCACGCTGATCGCACTTGGCACGCTGCCGGTGCTGACGCTTGTGGGCTTGTACATGCGACCGCGGCTCTATGACGGCTGGGAGCGCGTAAGCGAAAACATGACGCGCTTCAACATCTTCCTGGCCGAAAACATCGCCGGCATGCGAATCATCCAGGCCTTCAGCCGCGAGAAGGTCAATCTTGAGCAGTTCCACGAGGCCAACCGGCGCGTGGTGACCGAGTGGATGAAGGTGATCAAGTTGCAGGCGTGGTTCTCGCCGCTGGTTGAAATCACGCGCTCAGTCGCGCTGGTGATCGTGCTGTATGCCGCGGCCAACAATCTCGGCATCGCCGTCGGCCTCACCGTCGGCACCCTAGTTGCCTTCACCGCCTACATCAACGCGCTGTGGGCGCCCATCAGCACGCTGACCAACATGTATGTGGTGCTGCAATCGGTGCTGACCTCAGCCAACAAGATCTTCAGGCTGCTCGACACGCAGCCTGTGATTACCGACGCGCCAAACGCGCGCACCCTGCCGCGCGTAAACGGCGAGGTGACCTTCGATCACGTCAACTTCGGCTACGACGACACACGGCTGGTGCTGAAGGACATCACACTAAACATCGCACCCGGCCAACTCATTGCGCTGGTCGGCCAAACCGGCAGCGGCAAGACGACCATCGCCTCGCTGCTGTGCCGCTTCTATGATGTGACCGGCGGGCGCATCACGATCGACGGCTACGATGTTCGCACGGTGACGCAGCAATCGCTGCGCTCGCAGATCGGCGTGGTGTTGCAGGAGCCATTCATCTTCAGCGACACGATTGCAAACAACATCCGCTATGGCCGGCCCGATGCGACGATGGATGAGGTGATTGCCGCCGCCAAGCTTGCCAACTGCCATGAGTTCATCATGAAGCAGGGGCACGGCTACGACACGCTGGCGCAGGAGCGCGGCTCGCAATTTTCCGTTGGCCAGCGTCAATTGCTCAGCATTGCGCGCGCCATCCTCGCTGACCCTGGCATCCTCGTGCTGGATGAGGCGACATCGGCGGTGGACACCGAGACTGAGGCGTTGATCCAGGATGCCTTCGAGAAATTGATGAAGGGTCGCACGGCGTTCGTGATTGCCCATCGGCTATCGACCATTCGCAAAGCTGATCAGATCGTGGTGTTGAAGGACGGGCAGATCGTGGAGTTGGGCAACCATGCACAACTGATGCAGGGCGCCGGCTACTATGCCTCACTGGTGAAGGCGCAGGCCACCGGCGAACACTGAGCGCACATGTGCGGCGTGCTTCGGAAAGTGCGGCGCACATCACGCATGCCGGACTCACACCAGCGCGGCGATGGAAGGTTGATGCGCCAGCACCCACTCAGCCAGCGCATCGCGATCGATCAACGTGCAGCCGGCGCCGGCAGCCAGCGCAATCGCATCCTTGCGAAACAGGCCGTTCGTCACCACCATCGCTGCCTCGCATCGGTAATGCGCCTTGTTGCGAATGGCCTCATCCACCACGCGCGGCGAAAGTTCCTTGCGATAGCGCATGACCACGACCGATGTGCGCATGTCATCCTTTATCGCCACCAGATCTGTGCCAATATCATTCGCCGACACCACCGCCGGCACGTCCGTCGCGTAGCCTTGTTGCGCCATCAACTTGCGCACGTAGTCGCGGAATTGCAGCATCGACATGCCATCGACGCCGGCGGCTTCAATCACGCCCTCCGTCTTCATCCTGTGTTGACGCCTGCCCTCAGACTCGCGGGTGAAGGCGGCAAAAGCCCAGACGGCGAACACAAACAAGAGCCCCAGCGGCACAAGCACACACAGCGCCGCCGGCTGCTGCAGAAAATCAATTGGTTGCAGATTCATGCGCGCCCATTGTATTTTTGCGGGCCGGCGATTTCGAGCTTGCTTGACCGGCGTCAGGCGAGGCGCGCCGCATTCGCCGCCTCCACCCATTGCCCAATTGCCAGCGCTCGCGCATCCTCTCCGAAAGGCGTGGCCACCTGCACGTTTACCGGCAAGCCGGCGAGGCGCGTAAAGGGCAATGAAAGCGCTGGCACGCCGGCAAACGCAAATGGCGCGCTCAACTTCAGAATTGCCGACCTCACATTTTGCCGGCCGCCTTCCAGATCGACTTCCGTTTCGCCGCGCGCTGGCGCGACACACGGCGATGCTGGCAACAGCAGCGCATCCGCGCCGGCCAGGCTGCGATGAATGGCCTCTCGCATCTCGTGCTGCTGCTGTCGCGCCGTCAGGTATTCCACCGCGGTAGGCTGGTAACCACGCATCAGTGCATCGCGCACGTTTGGCGCAAAGGCATTGGGCTCGCTCTCCAACACCTTGCGATGCACCATCACCGATTCTGCGCGTATTGGCGGAAATGCATTCGCCGCGTCGATGATGTCCAGGTCGATATCGATGATCTTCGCGCTGTGTGCTTTTAGATGGGTGATGAAAGCCAAAAACTCCCGATGCACATCCGCTGTGAGCACGCCCTCGAGGTATTTATGCGGGACGCCCAAAGTGGGAGCCTTGAGATCTGCCAGGCCCTGCATAGCAGGCGGGTCTTCGCGAATCAGCGCCGCAAACAACATCGCCGCATCGGTCACGTTGCGCGCCAGCGGGCCGGCATGATCCATGCTGGGCATCAGCGGCAATGCGCCTTCGAGCGATACACGCCCCCACGACGGCTTGAAGCCGGCCACACCGCAGAATGATGCCGGCAGGCGAATGGAGCCGGCGGTGTCGCTGCCAAGTGAGCCATAGCCGATGCCGGCTGCCACCGCTGCCGCCGAACCGCTCGATGAGCCGCCGCTTTGCCGCGCTGGATCATGCGGGTTTTTTACGTCGCCAGTCCAGGGGTTCTCTCCGTTCAAGCCGAGCGCCACTTCCTGCATGTTGGTCTTTGCAAGAATGATGGCGCCGGCATCGCGCAGGGCTTCCACCGCCGGCGCTTCATCCGGCATGATGCGCGGAAGCGGCGCGCGGGCGCCAGCGCGGGTGGGCATGCCGCGCACATTGAACAAATCTTTCACTGTAATGGGGATGCCGTGCAGCGGGCCGCGCAGGTTGCCGCCACGCGCGGCGCGATCGAGATCGCCGGCTTCGCGCAGTGCGCGCTCGGCGTCGACGAAAGCGATTGTGTTGAGATCGCGGCAGCGTTCGATCTGCGCGAGCGCATATTCGACAAGGTGGGTGGCGGTGAGCGCGCCGGCTTGCACAGCCTGCGCGGCTTCGATCAGGCCGGCGGGAATGGCGTGGGTCATGGCATATTTATAACGGTATTTGCGATTTTGACATTCCGATCTGAAGCCCGCCCCGTGAGTCAGCCGCCAGAAATTCCTCCCACCAAAAAGGCGCAGAGAAGATCTCTGCGCCTTTGCTGCTTTGCGCCTCCGCGCGAAATGCTACTTGCCGGCAATCGCCGTCGCCGGCCGCATCTCCTTGCGGCCAAGATTGCGCAGTTCGCGCCAGTGGCTCATGAATGCGCCACGCCAGGTCGGATAGCTGTAGTACTTGATGCCGAATTCGTCGCACGTCTTCTGCACAATCGGCGCAAGTTGTGGATAGTTGATGTGGCAGATGTGCGGCAAAAGGTGATGCTCGATCTGGAAATTCAACCCGCCGATGTACCAATTCAAAACGCTATTGCGCGGCGCAAAGTTCACCGTGGTCTGCACCTCGTGGACTGCCCACTCGTTTGCCATCTGCAGCGGGTCACCCGAAGGTTCGGGGAACTCGGCAGCTTCCATGATGTGCGCAAGTTGAAACACCAGGCTGGTAAGCATGCCGACGATGAGCAACACCAGCGACGCGCCGATCAACACCTGCCACCACGGGAACACCAGCATTGGCAGCGCAATCATGACCGTGAAGAAGAAAGCCTTGCCGGCCCAGAATACGATCTTGTCGTTGCGCGTCATCTTCGGATAAACATGCGTCGCATCGGACTTGCCGAGAAAAATCATCAAGAAATCGCGGATGATGAAGTCGAAGCCGATGAAGCTGTAGACGAGGGGGAAGTACCAGTGCTGGGCGCGGAAGATCGGCTTCCACGGCTCATGCGGCGAGAGCCGCATCGTGCCATAGGTCTCCACATCGTCATCGAGGCCGGCGATGTTGGTGTAGGTGTGATGCCACACATTGTGCTTCGTGCGCCAGCGAAAACCGCTGATGCCAAGAAACTCGGCGCTGAAACTCAATATCTTGTTCACGCGCGGGTTGTTTGAGTAGCCGTTGTGGTTGGCGTCATGCATCACGTTGAAGCCGATGGCGGCAATGCTCACCGCCCACACGAGCAGCAGGATGATATTTGCCCACACCGGAAATCCACCCAGCAGCAGCAACAGATACGCTGCGAGCCACCACGCAAACACGATGACGGTCTTGATGTACATCGCCGGCACGTCGCGCGCCGGCAACTTGTTCTCTTTCAGATGTTGATCGACACGCTCATTTAGCGCCTTGCGAAAACCAACGGACTTGGTGAAGGGGAGCGAGCGGACAGGATTTTTCTTGACGATTGACACGGAACTCTCTCTTTGTTGTGATATGTGGTGTGATGGTGCTTTCAAGGCGTTGTACGTTGATCTGCGTTCACGAACTCACCGCGATCGATGCGACTGCAATGCGTTCAACAGACGTTCTGGCGTCACAGGCACCTCATTGATCCACACGCCAATGGCATCATGGATGGCCGCAACCACCGCCGGCGCAACCACCAGCAAGGGCATCTCGGCCATGCCGCGAATGCCCAGCGCGCCTTGTGGGTCGGGGTTCTCCACGATGACGGATTCAACTTCCTCTGGAATATCCAACACCGAAGGGATGAGATAGGTGCTGAAGCGCGAGGTCAGCACCTCGCCGCCGCGCGTGACAAAATGCTCAAGGTTCGTCCAGCCCAATCCTTGCACCACGCCGCCTTCGATCTGACCAATCACCTGTTGCGGATTCACCGCCTTGCCCACATCGTTGGCGCTCACCAGCTTCAGTACATGCACACGGCCGGTTTCGGTGTCCACTTCCACCTCGGCGCTTTGCGCCACATAGCCATAGGTGATGTTGGGGTCAGCGTAACCAGTCTCGTCATCCATCATGGTGGTGGCGCGCGGGCGATAGACGTGGTGCGCAATCGCTGGCCGCTCTTCGTCCTGCCATTTTTTCAGCGCATCGCTCGTCGCGCCCTGGATGGAATGCGCAGCCATGAAGGTGAGCCGCGAAGCCGAAGCGCTGCCGCTGCTGCCGCTGCTGGCGGTGTCGCTCAACACCAGCTCGATCTTTTCAGGCGGCAAATGCAGCATCTCGGCGGCCATCTGCAGAAAGACGGTGTGCGCACCCTGGCCGCAATCTGCGCCGGCGTGCCGCACCACCGCGCGCTCGATTCGTCCATCACCGTGCAACTCCACTGTTGCTTCGCAGCGCTCTGGCGCGCCGAACGAGAAACCGATGTTCTTGTGGCCGGCAGCAAAACCTCGCCCGCGCTTGACTGGCGCGCCGCTTGGCTGGTGGCGCGCGATGTGGGATGCGTGAGCCGCGCACGCATCAATCGTCTCGACCATCGTGCAGCCGGGCGGGATGGGCGTCTGGTTCACGGTGATGCTGCCCTCGCGCAGCGCATTCTTGCGGCGCAACTCCACCGCATCCATCTTCAGCGCTGCAGCCAGCTTGTTCATTTGCGTCTCAGCCACAAAGAGGGCCTGCGGCGCACCAAAGCCGCGAAATGCGCCGCTCGGCACGTTGTTGGTGACAACGGCCATCGCGTCGATGGCGACGTTGGGAATCTCGTACGGGCCGGCAGCCATCACCGCCGCATTACCCAGCACCTTGGTCGAGGTGTAGGCATAGGGGCCGGCGTCCGCGCGCGCCTCAACTTGCGCCGCCAGCAATCTGCCATCCTTCGTCGCACCCAGCTTCGCGTGGAACCACATCGGGTGGCGCTTGTGATGGCCAATGATGCTCTCCTCGCGCGTCCACACGATCTTTACCGGGCGCTGCAAGCGCTGCGCCGCCAGCGCCAGCACGATCTGCACGCTCATGTCTTCGCGCCCGCCGAAGGCGCCGCCGATGGCTGGATAAATTACGCGCACCTGCTCTTCCGGCAAATTCAGCGCGTGGGCAATCTGCTGCTGGTCCTCGTGTGTCCACTGGCCAGCCACCTGCACGGTGATGCGCCCGATCTCGTCGATGTAGGCGAGGCCGGCTTCTGGCTGCAAATAGGCGTGTTCCTGCGCGCCCGTGGTGTAGATGTCCTCGATGACGACGTCGGCCTGGGCAAAAGCCGTGTCGATATTGCCGCGCCGGATGCGATAGCGTTTCATCACATTGCCGGCGTAGTGCGGATGCAACTGCGGGGCATCGGGATCCAGCGCGGCGTGCATGTCAACAAGCGCCGGCAGATCTTCGTACTCCACGCGAATCAAATCGCGCGCATGCTCGGCAAGCCTTTCGGTCTCTGCAACGACGAACGCGATCTTCTCGCCGATATGACGAACGACTCCATCAAAATCTTCGTGCGCCTTGCCCGTGCGCGGATGAGAATCGGCGGCGGTCACCATCACCGGCGCATCGAACAGCACGAGGCCATACTCGTTGTTCGGCACATCAGCGCCGGTGAAGATGCCCAGCACACCCGGCGCTTGCAGCGCCTCGCGGATGTCAATGGATTTCACGCGGGCGTGGGGCCGGCGCGCAAACAGCACCTTTGCGTGCGCCATGCCAGGCATGGCAAGGTCGCCCGGGTAGAGCGCACTGCCGGTCACCTTCGCTCGCGCGTCGATGCGAGGCATGGAAACGCCAATAGTCATTGTGCAATTTTACTTGTCAAGGCGCGGGCTGCGGATTTTGTAGTTGAGCGCCTCTCGATCCGCGATCTGCACCCCAGGCTCGCGATCTTCAGTGGTAGCCTCGGCATCCATGCCAACCCACCCTCGCAGTGTGTGGCTGGTGCGCCATGGCCAGACCGACTGGAATGCGCAGCGCCGCTATCTCAGCTTCACTGATCGCCCATTGACTGCATTCGGCGTGCAACAGGCAAATGCGCTCGCCGGCTTCTTTCACGCGCGCACGATTGATTCCGTGGTGCATTCCGGCCTGGCGCGCACCGAGGCCACCGCACACACCATCGTCGGCGCGCGCTCCATCGCAGTGCACAGCGATGTGCGCTGGCGAGAGGCGTCACATGGATTGTGGGAAGGGCTAACCTACCGCGAGGTGATGAGGCAATTCCCAGACGATGCCCGCCGGCGGTTCGCCGATCCTGTTCACAATGCGCCCTGTCAGGGTGAATCGCTTGAACAGATGGCGCAGCGCGCGCACGCAGCATGGCAGGCATTGGGCGCGCAGTTCGCCGGCCAGCGCGTGGTGGTGGTGGCGCACGCCGGCGTCATTCAGGCGCTGCTGTGCATGCTGATGCACACGCCGCTGAGTGAGCATTGGCGCTGGCGCATCGACGCCGGCAGCGCCACCGGCCTCGACTGCTACCCCACCACGACAATCCTGCGCGCAGTCAATATCGTGCCGCGATGGGCATTGGAGATAAAAGATTTGAGATGATGACCTCCTTCTTCGAAGCGATACGCTTTCTGACGTTGATCCCGTTGCCATTCATGCCGGCGATGACCAGCGACAACTACGAGAAGACCATTGCCCGGTCCATGGCGTGGTTCCCAGCGGTCGGCCTGCTCATTGGCCTCATCGCGGTGGCCGTTGGAGGGATCTTCGACCTTTTCTGGAACGAATGGGCGCGGGCAGTGGCGGTGGTCGTCGTCATCGGCATCGTTACATCAGGGTTGCATCTGGATGGCCTGAGCGACACCTTTGACGCAGTGATGAGCTGGCGGCCGCGCGAGCGCAAGCTGGAAATCATGAAGGACAGCCGCATCGGCGCGATGGGCGCGATTGCGCTGGTTGCAGTGCTGTTGCTGAAGGTGGCGTTCATCGCAGCCGCCGGCGACAACTGGTGGCGCGCCGTGCTGTTCGCGACCGTGCTGGGCCGCTGGGTCGATCTCTACGGCATCTTCTTCTTTCCAGCAGCGCGCGAGGGCGGTCTTGGGCGCAATTTTCGCGATTTCATTCAGCGGCGCGATTTTGTGTTTGCCACCGTATTGATGATCCTGCTGTGCGTGTTGGTCAGCGTGGCGGGGGCGCCAGTGGCGGCGTGGCCGGCAGCATTGCTGCGCGCGGCAATCACCTTCGTGCTGGCGCTGTTGACAACGCACATGCTGTGCCGGCGATGGACGCACGCACTCGGCGGCCTCACCGGCGACATCTACGGCGCGCTTTGCGAGATCGGCGAAACGGTCGCGCTGGCTGCGATGAGCGCGACATTGAGATAAAAGAAACGCGCGGAATGCGCGAACCCGGGCAATCTACAAACGCAGAGCGAGAAACGCAACGCGCAGTCTTGGCGACTGGCGTTACGCCCTCCACCCTGCGTTTTTCTTACTGCTTCGTCGCCACAAAGGTCAACGCCAGCGCCACCTCATCCGTCACATCGGCCACGTTCGGCACAGATGGAATCGTGAGTTGAAACAGGCCGCGCGTGGTGTTGGCCGTGGCTGTGCCTTCAATTTCGGTTTCCGATTTGGCATTTGCAGTCACGTCGAAGGTGACCGGGTTGGTAATGTTGCGTACGGTCAGGTTGCCGGTAATCTTGAAGGTCAGTGTGTCGCCGGCTTTCACGCTCGCCGGCAACCCCTCAATTGCCGTTGGCTCAAAAGTCACCATCGGAAATTGATCGGTTTGCAGGATGAAACGGTGAATCGCGCCGTTGCGGCGCTCATTGTCGGTCTTGAAGTCAGTCGCGTCGATCTCGATCTTCCCGAGTTTCGTGTTGGCTGGGTTGGCCCAGTCGATCATGATCTGACCGTTGATTTTTGGGGTCGTGCCAACCACGGTGGTTGGGTTGCCCATCAACTTTTCATGCAGCGTGAAGCTGACCTGTGAGCGAGAGTTGTCGATCACAAATGTTGCCGCACCGGCTGTCGTCGCCGGCGCTTCAGTGGCGGCAACAGTCTCAGCGGGCGCTTCGGTTGGGGCTGGCGCTTCGGTCGGCGCAACTGCCTCGGTCGGTGCTTCCGTTGCAGCGGGCGCTTCAGTGGCCGCCGGCGCGCTTGTGGCTGCAGGAACAGCCGTCGGCGCAGCTGCCGGCGCGCCGCATGCCGCCAACATCAACCCGCTTGCCAGCGCAACCATCAAAAAGTGTGCTTTATTTTTCATTCGATTCATATTTGGTCCTCCACAGAACGCGGGTAACACTATGCAATCGAGGTGAAATTTCGACTGTGGGTAAATGAGTGCAGGCTAAGACCGCAAGACCCATCCGCGCCCGAAGCGGGCCGGCACAACCTCACACAGATCACGCGATCATGAGGCGATTCAGTCGCTGGTCAAAGAGCCGCCTTGGCGATGGCCGCTTCCACCACATCCATGCCTTCATGCAACTGCGCCTCCGTCATCACCAGCGGGAACAAAAAGCGCAGGCCGTTGCTGTAGAGGCCGCAGCGGATCGACAGCACGCCGTTGCGCGCCATATCCTGCACAATCGCAACGGTCTTCGCCGCATCCAACGGCTGCCTGGTCTTGCGATCTGCCACAAACTCCATCGCCAGCATGGCGCCCAACCCGCGCACATCACCGATGATGTCGTGCTTGTCCTGCATCTGTTTCAGGCGCTCACAGGCGAGGCCGCCCAGATGCACTGCGCGCCGGCACAAGTCGTCACGCTCAATCAACTCGATCGCCTTCAGCGCAGCGGCGCACGCCACCGGGTTGCCGCTATAGGTGCCGCCCAACCCCCCAACATGCACCTTGTCCATGATCTCAGCGCGGCCTACCGTCGCCGCCACTGGCATGCCCGCGCCCATGCTCTTGGCCATGGTGATGAGATCCGGCTCGACGTCGTAATGTTCGATGGCGAACATTTTGCCAGTGCGCGCAAAGCCGGCCTGCACTTCATCGGCAATCAGCAGGATGCCGTGCCGGCTGCATGTTTCGCGCAGCCGGCGCATGAACTCGCGCGGCGTGGGGATGAAGCCGCCTTCGCCCTGCACCGGTTCGATGATGACAGCGGCCACATGCTCCGGCATCACGTCGGCGACCAGGAACCGCTCGAATGCCTCCCATGCCAGATCCACTTTCTGCGCATCGCTCAAGCCGGCGCCGATGCCCATGCGATACAGATACGGAAATTGCGCGCGGTAGACCTCCGGCACAAACGGGCCAAAGCCCTTCTTGAACAGCGCGTACTTGCTGGTCAGCGTTTGAGTCAGCAGCGTGCGCCCATGATATGCGCCCTCAAAGGCGATGATGGCCGGCCGGCCTGTCGCCGCGCGCGCGATCTGAATCGACTGCTCCACCGCTTCCGCTCCGGTGTTGGTGATCATGGCCTTCTTCGCGCCGCCAATCGGCACGATGCTGTTCAGCTTCTCAGCCAGTTGCACATGCGGCTCGGCCGTTGCGATGAGGCCGCACACGTGGATCAGCTGTTCGGCCTGTTGCTTGATGGCCTCAACCACCTCGGCCGGCGTGTGGCCGACGTTCAACACGCCGATGCCGCCGGCAAAATCGAGCAACCTATTGCCATCCACGTCTTCAACCAATGCGCCATGCGCCCGCTTCACTGCGATGTTGGTGGCCTTGCCGTAGCCGGCAGGCATGGCCGCCTCGCGCCGCGCAATCAGTTCGCGGCTCTTCGGGCCGGGCAACTCGGTCTTGATCTGGATGGATTTGGTGGCTTGGCTCATGGGGCAAGCTTACATCGAATGGCCTGCCGCTCAAGCTGCCCTCAGCCCCAATTCGCAAATTGCTTCATCAACAACCTCGCCGGCATCAGCGTTGTTTCATGCTCTTCTCAGTTTCATGCAGAGAATCAGCCATTGAGATGCACAATTGCGCAGCGCCTTTGTTGCTGCGTCATTGCCGGCAAAATGTGGAGAGGTTTTTCGACGTGAGACTTCCGAGTGCGACTGTTACTGCTCTGATCACTGCGCCCTGCGAGGCATTATTCGCCATCGTCAGTGACCCCACACGCCACCCCAGCATCGCCGGCAGCGGCGCGGTCATGGAATGCAAATGGCTTTCAGAAATGCCCATTCGCGTCGGCTCAGTGTTCAAGTCGCGGCAGTGCGTCGGCTGGTATCAATATCCCACGCGCTCCTACGTGCAAGCCTATGAGCCGCCCCATCGCTTCATCTGGTTGTCCGGCCCTGGCTTCAAGAAGCCGCCGCTCGGCCAATTGTGGGGCTTCGAGTTGACGCCAGTCGATGCGCGCTCGACGCTCGTTTCAAACCTGATGCAGATCCCCTATATGCCGGCACTCTCGACACGGCCTTTTGCCCGCATCACCGACAGCATTCTTGCGCATGAGTTGGCAAACATGCGCCCCACGCTGCGCCGGCTGGCAAAGGTCGCGCACGCCGAGATCATCGGGGAGTTGCAGATCGCGCGTGAATGGCAGCCGGCCATTGCCGAGTTTCATCATCAACCTTCATCCATGCAGGCTACGCCGGCCAGATGAGACACTCAAAATCAAGGGAGTCAAGGAGTCAGGGTAGGTATAATCCGCCAGCCATGAACGTTTTTCTCAGCATCGCACAAATCCTGCTTGGCGTCGCACTCATCGCCGGAGTCCTGTTGCAGGCCAAGGGTGAAGAATTAGGCGGCGTGTTCGGCGGCACACAGGGCGTGTATCAAACGCGGCGCGGCATCGACCGGCTGCTGTTCACCGTCACCATCGTAATCGCTGTCGCATTCTTCGTGCTTGCGATTGTCAACGTGATCTATTTCTCCACGCCGCAGTAGACCAGAGATTGGGTGACTGGGTGATCAGGCAGTTGGGTGTTTGAGCGGCATGCCAGATGGCTCAATGACTCAATCGCTCAATGGCAGAATCCCCTTTCTCTGATCCCCAATCTCTACCTGTATGAGAACGCTTCGATTGCCGCTACTCTTCATCGTGTTGGGGGTGGCGGCAATTGCATTTCTGGTTTATCAGTTCATCGTGCCGCGCAACACGGTGGTGGTGCCGGCAGAAGGCGGCACCTACATCGAGGGCGTCGCCGGCACCCCCAAGCACATCAACCCGCTGCTGTGTCAGTTAAACGAGGCCGACCGCGACCTGTGCAACCTCGTCTTCGAGGGACTGACGCGCTTGAACGAAGCCGGCGAGGCCGTGCCGGCGCTCGCGGAGACGTGGAACATCTCCGACAACGGCATCACCTACACCTTCAAGTTGCGCGACGATGCGAAATGGGAAGACGGCACGCCGGTCACCGCTGCCGACGTAGTCTTCACCACAGCTCTGCTGCGCGACCAGGGCTATCCCGGCCGGCGCGATATCGGCGACCTGTGGAAACAGGTCACGGTGAACAAACTTGACGATCGCACGGTCGAATTTGCATTGCAACAACCCTTTGCGCCGTTCATCGACTACACAGCCATCGGCCTGCTGCCCAGTCACATTTTGTCCGGCACGGCCGCATCGCAGCTCGACAAAATCCCCTTCAACCAACAGCCAAAAGGCAACGGTCCCTGGCGCGTGGCCGAGGTGAATACATCAGGCGGGCGCATCACCTCAGTTGGGCTGGAACCATCGCCCACCTACGCCGGCGAGAGCAAGCCGAAGCTGGGCCGGCTGGTGATGCGCTACTACCCCACCTCGCAGGCTGTGCTGGATGCCTATCGCAGCGGCGATGTGGATGGCATGGCAAACCTGTCGCCCGAAGATATTGTCAAAGCGGAGGAGAACAGCGACGCCACACTGTATGCCATGCCGCAGTCGCGCTTCGTCTCGCTCATGTTCAACATGCGCCAGGACAGTGGCGCGCCGGCGCTTGCCGAGTTGCCGGTGCGCCAGGCGCTGATGTACGCGCTGGATCGGGACGCAATCATCCGCGACGTGCTGGGAGGACAGGGCGTGCGCGGCGAGGTGCCGTTCATCCCCGGCACATGGGCCTTCGACACCAGCCAGCCATTGCGCGGGCATGACCTGGAGCGCGCGAAGCAATTGCTGCAGAACGCCGGCTATTCCCTCACCACTGTCGCGCCATCGAATGTGGAGGTGTGGCAGAAGGACGGTGAGCCGATTGCCTTCACTCTGCTCACCCCCGAGGCCGGCATCTACCCAAAGGTGGCCGAGGCAGTGGCGAAGCAATGGCGCGAGCTGGGTGTGCAGGTCACCGTGGTGCCAGTGCGCAACATGGTGAAGAACTTCCTCTCGACAAAACAGTTTCAGGTTGCGCTGACCGAGACCCTGTTGGATGGCGACCCGGATCCATACCCAATGTGGCACGAGGGACAAGCCACCGCCGGCCAGAATTTCACCGGTTGGGCCAACAGCGATGCCAGCAAGTTGCTGGAACAGGCGCGCACCACAACCGACCGTGCCAAGCGCTTCGAGGCATATCGCCAATTCCAGCAGAAGTTTGTCGATGACATTCCAGCGCTGGTGCTGTACTACCCAACCTACGAATATTTTGTTTCGCCGCGCGTCAAGAACGTGCAAGTCGCGCCCATCGTCTATCCCAGTGACCGCCTGCGCAGCCTGAACGATTGGCTGATCAACACGCGGCGCGTGCTGTTGAATCAAGTGACGCCGGCGCCCTGAGGAGAGAGCAGGGCGCATCACGCCCTCTCGCCAGCACCCCTTCTCCGCAACGCTCGCCACAGCACCGTGAGATACAACGCGAGGCCGAAAGTGAGGTAACTCACCTGTCGGATGTCGAAGACGCCGCTGCGCGCGATCAAGTCGCCGAGCGCAGGGATGACCAGCCGGTCGTAGAGAGAGATGATCACCGCGCCGGCCATCACCCCCGGCACGCTGCCGGCGCCGCCCAGAACGACCATCGCCAGCACCATCATCGAGATGCGAAAATCTGCACTGTCGGGGTCGACATAGTTGAAGCTGCTGACGTAGAGCGCGCCGGCGATGCCGGCGATGCCCGTGCCAAGGATGAAAGCCATGCGTTTGTAGTGCGCGGTGTTCACGCCGCTGCTCTGCGCCGCCAGTTCGTCATCACCCATTGCCAAAAAGGCGCGCCCGACCCGCGAGCGCAATAGCCGCAAACTGGCGATGGCGACCAGCGTTACCACAGCCAGCGCAAGCAGATAACGCGCTGCCGGCGTATTCAGCGACTGTGCGAGGATCACCGGTGGCGGCACGGTGGCGATGCCGTTGTTGCCGCCGGTGATCGCATCTACATTCACGATCACTTGTCGCACGATCAACCCAAAGGCCAGTGTGACGATGGCAAGATAGTCGCTCCGCATGCGTGAGACAAGCAGCGCGTTCGCCACGCCAAACAGCGCCGCCACGCCCGCGCTGATGGCCATCACCGGTAAAAAATCGATCGTTCCCTGCCAACCCAGCGCCAGTCGCAACGCGCTGAACGGCTGCGTAAGCAGCGCTGCCGTATATGCGCCGACGCCAAAGTTCACTGCATAGCCGAGGTCGAGCAGGCCGGCAAAACCGAGCAGGATGTTCAGCCCCAGCGCGAGCAGCACGAACACCAGCACACTTGTGGCAATGGCAGGTTGATATACGCCAAGCGCCGGCCCCCACAGAGGATAGAGCAGCAGCGCAGCGAACAACGCCAGCGCCACCTGTTTTGCCCGTTTCGACTGCAACCCGCGCGAGGCGACCGTCAGCGCATCTCGGGCAGAGAATGTGCCGGCGTCATCGGCATGGCCGGCGATGCCGCCTGGTCGCACGATCAGCAGCACGATCAACATGCCATACACCACCACCGGCGTCCAGCGCGCGTCGAGGAAGAAATCGCTGAAGGCGGCGATCAGGCCGAGAAAGAGGCCGCCCGCAAGCGCGCCGATGGGGCTGCCGATGCCGCCGAGGATGGCCGCCGCAAATGCCAGCAAGCCGCTCTGCGCGCCGTGCTGACCGAAGGGGCGCGCGTAGTAGATGGCGAACACGAAAGCCGCAGCGCCGGCCAGCCCACCGCCCAGCGCGAAGGTCTTCAGCATGGTGCGGTCGAAGTGGATGCCGCTCAGTTGCGCCAGCATTTCACTCTCGCTGGCGGCGCGAATGGCGCGGCCACTGCGTGAGCGCCGCAGATACGCGCTCACACCGAATGCAAAGGCGATGGCGATCAGCAGCGCGATGACATCCTTCACATCCAGCACGATGCTGGTTTGAATGCCAAACGCGGCGAAGAGGTCAACGCTGGGCAAAAGGTCGGGAATGCGGTCAGTCGGCACTTCGGGCAGGCCGGGCACGCTGCGGTGTTCGCCCGGCACCCAACTGCGCGAGGTGGTGCGCCAGATGAGCGAGATTTGATACAGCACGAACGACAACCCCAGCGTGGCAATGAGCGGCGCAAGGCGCGAGCGGTTGCGAAAGGGCTTGAAGGCGAGGCGCTCGATGCCGGCGTTCAGCCCCGCGCCGAAGCAAATCGATGCGATGAGGGTGCCGACAAGGCCGGCGATCAGCAGCGCCGGCGGCATGTCTGGCTTCAGGAACAGCGCGCTCACCAGCGTGGTCACCAGCACCGTCGCCAGCGAGAATACATCCCCCTGCGCCAGGTTGAGGATGCGCACCGTGCCAAAGACGAGGCTGACGCCGACGGCGCTCAGCGCGATCATCGCGCCATTGTGCAGGCCAATGAAGATCAGCGTCAGCAGGATCGACGGATCCATGTGAAATGAGAACTGCCTGCGCAAGCATCGTTTAGCGCGTCAGCATCCCAGCTTGAAGACGCTTGCACAGGCAGTCAACACGGCACGCGATTCGATCAATGTTCGCCGAGGTAGGCTGCTTTTACAGACGGGTTGTTGAGCAGGTTCTTACCCTCGCCCACCAGCGCGATCTCGCCCGTCTCCAGCACGTAGCCGCGATTGGCAATACCAAGCGCGAGGCGCGCGTTTTGTTCCACGAGCAAAATCGTTGTGCCATCGCCATTCAGTGTGCGAATGATGTCGAAGATCTGGTCGACCAGGATGGGTGCGAGACCCATTGACGGCTCGTCGAGCAACATCAGGCGCGGGCGCGCCATCAGCGCGCGCCCCATCGACAGCATCTGCTGCTCTCCGCCAGAGAGTGTGCCGCCACGCTGGCTGATGCGCTCCTTCAAGCGCGGAAAGAGCGAGAAGACATGTTCCATGTCTCGCGCAATGCCATCTTTGTCCTTGCGCTGATACGCGCCCATCTCAAGATTTTCACGCACGGTCATCTTGCTAAAGATCAGCCGGCCTTCCGGCGACTGACTGATGCCACGCTGCACGATCTCATGCGGCTGCAGCCTGGTCAGCTCTTCACCGCGCAGGATGATGGAGCCTTCGCGCGGACGCAGCAGCCCTTGAATCGTGCGCAGCGTGGTGGTCTTGCCGGCGCCGTTGCTGCCGATCAGCGTGACGATTTCGCCCTCATGCACCACGATGCTGATGCCCTTCAGCGCATGGATGTTGCCGTAGTAGGTGTGGACGTTTTTGAGTTCCAGCATGTTTTTACGCCCCTTCCGCCGCCGCACCCTGGCCGAGATAGGCTTCAATGACCTGTGGGTTGTTCTGCACTTCCTTCGGCAGCCCTTCGGCGATCTTCTCGCCGTGATCCAGCACGCTGACGCGATCGCTGATGCCCATCACCACCTTCATGTCATGCTCGATCAGCAGCACAGTGATGCCGAGCTCCTTGCGCACGCGCTGCACGAGGCGGGTGAGGTCGGCCTTCTCCTGCGGGTTCATGCCGGCGGTCGGCTCATCCAGCAACAGCAGCTTGGGATCAGACACGAGCGCGCGGGCGATCTCCAACCGTCGTTGCAAGCCATACGCCAGGTTACGCGCTGCCGTGTCGGCATAGCCGCGTCCCAAGCCCGCAAAATCCAACACATCGAGCGACTTGTTTACCGCTGCACGCTCTTCGCGCAACATGCCGGGTGTGTGGATGAACGAGGCAATGACGCCGGCGTTCAGCCGGCGATGCATGCCCACCATCACATTCTCCAGCGCGCTCATCTGCCCGAACAGACGAATGTTCTGGAAGGTGCGGCTGATGCCGCGCTCCTGCACCAGGTCGGGGCGCATACCGGCGATGGAGTTGCCATCGAAGACGATCTCGCCCTCGGTGGGGGTGTAGACGCCGGTGATCATGTTGAAGAAAGTGGTCTTGCCGGCGCCGTTTGGGCCGATCAGGCCGACAACCATGCCTTTCTCGATGTCGAAGTCCACGCGGTTGACGGCCACCAGACCGCCAAAGCGCTTGGTGACGTTGACCACTGAGAGAATCTTTTCAGCCATGTTTGTCAGCCCTTGTATTTGATGATGCCGGCGGGGACCAGGCCTTGCGGGCGCACCCGCATCATGATGACCAGAATCAGGCCAAACAGCATCAGCTTGTATTGCGTCGGGTCAAGCAGGCTCTTGATGAAGTTCTCGAAGCCTGGGGCATTGATCCACTTCAAAACCGTCACCTGCAAGACACCACCCACGAGGCGCTGCATTTCATCCAGCAACAGGGGGTCCACCAGCTTGATCAACAGTGCGCCGAGGATGACGCCTGGGATACTGCCAGAACCGCCGAGGATCACCATCGACAGCACGATGACCGAAATCGAGAAGTCAAAGGCATCCGGCGAGATGAACGACACATAGCTGGCATAGAACGCACCGGCAAAACCAGAGAACATCGCACCGATCATGAATGCAGCCAGCTTGGTGCGCACCACCGGCACGCCCATCGCGCTGGCAGCCAATTCGTCCTCTCGCATGCCTACCCATGCGCGCCCCGTGCGGCTGCGGCGCAGATGGTTGATGAAGAACGCCGCCAGCGCCACCATGATCAGAATGAGGAAATACCACGGGATGTACTTGCCCGTTTCGAACACGTAGCCCAGCACTTCCGGCCGGCCAATCGGGTTGATGCCTTGCACACCATTGGTGATGTTCAGCGGAAACTCGCCACAGCCGACGAGGCACAGCGCGTCCTGCGGCCGGCCCTGCAAAGCCGTGACGATTTCACTGATCGGCTCATATATCTTCACCGCTTCCAGATTGCGAAACACGATCGGCACGATCTCGCCGAAGCCCAGGGTGACGATGGCAAGGTAGTCGCCGCGCAGCGGGATGACTGGCGCGCCGAGGATCAGGCCGAAGAGCGCCGCTGCCGCGCCGGCGATGAACACGATGAACCAGAACGGCACATCCAAATGGAACTGCGGCGAATTCAAGAATGCCGCCGTGTAGCCACCGATGGCGAAGAACGCCACATAGCCAAGATCCAGCAAACCTGCATAGCCGGCCACGATGTTCAGGCCCAACGCCTGCAATGTGTAGATCATGGCGACCACCATCGCGCTTGTCCAGATGATGTCGAGGCCGGTGCTCTGGTTGAAGAAGGGGAATACGACGGCCGCGATGCCCAACAGTGCGAGGGGGCCATAGCGACTGACCCGCTCATTTTCACTGGCGCGCGTCCAAGCCAGCGAGAAGGCTGCAAGCGTGCCCAAACCCAGCGCCACTGCGTAGACCAGCAACGTGTTTGAGGCTTTCGGCACATCAGTCAGCCCGGGCAACGTGACAATGACATTGTTGTGAAACCAGCCGGCGACCACAGTTGCCAACGCAGCGATGAAGCCGGCGATGAGCGCGCGGCGAGCGCCGGCCTTCGTTTGTTCGGCAGTGAAACCGATGAACGCGCCAGCGATGACGGCGAAGACGATATTCGACCAGCCGCCCATGATGAGCGCCAGCGCCGCGCCCAGCAATGCTGCAATCCATTCGGTCTTGGTGAGAAGCTTGCCTTTCATGTTTCACCTATGCCTTTTCGCCACCTTCCGAACCCAGCAGACCGGTGGGGCGGAAGAGCATGACCAGCACCAGCACGAGGAACACCCATGCGTTTGTCCAGCGCACCGAGAGAAACTGGTCGCTGAAGGCGGCCATCACGCCGATGATGATGCCGCCGAGGGCTGCGCCGGTGATGTTGCCGATGCCACCCAGCACGGCGGCGGTGAAGGAGCGCAGGCCGGCGGTGAAGCCCATCGTGAATACTGCGCTGCCGTTGTAGATGCCGGTCATCATGCCAGCCGCGCCGGCCAGCATGCCGCCAATCGCAAATGTCAACGCGATGATGCGGTCGATGTTGATGCCCATGATGGCTGCGGCGTCGCGGTTCTGCGCGGTCGCGCGCATGGCCTTGCCCAGCCGCGTGTTCTGCACGAACCAGCGCAGCGCCAGCACCAGCACGAGCGCAACCACGATCACCAGCACGTCTTTGATGGTGATGCGAATGCGGGTGCGTTGTTCATTTCCAGTATTGCTGCCCGCTGCAGTGCCATCCCCCGCCGTGTCGCCCAGCGGATTCTCGCCGCTTTCAGCCTGCATGGTGGCAATGATGTCGGGGGTCGGTTCCTCGGTGACGTCGGCAGCCACGGCGCCGGCTGCGGCTGCATCATCGACAACAGGCGCCTCGGGGGTGGCCTCTTCGCCTGCCGCAACAACATCTGGCGTTGCAGCGGCGTCTTCGGGTGTCACTTGCGCGTCTAGCGTCGCCTGCGCATCCATCGTCGCCACGATCATGGCATCAGCAGTGGCAGCGATGTCGTCGGGGTTGATCTCACCCTGCGATTGCGAGCCGGCGGGGACATCTGGCTCTGCCGGCGGCGGGAAGATCGCATCCAGCAGGTTGTCGTTGTTCAGCATCGCCGGGAAGCTCTTTGGCGCGGCGTTATTCGAGCCAAGCACGCCAAACACGGCGAACTGCTCACCGGCCTGCGTCAGCTTGCCGAGCGAGGCAAGTTGCAGGCCGACATTCTGCAAAATGAACGACATGCCGATGGCGCTGATCAGCACGATGATCTTGGGCGCTTTGCGCAATGGCCTGTATGCCACACGCTCGATAAACACGTTGAGCGCCGCGCAGAAAATCATCGGCGGGATGAAGCAAATCAGAATCGCCCACCACGGCACGGTCTGGCCGCCGGTGGGAGTGAGGATGATGAATGGCGAGAGCGAGAGCAGCGCGGTGAAGGTGCCCAGCATGAACACGTCGCCGTGTGCAAAGTTCACCAGTTCAATGATGCCGTAGACCAGCGTGTAACCCAGCGCGATGATGACGAGGATCGCGCCGTTGGCAAGGCCGTTGATCAATTGCTGGAGCAGGATGGCCGGGTCATTGGCGATGATGTTCCAGATCTTGACGAGGTCGAGGCCAGCAGGCTGGCCGGCGAGCAAAATCAAATATGCCGCCGGAATCAACACCAGCAGGCGCAGCAGGCGCTCGCGCGTTTTGCTTTTGGCAGTGGATGCAGAATAGGTCGCTTGCATATGGTTGCGCGATGAGGGCGCTAACGCGAGTCTCGTGAAGGCATAGCAGGTTTGCTGGCGGTGGCCGGCGATGCGGGGACCCTGTCAGGCGCGTGTGCAATGACAACGAAGGCGCAGCGGTTCAGCGCTGCGCCCTTCTTGTGATTCGATCAGTCGGCAATCAAAAAGGCGGAGCACAAATGCGCTTCGCCTTTCTTCCATAGCTTACGGGAACTTCAGCAGACCGGTTTCCTTCCACTCGCCCTTGACCACACGGTTGCCCAGCATGTCCGAGAGGGTGGTGTCGCCGTTGACCGTGAACGACCAGGTGCCGAGGACGCCCTTGAAGTTCTTGGTGGCCAGCATGGCATCCAGAATGGCCTGGCGATCCTTCTTGCACACGGTGCTGAGGGCTTTCAGGACGACGCTGGCAGCCTCAAAGCCGTAGATGGCATAGGCTTCCGGCGCGCTCTTGTACTTGGCCTGGTAGTCCTTGTAGAACTTTTGGCCGGCGGCGGGCAATCTGTTGCGCGGCGTGCCGGCGATGGTGGCCAGCACACCATTGGCGATGTCTGTGCCAGCGGCCTCGATGAAGGCCTTCTCAAGGATGCCGTCAGCGCCCATGAACAGCGCCTTGATGCCGGCCGCGCGCAGGTCCTTCAACAGTTGGCCGGCGTTGTTCTGCGTGATGCCGCCGAAGTAAATCAACTGCGGGTTGGTGGCCTTGATCTTCGCGGCCAGAGCCTTGTAGTCAGATGCCTTGCCGTCGATGCCATCGCGACCCAGCACCTTCAGGCCGATCTCGCGGGCTGTCTTCTCGAACACGTCAGCCAGACCCTTGCCATAGACCTGCTGGTCATCAAGGATGAAGACGCTGCGCACGCCGAGCGACTTGGCCCACTTGGCGCCCACGGCGCCCTGGATGTCGTCAGCGGTCACCACGCGCATGTAGTTGCGCTCGCCGGTGGGGTAATACACATCCGGCTCGCCCGGGTTGGCCGGCTTGGTCAGGCCAACGGCGGTGTTGGCCGGGCTGATCATCGCCAGCGGAGGGTTGGCCTGGTTCAGGATCGGGATCGAGATCTTGGCAGCGCCGGAGTTGAAGGTGCCGATGTAGGCCATGGCGTCGGGGTCGGCGACAGCCTTGTTGGCATTTTCCTGCTCCTTGGCTTCATCCCACTGGCCCTTGGCGGCGGTGGCATCGTCGAGTGACACATGCTCAACCTTGAACTTGCCGTCGCAGATCAAGCCATCCTTGGTCTTCTGCTCAATGGCCATGTTGATGGCGTTGACGACAGTGATGTTCTGCGCGGCCGCCGAGCCGGTGAGGGGGAGGCTCGAGTAGATGCGAATGATCTCAGGCTCTTGCGCCATGCTGACGCCTGGGACCAGGAGGGCGCCGGCCACAATGGCGCTGGCAACCGATGCAGACACGATCTTTCTGCTCTTCATACAATCTTCGCTCCTTTTTGGGTACGGTGAACTTCCATTGGTTTACCAATGGTTTTGGGTGGGCGGGATTCTAGCATGGGGAGTTGGCTTGTCAAACATTCTCGACCACGCCATAAACGTTCAAACAACACCAAACAACCCTGCACTTCTATGCGCCCCGTTCTCCATATAATCACCCCTGCAATGCCGACACGCATTCTGGCCATCGAAACCTCGTGCGATGAAACCGCCGCCGCGATCATTGAGGATGGCCGCTTCATCCGCTCCAACGTCGTCGCCTCGCAGATCGATCTGCACAAACAGTATGGCGGCGTCTTCCCAGAGATGGCGTCGCGCGCGCACATCGAGGCGATCGCGCCAACCATCGACGCCGCCATGACCGACGCCGGCGCCACGTGGGACACCATCACCGCCATCGCCGTGACGAAGGGGCCAGGCCTGCCTGGCGCGCTCGTCGTCGGCGTGAACGCAGCCAAGGGCATCTGCCTTGCGCGCAATCTGCCGCTGATCGGCATCAATCATCTCGAAGGCCATATCTACGCGCACTGGTTGGAGGTCGAATCACATCCGTCGTCGGTGCTGAAGTTGTTGCACTCGGCCAACCCATTTCCGCTGCTCGTGCTGATCGTAAGTGGCGGGCACACCGAACTGGTGCTGATGCGCGATCACGGCGTATATGAGTTGCTCGGCCATACGGTGGATGATGCGGTGGGTGAGGCGTTCGACAAAGTGGCGCGCTTGCTGGGCTTGAGCTACCCGGGCGGGCCGGCGATTCAAAAGGTCGCCGAAGCCGGCGCACCGCGCTTCAAATTCTCCAGGCCGCGCGTTTCGCTTGGCGCAAAGACCGCCCGCGCCACCACCGACGAATACATGTTCTCATTCAGCGGCGCAAAGACGGCCGCCATGCATCTGGTGCGCGACAATGGTGGCAGCATCGATGGCAAACTCACGCCCTACACGCCGGTCGCCGACATTGCCGCCAGCTTCCAGGAAGCCGTCACCGATTGGCTGGTGGAGAAAACCGTGCGCGCTGCGGATGCCTTTGGCGCCAAGGCGGTGCTGGTGGGCGGCGGCGTCAGCGCGAACAAGTTGCTGCGCGAAAAGATGGGCGCGAAGTTTGGCGTGGCAGCCAGCTTCCCGCCCTTGTTCCTCTGCACCGATAACGCCGCCATGATCGGCGCAGCCGCGCACTACGCCTTCACCCGCGGCCAGCGCGACGATTTGTCGCTGGATATCGCGCCAGACCTCAAACTGGGGTGACGCATTCGTTGATATCGGCATTGACGCCGGCGTTCATGTAGACACAGACACACAGATGAGTGACACACAGTACGAAGTCGTCATCGGCATGGAGACGCATGTCGAGTTGGACACCCTGAGCAAGATGTTCTGTGCGTGCAGCGCGCATTTCTTCGGCGCTGAACCAAACACGCATGTTTGCCCCACCTGCATGGCGCTGCCGGGCGCACTGCCGGTCATCAACCAGCGCGCCGTGGAATTTGCCATGAAGGTCGGCCTGGCGCTGAACTGCCAGATCGCGCGGCATACGTTTTGGGAGCGCAAGTCGTACTGGTATCCCGACCTGCCGAAGGGCTACCAGATTACGCAGTATCAATACCCGCTCAACTACGATGGCTTCATCGATGTGGACGTGCGCGACTTGAGCAGCGGCAATTGGGCGGAACAGGCTGAGCGGATGCGCATTCGCATTCGGCGCGCGCATCTTGAAGAGGACACCGGCAAACTCACCCACGCCGGCAACCGCAGCTTCGTCGACTACAACCGCAGCGGCGTGCCATTGCTGGAGATCGTGACTGAGCCGGACATTCACAGCGCCGACGAAGCCTACGCCTACCTTAGCGCGCTGCAAAACATTGTGCGCTACCTGGGCGTCAGCACCGGCGACATGGAGAAGGGCGCGATGCGTTGCGAGCCAAACATGAGCCTGCGCCCCAAAGGCAGCGATGCCTTCGGCGTGAAGGTCGAAATCAAAAATTTGAACTCGCTGCGCGCCGTGCGCGATTCAATCGCCTATGAGATCAAACGGCACACTGAATTGCTCAATCGTGGCGAGCAGGTGCGGCAAGTGACGCTGGGCTGGGACGACGCGCGTGGCGTGACCTTCATCCAGCGCGACAAAGAGGACGCGCACGACTACCGCTACTTCCCCGAACCCGACCTGCCGCCGCTGGACGTGAGCGATGAATGGCTGGCGCAGGTGAAAGCGCAGGTGCCGGAGCTTGCGCTATCGCGGCATGACCGTTACCGCAAGGACTATGGGTTCTCATCGTACGATGCGACGATCCTTTCAAGCGATCGCGCCGTGGCGGATTGGTTTGAGGCAGCCATTGCCGAGGGGAAGGGTGGCCGGCCAATCGCCCCTACAGCCAAAGCTGCGTCGAACTGGATTCAAGGCGAGGTGTTTCGCCTGATGAAGGCGAGTGGCATCCCGAACAGTGAGATCGATTCGATCAAGGTGAAACCGGCGCAGTTGGCCGAGTTGATCGACCTGGTCGACGCCGGCGCAATCAACATCAACACTGCCAAGTCTGTCTTCGAAGAGATGTTCACCACCGGCGCAGATGCGCAAGCGATTGTGGACGCGAAAGGGCTGGCGCAGGTGAGCGACGCCGGCGCACTGCAAGCACTGATTGACGAAGCCATCGCCGCGAACCCACAACAGGTGCAGAACTACCTCAAGGGACAGGATAAGCTGTTCGGCTTCTTGGTCGGCCAAGTGATGAAGGCGACCAAGGGCAAGGGCAACGCCCAGCTCATCAACCAGATGCTGAAGGCCGCGCTGGACAAGCTGAAGGCGTAAGGTGTAGTGTGGGTTACAACACAAGAAAAGGCCATCCCGCGCTTGGATCGCCCTTTGGGCAACGCGCATTTTGGGCGTTGGTGGTGTGCTTGCTGCTGGCCGGCTGCGCGCTGCCGCCGGCCCCGCCGCCCAAACACGCCGACACCACCAATGGCCTGCCCGATGTCGTCGAATACAACCTCGGCGATGCCATCATCACGCAGACAAATTTCCCAGAAGATAGTCGCTTCCGCAACATGCCGGTGCGGTTGAACGGTATCATCGCCGTGCCAACGGCACAGCCGGGCCCGCGCCCGATCGTGCTGATCATGCATGGCACGCATCCGGGCTGTCCAGTAGATGCAATCAGCCATGTCGACACCTGGCCCTGCGCACCTGAAGTCGAGCGAGCCAACTATCGCGGCTTCGCCTGGCTCGCGCGCCAGTTGGCCGCGCGTGGCTATGTGGCGCTGTCGATCAACCTGAACGCTGAACACACTTTCGGCTTCGGCGAGGCGCCGCCCAACGTGCGCCTGCCACAGATCGTCGATTTGCATCTGAAGGCGCTGACCAAAGCGACCGCCGGCGGCGAGAACAAATTCGGCGTGCCGCTGCAGGACCGCGCCGACCCGCGCCGGCTTGCGATCATCGGTCATTCCCGCGGTGGCGAAAGCGCCTACTGGCTGGCACGCGACGGCGGTCTGGCTGCGCCGGACACCTTCGACAAGCTCGGCTATGGACCGGCAGCCGGCGTGCTGCTGGTTGCGCCGGCTGCTGCATCGCTGCTGTCGACCTTCTCACCCGTGCCAATGGCAATCGTGCTGCCAGCCTGCGATGGCGACGTGATCGACCAGAATGGTCAGTTCTTCTTTGAAACCACGCGGCTGTCGCAGACGCCTTCGCAGTGGGTTGCGTCGGTCTGGCTGGAGCGCGCCAACCACAACGCCTTCAATAGCCTGTTGGGCGCCGACATGTTCCTGACGAGCAAGCGCGCCGACTGTGCAACACTGATGCCGGCCGAAGGGCAACGCGGCTTTCTCGCGGCCTATGCCGGCGATTTCCTGACGGCGATATTTGCGCAAGACACGTTGGCAAAAAAAGAGGCGATGGCACGCATGGGATTGGATGTCAGTCAACCTGCGCCGGCAGCGCTGTACGGCAACGCGGCGCGAGTGATGTGGCGGCCGGCAAACGATCAGCGCCAGACATTGCTCGTGCCGGCGAGCGACGCCGAGTTGACGACAAACCTCGCTGGCGGCGCAGTGACCACACAGGGCAGCGCGACCCATTTTTGTGAGGCCGGTTTCTACTCGCCCATGCAAAAGCCGGGCAGCGAGCCATGCCAGCGCGTGAACGTGGTAGTGCCGGGGCAGCCGGCACACGCAGTGGTTTCGTGGTCGCAGGCCGGCGGTGCATGGCGCTTTGCCCTGCCAAAAGACCTTGATGCAACTGCATTTGCCGTGTTGAGTCTGCGCGCAACGGTCGATCCGTTATCGCCACTGAACGCGATGGGCGATCCGCAGGCATTCACGCTGCGCCTAACCGATGCCGACGGCAAAATAGCTGCGGTGACGACGCGCCCGGACGAGCCGGCGTTGCAATTTCCCGCCGGTGAAACCAAAGCCGACACCTTCTTCGGCCAGCTGTTCACTGGCCGCGCGCCGATGACTGATCTGCGCGTGTCGCTCAGTCAATTCGCCGGCGTTAATCTGAAAACTGTGCGCGAAGTGGCGCTGGTGTTCGATCAAACGTCAAGCGGCGCGCTGTTCGTAGCCGACCTGGCCTTTGTGAAAGCGCCTTAAAAAGCAAACAAATCCCTTCAAGAGAGCCGTTCGCTGCCACCTACGCAAGCGCGTCATGCGGCGCCTGTGGCACATCATCCTCGTTTGCGGTGGTCTGCGCGCTGGCCCGCAGCAGCGCCTCGCGCGCAGCGATCTGCTCAGCCATCTGCTTGCTGGTGCCGCTGCCGGTGGCGACGATGGAATCGCCCAGCCAGACCGCGACAGTGAAAACCTTCGCATGGTCCGGCCCCTCGGCGCCAACAAGGCGATAGCGCGGGGTAACGCTGAGCGTGCTTTGCGCCCATTCCTGCAGTTGGCTCTTGGCGTCACGGTCAAGGTTGCTCTGAATAATCGCCGGCGTCGCGCGCTCCAGAAACGGCACCAGATAATCACGCGCGGCGTCCAGACCCTGATCGAGATACAACGCGCCAAGCAACGCTTCGAAGGCGTCACCGAGGATGTTGGCGCGGTTGCGGCCGCCGGTGTCGATCTCGCCTTTGCCCAATCGCAGATGTTCAGGCAGGCCGCATTGCCGCGCAAAGTCGGCCAGCGCGCCCACCTTCACCAGTGCGGCCCTCATGCTGGTCAGCCGGCCTTCATCCAGGTCGGGGAATTTTTCATACAGCCACGCGCCGGCGATGAAATCCACCACTGCGTCACCGAGGAACTCCAGCCGCTCATTGTCCTGCGCCGGCGCCGGTTCGTTCAGATGCTCGTTGGCATATGACGAGTGCGTCAGCGCGCGCTCCAGCAGTTGTGGATCCTTGAAGGTGGGAAGCATGAGAATTCCGAATTTCAGATTTTGGATTGAACGCCGATCACGCCCAATCCAAAATCAAAAAATCTGAAATCCAAAACAAAGCTATTCAATAAATCGCTTGAAAATCAGCACGCTATTGTGACCGCCAAAACCGAAGGAATTGTTCATGGCCATGTCCACCTTTAGTTCGCGCGCTTGATTCGGCACATAGTCAAGATCGCATAGCGGGTCGGCTTCGGTGAAGTTGATCGTCGGCGGCACGATGCCGTGCTGGATGGCATGAACGCACACTGCGGCTTCCAGCGCGCCGGTCGCGCCCATCATATGGCCGGTCATGCTCTTGGTGCTGCTCATGGGGATCTGGTAGGCGCGCTCACCGAGCGCAGCCTTCACGGCGGCAGTCTCAGCGGTGTCGTTCAGCGGCGTGGCCGTGCCGTGCGCATTGATGTAGTCGATGTCTTCCGGCGTCACCTGCGCCTGCCTCATCGCGCGCTGGATGGCCTTCGAGGCACCCATGCCGCCTTCCGCCGGCGCAATCACGTGAAACGCATCGGTAGTCTGGCCATAGCCGACGATCTCAGCGAGAATGTTCGCACCGCGCTGCTTTGCAAACTCCAACTCCTCCAGCACCATCACGCACGCGCCCTCGCCCATCACCACACCATCGCGGTCCTTGCTGAAAGGGCGCGGCGAATTGCAGGGAATATTGTTGTTGTGGCTGAGCGCGCCGAGACGGTCGAAGCCGGCCATGCCCAGCACGCTGACGGTGGCATCTGCGCCGCCGGCGATCATGGCGATGGCCGCGCCGCGCCGAATCAACTCGCTGGCCTGGCCAATGCTGTCGTTGCTGGTGGCGCACGCGCTCACTGGCGAATATGATGGCCCGCGCGCGCCGATATCGATGGCAACCATGCCGCTTGCGCCATTGCTCATCACCATCGGGATGCAGAAGGGATTCATGCGCCGCGCACCCTGCTCCTTCAACACGTCATATTGCGCCAGCATGGTGGCAAAGCCGCCGACCGATGAACCGACAATCACGCCAACATCATCGGCAATGGCTTCGGTGATCTGAAAGCCGGCGTTTTTGACGGCCTGCCTGGATGCCGACAGCCCGTACTGCTCGAACAAGTCGGTGCGGCGCAGTTCTTTCGGATCGACAGCGGTGGAGGGATCGAAGTTCTTTACCTCGCAGGCCACATGCACCGGCAAGATGCTTGGATCGAAGCGCGTGATGGGGGCGACGCCGGAAACGCCCTTGACCAATGCATCCCACGTGGTCTGGATGTCCAACCCCAGTGGGGTGACGGCGCCAATGCCTGTGATGACGACTCTTCTGTTTTGCATCCCTGTATTCTCCTTGAAATTGTTCTTGTGGCTGGAGGATACAGGGAATGTAATGGGGAATTGGTAATCCGCAATTGGATTGCGCGCCGGCTGCAGCCTATCGTCAGTGCCGCGCCGCCATTCATCCGTTATGCAGACCCCTTCCGAAACTCAGTCGTCCGCACGCGCCACAACCCCTTGAGGTCTTCAGTGGCAGTTGAAACAATCTTGACACGCGTGTCGAGATCTTCGATCCACTCCACCGGCACCTCCCAGATTTTGTAGCCCTGTTGCTCGGCGCGCAGCAGCAGCTCGGAATCGAAGAACCAGCGGTTGTCCTGGATATGCGGCAGCAGATCCTTTGCAGCGTCTCGGGTCATGGCCTTGAAGCCGCACTGCGCATCGCTGAAGCGCCGGCGCGGAAACATCATTTTCACGATGATGTTGTAGCCCCGCGAAATCACCTCGCGCTTCAACTGTCGCTTCACCCGCGCGCCCTTCATCAGCCGCGAGCCGGTGGCAATCTGATATTCGCCCCTGAAAAGCGGGTCAACCATCGGCATGAGATGATTCAGATTCGTGGACAGATCGACATCCATGTAGCACACCACGTCGGCATTGGATTCGAGCCACGACTTGCGCAATGCCCGCCCGCGCCCTTTTTGATCGAGGTGGATGTAATCGACTTCACCCGGATATTTCGCCTTGAATTCCTTGGCGATTTCGAGAGTGCGATCGGTGGAGGCGTTGTTGGCGACGACGATGCGCCATTTGTAGGGACAGTTGTTGCGCAGAAACTCGCGCAGTTTGGTGACACTTGGCCCCAAGTCGCGCTCCTCGTTGTAGACCGGAATGATGACGTCGAGCGTCTTTGCCGACAGCGCGGCGGTCGGATTGGCCATTGTGACAGCGGCGATTATATCTTTGTGATATGGTTGATTGATTACCATTGATATCCCCTCCCAGGAGTCAATGCGGACAGACGAGCTGAACCTCACGCTGATAGTCGCGCCATACGCAATTTCCTGCCACCCGTCAATCTGCTTTTACCGCCGGCAATTTCATGCTCAGCCGGATGCCGACGGCAACGCAGATGGCGACCAGGCCAAACACCAATGCATAAGCAAGGTTTGGCAGGCCGCGCACAGTGAAGGCGTCGATGATTATGCCGCCAACCACCGGCGAGAGCGCCACCACGCCGCTAAGCGTGTTGAGCGCGCCAACGTACATGGCGCGGTGGCGTTGCGGCGCGCTGTCGATGACGTAGCCCATGATGCCAAGCATCAATGAGTGTTCGATCGCGCCGCGCATGAGAAAGATGGTGAAAAAGCCGATCAAGGCGATCGTAGGCGATACATTGAGGGCAACGGCGATGCCCACGAACGCCAGCGCAAGCGCCGGCGAGAGAAATTGCAGGCCGGCCGAGGCGCGGATGACGCTGAGGGAGGTGAAGCGGTCGGCCAGCCAGCCAAACACAGCTACGCCGGCCAGCCCGCCGACGATGATGGCGATGTTGAATGTGCCTATGGCGGAGTCGCCTACGCCCAGCTGCTCGCGCGCAAACACCAGATAGAACGATGCCGCCATGATCTCGATGCCAGTGAGCGCGCGCACGGCCAGCACGCGCCGCAGCATCTGGTCTTCACGCAGCGATTCCATCAGGCTGCTGACGAAATTCGTGCTGGCGGCGTGCTGCTGCTCGGCTTCAGCCATCGGTGTTTCGCGCATGAAAGCGATGATGGCTAGCGAGATCACCATGCACACCCAGGCGCAGATGAAAATGATGGCGTAGTTGTTGGGAAATGCCGGCCCCTCCGGCGCAAGCAATCGCTGCACGATGAGCGCCGCACCGATGCCGAGCAGGCCGCCCCCAAACTGACCAATGGAGATCACGCGCGCCCTCATGCGCGGGCTGAGTGTGCGACTCATCATGTCGAACCAGGTCACACCGGCCAGCGCATCCATCACATTGAAGATCGCCAGCGAGATGATCAACACCCATACCGTGAGCAACGGATCGACGGCCTGCGTGAAAAACAGCCACAACGCAATGACCAAAAACAGATTGCGTCCGATCAGGCTGGGGATCATCAGATAGGGCTTTTGCCTGTGCTTGCCGCGCACCATGCGCGCCGCCACCAGCTGCGGCAAAAACCACGACACCGACCACACCATGCCGACCACACCGATCAGCGTTTTGTCGGTGGTCAGCAATGAGGCAAGCCCCACGATCACGGTTGTGATTGGGATGAAATAGGTGCCGGCCATGAACGCTGTCGTGTCGCCCGTGAAGGCAATGACATTGCGCCGCGAATCGAGGGGGTGGTCGTTTGGTGGCGCGTTGTTGGCAGCTTCAACAAGCGCTTCGACGGGTGTTTCGGCAGTGACTGACACATTGCCAATGATAGCGGAGCGCCCTAACATTCGGCCAGCCGACAGGGCGGCCTGAATCTATAATCTCGTGAACCATCTTCATTGAAGAGCAACCATGCCAAAGACATTTGCAGAGAAGGCGCTGGCACGCGCATCGGGCCAGCCTGATGTCAGCGCCGGCCAGATCGTTGACGCGCAGCCCGACGTGGTGCTGAGCCACGACAACACCGCCGCAATTTACCGCCTGTTCAAGCAACTCGGCATCGAGAAGGTAAAACACCCTGAACGGCTGGCGATCACGCTCGACCACGCCGTGCCGGCGCCCACCACCCAGCACGCACAAAACCACGCCGAAGTGCGCAGGTTCGTCGCCGAACAAGGTGTGCAGCACTTCTTCGAGGTCGGACGTGGCATCTGCCATCAGGTTTTCAGCGAAGAGGCGCTTGTGTTGCCGGCCTACACCATCCTCGGCTCTGATAGTCATACCACGCACTACGGCTGGATGGGCGCGTTTGGCGCCGGCGTGGGGCGCAGCGAAGTGGCTGCGCTGTGGGCGACGGGCGAATTGTGGTTGCGCGTGCCGGAGAGCATCAAGATTGTGTTGAACGGCGCGCTGCCATTCGGCGTGACGTCGAAGGACTTCTGCCTCAAGTTGATCGGCGATCTGGGACAGGATGGCGGCCTATATGCCTCGATTGAATTTCACGGCGATGGCATCGGTCAGCTCAGCCTCGAAAGCCGCATGGTGATCCCAAACATGATGGCCGAGTTTGGCGCAAAGAACGCCTATCTGCCGCCGGACGATGCAGTGATCGACTACTTGATGCAACGCCTGACGCAGCGCATGGTAAGCGGCAATTTGGGTGAGGCGGAGTTCGAAGCGCAGATGAATCACCTGCGCCACCATGTGATCTACCCCGATGCAGATGCCTCCTACATCGCAACCCACGAGTACGACGCCGGCGCCATCGAGCCGATGGTGGCGAAGCCGCATCGCGTGGACAACGTGTCGCCACTCAGCGAGATCAAGGGCACGCGCGTGCAACAGGCCTTCCTGGGCACCTGCACCAACGGCCGTGTCGAAGACATCGCAGCCGCATGCGAAGTCATTCGCGGCAAGCACGTGGCAAGCGGCACGCGCCTGCTGGTCATTCCGGCCTCATCAGAGGTGCTGCGCGAGGCGATGGAGCTCGGTTACATTGCGACGCTGCTGGATGCCGGCGCAGTGATTGGCGTGCCGGGCTGCGGACCGTGCATGGGCAACCATATGGGAGTGCCGGCCGCCGGCGAGGCGACAATCAGCACCGCCAACCGCAATTTTCGCGGTCGCATGGGCACGCGCGAGAGCGAGATTTATCTGGCCTCGCCGGCGGTAGTGGCAGCCAGCGCGGTCGCCGGCTACATCGCCGACCCGCGCGACATCGTGCGCTGAGAGAAGTTGCCCCGTAGCCGCAAGGTTGCAAGGGTTTGTTTTCTTTGCGCCTTTGCGAGAGAATAGCCCCTGTCATGGATCTGTGGGGATTGCACAAAAATCTGGTCGCCCAATTCGACTCAGATGAGATGGAGACGCTGGCGCTCGGCGTGGGCATGAACCGCAGCAATTTTTCCAGCGAGCGAGGCGACGTGCGCGCCACTGACTTGATCGTGTTTGCACAGCGCGAGGGCAAGCTGATGCGGCTGGCGCAGTGCTGCGCCGATGTGCGCGCAACCATCGATTGGGGCGCTTTTGTGAAAGACGAGCCGGCGCCAACCGCGCCACCTCAGCCGCCGAAATTCGATCTTCCGCCCGCCAATCCACAGCCCAGCCCGCCAGCGATCAACCCGCAGTTGCTGCCACTCATCGGCATGTGGCAGATCATCAACCCCATCGGGCAGACGGTTGGCTGGATGCGCATCAATGCCGACTTCACCTTTCAATTCAGCGGGCCGATGGGGCAAGCCGGCGGCACGTGGTGGTGGAACACGCTGCTAAACGTGTTTCAATCGCAGGGCGCTTTCATGAACGGCGCGGTGATGTCGCCGGCGTTCAGCATCCAGCAATGGTTGCCCAATGGCTTCCTTGCGCTGGGTGGCGATGGTGTGCTGTATATGCATATGCGCGCCGGATGATCGGCTGCAATGCCATGCAGATTTTGAGAAATCCAGCAAGTCCTTTTGATCGTCTGCGTGCTATACTTCGCGCCCACGCCGGAGTGGCGGAACTGGCAGACGCGCGCGACTCAAAATCGCGTTCCTAGTGATAGGAGTGTGGGTTCGACCCCCACCTTCGGCAACTGAGGCCCTGTGTGACTGAACTCACAGGGCCTTTACTTTTTTTCGTCATCCACCATTAAGAGATGATGCGCGCCGGCGCAGACGCTTCAAGGGTTCGCTTCATGCGGGCATTATTTTGTTCTCAGAGATCAGGACTATTATTCGCGGTGCAATGCCCGACTATCGCCGCATCCTTGTGGTGGA
>JBDHWI010000020.1:0-39115 GCA_039810125.1 Thermoflexales bacterium | reverse complement strand
GGCGGGCGATGCACACCGATGCCATGCTCGCGCACTGCCAGCGAATACACCGCCTCACTGCCATCCGGCAGGCAGTATTCAATGGCCGACGCACCATAATCGGCCAAGTATTGCAAGCGATACAGGTCACCGTTCTGCACCACCGGCCGAATGCGTTTGTAAAAGGCGATGTAGCTCGCATATTCTGCCAGTTCCGCATCGCTCAACTCATTCAGGCTGCTGCCGATGCCCAGAGCACCGCGCATGGCAACATCGAAGCGCAGACTCAGTGCGCTCAGGCGATGTGTCAGGTGATTCACCGCATGCGTCACCCACGATTCCATCAAGCGCGCTGGATATGCCAGGCTATATCCCTCTTGAATGTAAATGCGATCCATCGCATCGGTGTTGTCACTTGTCCAGACTTGATCGGTGCGCGCCAGGATGCCGAGATCGATGCGGCCGCCGCCGCCGGAGCAGCTTTGAATATCAACGCCAGGATACTTGCGCCGCAAGTCATCCATGAGGCGATACACCCCTTCGACGTGTTTGATCCAGATCATCTTGCCGGCAACTGACCCCGGCTCGCTGCTATTGCGGTTCATGTCCCATTTGATGAAGTCGATTGGATATTCCGACAACAGCGCATCCAGCGCAGTGAAGACATGCGCAACCACCTCGGGCCGGCCAAAATCAAGGATGAGCTGGTTGCGCGCTTCACTGCGCGGCCTGCCAGGAAAGTGCAGCACCCAGTCTGGATGCGCGCGATACAGATCGGAGTTGGGGTTGACCATCTCCGGCTCCACCCACAAGCCGAACTTCATGTCCAGCCGGCGCACCTCATCGATCAATGGCATCAAACCATCAGGGAATGCGTCACGCCTGACCGTCCAGTCGCCCAGGCCGGCGTGATCATTGCGGCGCGCGCCGAACCAGCCGTCATCCACGCAGAACAATTCGACGCCAATGGCCGCCGCCTTGCGCGCCAACGCAATCTGGCCGGCCACACTCAGGTCGAAGTAGGTCGCTTCCCAACTGTTGTACAGCACCGGGCGATCCGCAAGCGCGCGCGCTGGCCGCGGCAGCACACGCTCGCGGATGAAGGCGTGCAGCCGCCGGCTTGCGCCACCCCGCCCTGCATCGCTCACGCCGCACACGATGGCCGGCGTGATGTGCTTCCGGCCGGCCTCAAGTTTCAACTCAAAGTCGAACGGGTTGTAGCCGGCGTGAACGCGCACGTCCAGGGTGGAAATCTGCTCGAGGGTGATGCGCCATGCGCCGCTGTAGGCCAGCGCGCCAAAATACACCGCGCCGGTCTCCTCGCCGGCCTGCCCCGGCATGTTCAGCATGAAAAATGGGTTGGTCGCATGACCAGTCTGCACCGAGCGCCCTTCGATGATGCGCAAACCCACAGGCAGTTGCTCGCGCTGGATGTTGAACTCATTTGCCCACGCGCCGGCGACACTGGTCAACTCGACACAACCATTTGGAAAATGCAGCGTGGCGAAGCCGCATGCCTCGATCGTGATCGGCGGCGCGCCGGCGGAGCCGGTATGCTCAAGCTCGCACCAGCGCTCGATGACGTCATGTTCTGGCGTGAGGCGGTAGCACAGCACGACGCGCAGCGGCTGCACTGGGTCCTGGAGGATCACGCGCAGGGTTTCGCGGGGTGATTGCAGCAGCGCCGGCAGGCCGTGCTGCGGCGCAAGGCCGGGCTGTGCATCGCTCACGATCTCATGGCCGGCGTAGCGCAAGCGCACATCGCGGATGGGCAGATGCGGCGCTTCACCGGCCTGCAGATGTGCCGGCAGAGCGGCGAAGCTCGCCTTCAGCGTTACTTCGTGGTAGCTCACGTCGCCGAAGGCAATCAACTCGTCGCGCCGCATCTGCCGCCCAAAGGTCGCCAACCTGCTGAAATCATCATCACCCCGCTCGCCGCTGATGAGCAGCATTTGATTCGGATCGCCGGCGCGCACGCCCCAACCCAGATGCACAAGGCAGCCTTCACGGTCGACTTGCATGGCGTAGTAACTGGTCTTGAGGACGAGATTGAAGGTCTTTGTGCTTTGATTGAAGTGGATCATGGTTGCAGTCAAGCGATGGGTTCAGCCCTCTCAGAAATCCAGGACCTTGATGCCCAGCTCGCGCGCAGTCGCATGAAACAACGCGCTCACCTGCGGCAATTCCTCGGTGGTGTTGCCCTCGGCAATGACAGGATACTCTGGCGAGAGCGCCTCGATGCGCGCAAACAACGTCTTGAAGTCGACCATGCCCTTGCCCGGACAGCCCTGATCGACGCGCACGTTCAGGTGATTCACCGGCCACGCATCCTTGGCGTGGCAACTGATGATGTGCTTGCCCAGCAAGTCAAAGTCGTCGTTGATCGCCGCCGGCGTGTCATACACGGTCTTCAGCGTCAGCCAGTTTGCGCTGTCATAGTCGCTGCGCACCCAGAGCGAATCGACCTCATCCAGCACCTCGGCAGTCACCTCGGCACAATCCAGCGTGACGGTCTGCGCGCCTTCGAGGCTGAGATAAACACCGGCGTCTTCGGCAGCCGATGCACACTCCTTCAAGGTTTTCACCAGCTGCCGGCGCGCCTGCGCCGTCCAGTTTGCGGGGTGCGGCCACCACATGCTGCCATGGTCGCCCACCGTGCCGGCCATCGAGCCGGGGCCCGTGTCGATGCCGCGCGCGCCCAGCCAGCCAGCCAGTTGCAGCGCCGCCTGAATCACGCGCACAGCTTCAGCGCGCGCGCTTTCATCTGGGTGAACCATGTTCTGCCAGAAGCCGGTGGCCTGATACAGCCGGATGCCCTCGCCGGCAATCACATCCCTGGCGCGCTGCGCCATGTGTCGCGGCGTGTGCAAGGGATGATTGGCGCTGAAACGGGTGAAGATGCCGCTGAAACCCAACTCGCGCACGCGCCGGCACATCGCCGGCGTCACGTCGTTCATGTCTGCGGGCAAAAAGCAGCCGCACATTCCAAATCGCATGATGAAGAAGTCTCTCGCAAGGGCGTGAGCCGCAAAGGAATCCGTGACGGCTCAGCGCCTTTGCGAATGATGGATGTTTCAATTCAAATCAAAATGCGGTCGCAGCGCGCCAGGCTCTATCGGATCTTCCTTGCGCTGGTAACGGTTATCAGTCGACAGCCGCATGCGATTGCCCGTCAGATTGGGCAGCGCCTTGTGGATGGTATAGGCATGGAAGAACAGCGCATCCCCCGGCTCGAACGCAGTGGTATGCCACTCTGGCGCTTCCGGCTTTGCCAGCTCATCGGGATACACGCCGCGCCCGCCGACCGAGCCTTGAATATTCGCCGTGTGTTCGATGAAGCCAAGCCGCTGCGAGCCGGGCCACACGGCGAGTCCACCGAGTTCGATCGGCACAGCACCGAGCGGCATCCAGCACGAATACGTCTCCACTGCGCCGCGAATGTAAAAGTGGTCCTGATGCGCCGGCGTCGTCGCCTCCACATAGTTCGGGAAAGTCATGCGGCCGATGCGGCGCGGGTGGACAAAGGCTTCCGGGGTGTCAAGCAGTTTGTTTGCAATGGCCATGAGGGCGGGATGCGCCGGCAGATTGAAAAAATCCGGCAACTTCAGCACCTTGCGATACACCGCCATGTAATCGGCCTTGCCCTCCATCGTCGGCGGGTAGTCCGGGTTGGCATAGCCGCCCATCATGTCGCGCGACGGATCCAACCAGCCGGCGTCGCGTTGCATCTCCAGAATCTGCCGGCGCACATTCAGGACGACGTCTTCCGGCACAACGCGACGGAAGAACAGATAGCCGCGCTCAGCCATCTCGGCGCGCATCGCCGGCGCGCCCAGATTCGGATCGCTCTCAATAAAAGGTTTGTAGGTCTCGGTTGTCTGGCTCATGATGATTGCCTCTCGTGTAATTCCACGCGCAGCGCACCCTTGCACAAAGCTGCGCCGCGCATCCGTCAATTGCGATTCTAGGGGTGGTGACGATTCATGCAACTGTAAGCATTTCGCTGCATCATGTGCGCTATCATCTTGAGGCCTGACCGTTTTTCATCAACCATGAAAATCATCCGCGCATTCAGCGATGCATTCATCCAATCGAGGCTGCTGGTGTGGCTGACTTTTGCCGGCTGCATGTTTGCCTTCATCATTGGCACCTGGGGTTGGTATGGCAGCTTCTTCGCCGAGGTGAACGCACCGCTGTGGGCGTATCCGTTCATCCCCGACTGCCCCCTGGCCGCCGGCCTGTTCGGCGTTGCGATCCTGCTCATGCACTACAAGCGTGGCAACAACCTCTTCAACCAGATGACGGCGGTGTTTTGCATCAAATATGGCGTGTGGACGATGTCGTTCTGGGCGCTATATTGGGCGCGCACCGGCAATATCGAACTGAGCAGTCTGTTCAGCGGTCCGGTCATGTTCGCGACGCATCTCGGCCTGCTCGTCATGGGTTTGCTGCTGCTGCAATACGTGCGGCCAAGCGTGCGCGATTCGGTCATCACGCTGGCCTGGTTCGTGGCAAGCGACCTGGTGGATTACCTGCCGATTGCGCCCGGCCGCATCGGCGGCTATGGCTTCTATCCGCCGTTGCCGGCGATCAACGGAGACGTGACCGCATTGACGCCGGCGATGCTGCTCAACGCGGTGGTGATGACCTGGCTGGTGGCCGGCGGGTTGCTGCTGCGCGCGATCAGGCATCAACGGCGCGCGATTGCGTCAGCCATGCCAGCGCCAGCCAGCTGACCAGCGCAATGCCTCTCGCAAAAAGGCAAAAACAGGAGAGTCCTTGCGGCCGGCGTTACGCTGAAATCCTGTTTTCGCGCCGCTCGATCTTCGCGCCGATGCTGCGCAGCTTCGACTCGAAACGCTCATAGCCGCGGTCGATCTGCTGCGCATTCATGATCACGCTGGTGCCATCCGCGCACAGCGCGGCAATGACCAGCGCGACGCCGGCGCGGATATCAGGACTTTGCACGCGATCGGCGTGCAGCCGGCTCGGCCCCTGCACCACGCAGCGATGCGGGTCGCACAGCACGATGCGCGCGCCCATGCTGATGAGCTTGTCCACCCAGAACAGCCGGCTCTCAAACATCTTCTCGTGGAACAGCACCGTGCCTTCGGCCTGCGTCGCAGCGACGATGGCCGGGCTCATCGCATCGGCGGGGAATGCCGGCCATGGCATGTCATCGATCTTTGGCATGTAGCCATCAAACTCTGGTTCGACGACCAGGCGCTGATTGCCCGGCACAAACACATCATTGCCGCGTATCTCAAAGCGAACACCGATGCGGCGCAGCATCAACTGCGTCATGCCCAGATGTTCGGGGCTGGCGTCGCGAATGAGCAGGCCGCGGTCGCCGGCGCACAGCGCGCCCATCACGATGAAGCTGGCCACCTCGATGTTGTCCGCGCCAATGGTGAACTCGCCGCCGCGCAGCCGGTCGCGGCCCTGAATCACCAATGTGTTCGTGCCGATGTTCTCGATGCGCAGCCCCATCTGTTCCAAGGAGCGGCACAGGTCTTGCACGTGCGGCTCGCTCGCCGCGTTGCGCAGAATGGTCGTGCCTTTCGCCATCGCAGCCGCCATGATGGCATTTTCAGTCGCCGTCACGCTGGCCTCATCCAGCAGAATGTCAGCGCCGGTCAGGCCGTCGGCGTTCAGGTGAAAATCGCCGTTCACGCCGATGTCCGCGCCCAGGGCGCTGAAGGCGAGGAAGTGCGTGTCGAGCCGGCGCCGGCCAATCACATCACCGCCCGGTGGCGGCAGGCGTATCTCACCCAGGCGGGTGAGCATGGGGCCGGCGAGCAGGATGCTGGCGCGGATGTCGCGACACATTTGCGGGTCGAGCTTGCTGGGGTTTATATTCGCCGCGCATAGTTGCGCGCTGTTCTCGCCCACCCACTCCGCCGTCACCCCCAGCGATTGCAACAGTTGCAACATGACCTGCACATCACGGATGCGTGGCAGGTTGTGAAAGGTGATCGGCTCGTCGGTCAGAATGCAACTGGCCAACAACGGAAGGGCGGCGTTCTTGTTGCCCGAGGCCTTCACTTCGCCAGACAGTTTCGCGCCGCCTTCGATGATGAATTCAGAACTCATTCGCTGTCCTTCATCATATCGCGCACCAGGTCGCCCATCGAAAGGATGCCGACAGGGTTGCAGGCGTCGTCGTCATCGACAACGACGATGCGGTGGATGTGATTTTGCACCATCGTCTTGGCTGCTGCTGCCAGCGTATCCACTGGCTTCACGGTCAACACGGCGCGCGTCATCACTTCGGATACGGTGAGTTTGCGCCAGGCATCCTGATCGGCATTCTCAAGCCGCGCATTCACCAGATCGCTCTGCGAGAGGATGCCGCGCAAACCGCAATCAGAATCGGTGATCACCAAAGCGCGCACGCTGCGCTGCGCCATCAACCGCGCCGCATCCGGCAATGCAACATCCTCAGGACATGTCACGACGCCCTTGTGCATGACGTCTTGAACCAGCTTCTCGCTCATGATCGCTCCAGCGTGACGGCGCATCCTGGCGCCGGCGCATGTGGATTTTAGTTGCGCCGCAAAAACAGGGGCAGGCTCGACGAGCCTGCCCCGCTGATTGTTTTTGGTGTGCCCGGCAAGGCAATTACAGCACCAAGCCCCACGGATTTTCGAGCAGGCGCTTGATCTCGGCGAGGAATTGCGCGCCCTCTGCGCCATCCGTTACACGATGGTCGCCGGCCAGCATGAGCTTCATCATCGTCCTGGCCACAACCTGTCCGTCGCGCACCACGGCGGCCGGCGCAGCCGCGCCAATGCCGAGGATGGCAGAGTCTGGCAGGTTGATGATCGGGATCAACTCCTCCACGCCATACATGCCCAGGTTGCTGGTGGTGAAGGTCTGGCCGCCCATATCACCGAGTTGGCCCTTGCCCTCACGCACGCGCGCCGCAATCGCCGGCACCTCTGCGCCAATCTGGCGCAGCGTCTTCTTGTCGGCATCGCGCACGGTGATGGTGACGAGTCCGCCATCCATCGCCACCGCCACGCCGATGTGAACGGCCTCACGAATATCGATGGCATCGCCAGCAAAGGTGGCGTTGAAATTCGGGTAGCGGCGGATGGCAAGCGCGACAGCGCGAACCACCATGTCATTCACCGACACCTTCACGCCTTCTGGCTTGAGCGACTCGTTGATCTGCGCGCGCAGCGCCAATGCCGCATCCATCTCGACCTGCATCGAAACGTAGTAGTGCGGCACGGTGGTCTTGGCCTGTGTCATGCGCTGCGCGATGGTCTGTCGCATGCGGGAGAGTTGCTTGCGGCCGGCCGATGGCACGGTCTCCTCCACGCTCTTGAGGATGGGCGAGCCGATGGGGCGCTCGACCACCTGCGTCACAACTGGTTCGACGGCCTTCACCGCCGGCGCGCTTGGCGCGAAGCCCTCGACGTCGGACTTGGTGATGCGGCCTTCGGGCCCGGTGCCTTTCACCATGCGCAGGTCAATACCGCGCTCCTCGGCGATGCGCCTGGCAACGGGCGTGGCAATGACGCGACCACTGTCGGAGACCGCGCCGGTGGTGACAGGTTGCGCAGGCGCGGATACGGCCGCCTGCTGCGGCGCCGGCTCTGCCTTTGCCTCCGGTTTCGCTTCGGCCGGCGCAGAGGGCGCGGCTGGCGCAGAGGGCGCATCGATCTGCTCGTTGGGGTCGGCGATGATGCCAATGGTTTCGCCAACCGGCACCTTCGCGCCGGCGGGCGAGATGATCTTGCGCAGCACTCCGCTGCCGAAAGCTTCGATTTGGATCGTGGTCTTGTCCGTCTCGATCTCAGCGATGGCTTCGCCCTTGGTCACGGGGTCGCCTTCTTTCTTCAACCAGGCGGCAATCGTGCCTTCGGTCATGTCGAAGCCCATCTGGGGCATTGTGACGTTTGTGGCCATAGTAAAGTTCCGAGTTCTGAATTCCCAACTCTGCGTTCTGAGGCTATTTAACATGCAGAACGTGAAACTGGGAACACCAGATCAATACTGCTTCTGCATCATTGCGCGGACAGCGGCGGCGACATCATCTGCGAAGGGCAGCGTGGCGCGCTCCAGGTTTTTGGCGTAGGGCATCGGCACTTCAAGGCCGGCGACGCGCGCGATCGGCGCATCCAGATCGTTGAATGCCTGCTCCTGCAACGATGCAGCGATCTCGGCGCCGAGGCCGGCGGTTCGCCAGCCCTCCTCCACCACCACCGCGCGATTGGTCTTCTTGATCGACTCCAGCGCCAGCGACAGATCCAGCGGGCGCAGCGTGCGCAGATCGACAATTTCGACGTCGATGCCCTCGCCCTCCAGCGTCTTGGCGGCCTTGCCGCTTTCGACCGCCATGCGCCCCCACGTCACCAGCGTCACGTCCTTGCCGCGCCGCTTGTAGTCGCTCTCGCCGAGCGGGATCAAATATTCCCCGTCCGGCACTTCGCCCTTGGTGCCGTAGAGCTGCAAATGCTCCAGAAACACCACCGGGTCGTCATCGCGAATGGATGTCTTGAGCAAACCCTTCGCGTCATAGGGCGTGGATGGGGCAACGACCTTCAGGCCGGGGATGTGGGCAAACCACGCGTCAAAGTTTTGTGAGTGGGTCGATGCGGTGCGGCCATGTCCGTTGGGCGTGCGAATGACCATCGGCACCTTGATGTGACCGTTGAACATGTGGCGCTGCTTGGCTGCGTGGTTCACGATCTGATCCCACGCAACAAGCGTGAAGTTCACAGTCATGATCTCGCAGACAGGGCGCACGCCGCCCATGGCCGCGCCGACGCCGATGCCGATGATGGCCTCTTCCGCGATGGGGGTATCGCGCACGCGGCCGGGAAATTCTTTCGCCAAGCCGACGGTCACGCCATACGCGCCGCCGCCGGCATATGCCACAATGTCTTCGCCCCAAATCACGACGTTGGGGTCACGCTGCATCTCTTCGCGCAGGGCGCGCTTCAATGCTTCACGATAGGTAATTTCTGCCATATCAAAGGGAGTGCTGAATTAGTGTTGGCCGTTGTTGAGTCTGCCGGCGACCTGCGCAGGGCGAATGAGCGAACCAGCGACCTGCATGTTGCTCACCGAGTGCGCATAGACGTCGCGATAGAGTGAGTCGAGCGGCGGCTCAGGGCTGTGCTCGGCAAAGTCCACCGCCTTGTCTACGACAGCCTCGACTTCCTTCTGAATCGCGTCGATCTCGGCTTCGGTGATCTGGTTTTTGTCCAGCAGCGCGTCTGCAAAGCGCGTGATTGGGTCGCGCTGGCGCCATTCGGCGATCTCGGCCTTGTTGCGCTGCACGTCGGGATCGGCCATCGAGTGGCCGCGATAGCGAAAGGTGACCACATTCAAGAACGACGGGCCAAGGCCGTTGCGGGCGCGGTCGGCCACGCGACAGATTGCCTCGCGCACAGCCAGCACGTCCATGCCATCCACCTCTTCGGCATACATGTCGTAGCCGGCGGCCTTCTGGATCATCGGCACGGCGCTATGCACCTCGTAGGCCGTGCCCATGGCGTATTGGTTGTTCTCCACCATGAAGATAATCGGCAGGTCCCACAGCTTGGCCCAGTTCAGCGCCGCGTGAAATGTGCCAATGTTTGTGGAGCCATCGCCCATCGAGCACACCACTACGCGCTTGTTCTTGAAATGCTGCGCAGCGTAGGCCAATCCCGAGGCCAGCGGCAGGTGGCCACCCACGATGGCGTAGCCGCCCCAGAAATGGCGGTCGACATCGACCAGATGCATCGAGCCGCCGCGCCCGCCGGTGGTGCCGCCCTCGCGGCCAAACAGTTCGGCCATCACCGCGCCGGCATCTGTGCCGCGCGCCAGCGCCCAGCCGTGATCGCGGTAGTTCACCACAATGTCATCATCGGGGTTCAACGCCGACACCGTGCCGACCGCGACTGCTTCCTGACCGTTGTAGAGGTGAAGGAAGCCGGCAATTCTGGCTTTTGCATACATCTCGGCAGAGCGGTCCTCGAACACCCGAATCAGAACCATCTGCTTGTACAGATTCACCAAACTCTCTTTATCCATTCCTTGCTCCAAAAATATCGCCGCGCTGCCATCGGGCAGGCGGCGTCAATGCCAGATTCAGGCCGGCATGTTGCTCGGCGCAACGAGCCACACTGTAGTCGCCTATTCTACGCCGCAGGGGAGTTTTGTCACGCACTCATCAATTCTTGGCGAGCGTCGCATGATCGACGCCGGCTTGCGCATTCTCATACAACGACAGCACAAACAACAACGACGACAATCGATTCAGATAGCGCACTAACTCTATATTTTCGATCAGGCCATCGTGCAACAGCCGCACCACCAGCCGCTCGGCGCGGCGGACGACCGTGCGCGCCAGATCGAGATATGCGCCGGCCAGCGAATCGCCGGCGACGACAAACTGCTTTGGCAGCTCAACCTGGGCAGTCACGGCGTCGGTCTGCTGCTCCAGCCACGCCACGCGGCCGGCGTCGATGCTGCGAAACTGCGCGGCGGTTTGCTGCGTGGCCGCCAGCTCGGCCATCATGCGATACAGATCGCGCTGCGCCGCCAGCAACAGGTCTTTCGTCAAGCGACTGCTCGCGGTTGCCCGCGCCACACCCATCGCTGCGCTGGCCTCGTCCACGGTGCCGTAGGCTTCCGGCTGCGGCGTGTATTTTGCAACGCGGCCCTCGCCCAGAAGGCCGGTAAAGCCATCATCGCCGGTGCGGGTATAAAAGTGGTCTGCCATATGCGCGCCATTATAGAAAGAGGCAGGCAACCGCATTTCTCGGCGATCCATTGCAAGCCAGGCAGGTGCTATGATTTGTCATCGGCGCGCCAATGGACTCGCGCGCCGGCTTGTGGACTGACATGTATCCAGAAAGCGAAATCCTCTTTCCTGCCCGCTCCATTCCCGAACTTCGCGATGCGCGCCCCGGCGTGGCATGGCAAAAGTTGATCGACAAGCTCGGCAAATCAGCCGAGACCAGCGAAGATGTGCTGGCCTTCTCGTTGATGATGATCAAGTTGAGCAATTGCCTGACCTGCGACCTCGACAGTTACCGCGCCAGCCTTGGCTGCACGCAATGCGCGCGCCGCACGGTGCAGGGCTTCAAGGGCAATGATGAAGCCTTGATCAAGAAAATGGAAGAATCACGCAAAGAGTTGAAGGAGCATTTGAAGAAGGCATCGTAGCCTCGCACCATGTCCCGCATCATCCTTCCGAAGCCGCCCTCGCGACACAGCGCCAAGCTCGGCGCGGAACTGTCCGATGACTACGGCGAGTTGAATGCGCGCGCCGACCACGCCATCCGCGCCATCACCCAGCGCTTTCCGCGCGCCGGCCGCATCTATGAATTGCTGTTGCACGACAAGCGCGTGGATGCGCACTGGAATCTGTCGAACTACCTCACCGTCGGCAAGCTGAACTACAACGACCACGGACCGATCCACGCGCGCGTCACCGGCTCGTATGCCATGCAGTTGATGGATCTGCTGGTGGAGGCCGGCACGCCGATGGACGTGGTGAACAGCGGCGCCGGCGACGTCGACGACGCCTTTCTGGTCACGCTGACCGCCGCCATGCTGCACGACATTGGCAATGCGCTGCACCGCAGCGGGCATGAAGGCATGAGCGTGATCCTTGCGCAACCCATCCTGCGCGAGTTGCTGGCGCAGATTTATGAGGATGAAGAGCAGCGCGCGCTGATGATCGACTTCACCCTCTCCGCCATCCAGTGCCACGACATGATGCCGGCGCCGCTCTACATGGAAGGCGGCGTGGTGGCGGTGGCCGACGGCTGCGATATGACCAAGGGTCGCGCGCGCATGCCATTCGACCTCGGCAAGCTCGACATTCATGCCGTCTCGGCGCTGGCGATCGAAGAGGTGAACATCAACCGCTCCACCAGCGGCATGCCGGTGGAGATCGAGGTGCGCATGAGCAACAGCGCCGGCATCTTTCAGGTGGAGGAGACGCTGGTGAAGAAGATCAACGCCACGCCGCTGCGCCATCACGTCATGGTGCACGTGCGCTCGATCAACGCCACCGACCCCTACGAAAAGCGCATCATCAGCAACGCCGTGCTGGAGAACGGGAAACTGCGCCCCGTTTAACCCGCGCAACGATCCAGGCGCTTGCTATTCTGAACATCTGTTCTACAATGCGAGAACATGTGTTCTACAGATGCGATCGGCAAGCTTGAGCTGTTGAGCAGCCAGATGGCGCTCGAGCCGGATGCGGACGCCGGCCATGCGGCCATCGCCCGTCCCAACCCGCCGGCGCCGTGCGGACATTCGCCGGCGGAGCTACAGCGCCTCTTCGGCGCTGACCCGCACCACGAGTCCGTTTCGCTCACCGACGCAAAGAAGAATTCGCTCGGCATCAGCGAGGCTGTGATGCCCGGCGGCAAGCGCATCAAGCTGCTCAAGACGCTGCTCACCTCGGCCTGCGAGCGCAATTGCCGCTACTGCCCGTTCCGCGCCGGCCGCAACTTTCGACGCGCCACCTTCAAGCCGGAGGAGATGGCGAAGGCGTTCCACGAGATCAACCGCCGCAACGTTGCCGAGGGCTTCTTCCTCAGCAGCGGCATCATCGGCGGCGGGGTGAAGACGCAGGACAGGCTCATCGACACCGCCGAAATTTTGCGCCGCAAGCTGGGCTATCGCGGCTACCTGCATCTGAAGTTGATGCCTGGCAGCGAGCGCGACCAGTTGATCCACGCCATGACGCTGAGCGACCGCATCTCGATCAACCTGGAAGCGCCAAACCAGAATCGCCTGACGCAGCTTGCGCCGAAGAAGATTTTCTTTGAGGAGTTGCTGCGGCCGCTGCAATGGGCCGCCGAGATCAAGAAGACGCTGCCCCCGCCCCGCTCCGGCAAGTGGCCGTCGCTCGTCACGCAATTTGTCGTCGGCGCCGCCGGCGAAAGCGACGTGGAAATTCTGCAAACCACAGCCTATCTCACAAAGGAGTTGGGCTTGCAGCGCGCCTATTTCTCGGCCTTTCATCCGGTGCGCGACACGCCGCTGGAAGACCACGCCCCAGAGAATCCCTGGCGCGAGCATCGGCTGTATCAGGCGTCATTCCTGCTGCGCGACTATGGTTTCGAATTTGAGGAGTTGCCGTTCACGCCGGCCGGCTGCCTGCCGCTGGACGTGGATCCGAAGCTGGGCTGGGCGAAGCACAACCTGCAACACGCGCCGATTGAAGTGAACCGCGCCGACAAGCGCGACCTGCTGAAGATTCCAGGCATCGGGCCGGCCACCGCCGACGCCATTTTGCAAGCGCGCCGCACGCACACCCTGCGCGAGCCGAAGCAACTCGCGCAACTCGGCATCGCCGCAGCGCGCGCATTGCCCTTCGTGCTGCTGGATGGCCGGCGGCCGGCGGTGCAGTTGCCGCTGTTTCAGTAACAGTTAGCCATACTGCTGCGGCCAGTTCCGCCGCACCCAGTTCAAGGCGTGTTGCAGCGGGTCGGCGCCGGCGCGCGCCACCTCGCTCGCGCGGCAGGCATCGAACAGCGCCTGCAGCATCGCCGCATCCACCCCGCCGGCGCTGCCGATGACCACCAACTGCGTGCGCGGCGTCTGGTCGCCCCACTTCGCGCCGAGTGAGAGCGTGGCGCGCCGGCCCACCACATGCATGACTGCCCTGCGCTCCGGCGCCTCCTGCAAGCGCACCAGCCCTTTTGCGCGAAAGATCGTGCCGGGCAGCGCATCGATCGCATCGCACAGCGCCTCATACACCATCGGCTCCGCCGTCTGATAGCTCCACGTGTTGAACACGAGCGTGTGGTCGTGATGCTGGTCGCGCTCGTGGCCTTCGTGCTGCTCATCGCCGGCCGCGTGAACATGCACCTCGCGCGCCTCGCGGGCAGCCAGTGTCTCGATGGCGAAGTCGCCGACGCCGAGCAGCAACTCCAGCGGCACATTCGCCTGCGTCGCCGGCATGATCCTTGCGCGCGGCGTGACGTCGTAAATCCATCGCTTCACCCCCTCAAGCTGCGCCGGCGTGACCAGATCGACCTTGTTCAGCACCACGATGTCGGCGGCGCTGACCTGATCGACCGCCAGCATGTTCTGCTCGCCCTGCAGCGCGTGAATTTGCTCGGCATCGACGACGGTGATGATGCTGTCGACCTTGACATACTGGCGCAGCGCCGGCATCAAAAATGTCTGCGCCACCTGGATCGGGTCGGACACGCCGCTGGTCTCGATGACCATGTATTCCGGCGGGTCGTCGCGCTGAATCAGGCCAAACACGGCGTTGAGCAGGTCATCGCGGATGGAGCAGCAGATGCAACCATTGCTCAGGTTGACTGTCTCGCCCTCCACGCCGACGATCAACTCGGTGTCGATGTTGACCGCGCCGAAGTCATTGACCAGCACCGCGATCTTGAGGCCGTGCCGGCCATTGAGGATGCGGTTGAGCAGGGTGGTCTTGCCGGCGCCCAGAAAGCCGGTGATGATGGTGATCGGCAGCGCCGAGATTGATTTTGACATGTTGGATCTTCGATTGCGGGATTGGCGATTGATTTGCGCTATGCAACCTTTGCGCGCCTTCGCTCGCGGATGGCGCGCAGCAGCCATGCAGCCAGAAAACACGCGATGCATGCCAGCACGATCGAGGCGCCGGATGCCACGTCGAAGCGATACGAGACCAGCAGGCCGGCGAGCGACGACAACACCGCGATGCCGCACGCCAGCAGCATCATGCGCGGCAGGCGATTGGTGAGCAGCGACGCCGCTGCCGCCGGCACCACCAACAGCGCGCTGGTCAGCACCACGCCCACCGCTTGAATTGCGCCGACCACCGCCAGCGCCATCAGCACCAGCAGGAAATAGCGCAGCCGATCAGCTTTCAGGCCAATCACCTCGGCATACGTCATGTCGAATGACGTCAACTCAAGTTCCTTGTGCAGGACAAACAGGCCGGCGCACACGATCACTGCAATCACCGCGATTACGAGCAACTGCGCATTCGTCACACCGAGGATGTAGCCGAACAGCATGTGTGTGAAATCGCGGAAGCTGCGCATCGTGCTCATCAGCAGAATGCCAAGCGCAAACATGCCGGTGAACAGGATGCCGATGGCGGTGTCCTCGCGCACCTCGCGCCGGCGCGAGAGCCAGCCGATGCCAAGCGCAGTCGCCACGCCGGCGATCACCGCGCCGGCCATCAGATTCCAGTGGTTGAGGTATGCAATTACCAGCCCCGGCAACACTGTATGCGACAGCGCGTCGCCGATGAACGCCATGCGCCGCAACACGACATACACGCCGAGCGTGGCGCAGGTGATGCCGACCAGCACGCTTGCCAGCGCAGCAGTCTGCATGAAGGGATACTGAAATGGCTCGACCAGCGCCTGTAGTGGATTCATGGACGTGTGTGATCGACCTGAACGACCCGCCGGCCATCGGCCAGATACAACACGTCGTCGAACTCGGCATGCAGCCGCTCGATGTCGTGCGTGGCGATGATGGCTGTCTTGCCGGCGCGCTGCAATTCATCCAGCGTGTTCGACACGATCTCGCGCGTGGCAGCATCGACTGCATTCAGTGGCTCGTCGAGCAAGAGCAAGTCAGCGTCCTGTGCCAGCGCCCGCGCCAGCAACGCGCGTTGCTGCTGTCCGCCGGACAGATCGCCGATCTGGCGCTCTCGCAATGCGCTCAGTCCGATGCGGTCGATGGCCTCATCGGCGCTGCGCCAATCTTCTTTGGAAGGCCGCTTGAGCCAGCCAAGATGCACATAGCGGCCGGTTAGCGCCAACCGGCGCAACGTGATGGGAAAGCGCCAGTCGATCTCGCCGCGCTGCGCAAGATAGGCCACGCGCTGGCGCGCAGCACCGACTGGTTGACCGAAGACCCGAATCGAACCCGACTCAATCGGCAGCAGGCCGGCAACCGCCTTGAGCAAGGTGGACTTGCCGGCGCCGTTCGACCCGACCAGCGCCACACGCATCCCAGGCAGCACGCGCAGGCTCACGCTGCACAGCGCACACCGCTCGTCGCCGGCATAGCGCGCCACCACATCGCATGCATCGAGGGCTGGCGCGTTTGCCACAGCGACGAGGGAGGTTTTGCCTGCGTAGGGAAACATGACGATCAGCAATGGGGAGTTTGCAGCAACGCGCTTCACCAGTCACCTCAGCGCCTCGACGATCGCCCTTGCATTGTGACGCATGGCGTCGATGTAGGTTGCGCCGGCGCTGCCAGCAGACCCCAGCGCGTCAGTATACAGTTCGGGGCCGATGTTGACGCCGGCTTCGCGCGCTATGCGCTCCACCAACTTTGGGTTGGATCGGCTCTCAAGGAAAATCGCCTTCACGTGCTGCCGCTGGATGCGATTGACCAACGCCACGATGTCCTGCGCCGAAGGCTCGCCGGCTTCAGTGCTGAGCGAGGCCATTACGCTGCCAACAACCTCAAAACCATAGCGTTGCGCAAAGTAGCCCAGCGAGTCATGCGACGTGACAAGGGTTCGGCGCTCTTTGGGCAACTGATCGACGATGGCAGAAACTTCCTGATCCAGCGCAGCAAGTTTTGCCAGATAAGCACCGGCGTTTTGCCGATAAATCAGCGCGTTGGGGGGATCGGCTTTCACCAGCGCATCGCGAATGGTTTTCACCATCTGCATGACATTTTGCGGATTCTGCCAGATATGCGGGTCATGCTCGCCGGCAACGTCAAGCAGCGCAACCCCATTCGACAACGTCACGCGCGCTCCGCGCGAGCCAGATGCAACATAGAGGTTGTCCAGCCAACTTTCCAGGCCAGTGCCATTTTCAAAAACAATCTGCGCGCCGGCCAACTTCGCCATATCTGACGGCAAGGGCTCGAAGTCATGCACGCCCGCATCTGCGCCAACCAGGACAGCAAGGTCAATCTTGTCGCCAGCGACGTTCTGCACAAGGTCCCCAATCACCGAAAATGTGGCAACGGCCTTTGGCTTGTCGATCGCGGTGGATGGCGCATGCGTCGCCGGCGGGCTGCATGCAGCCACAAATGCCATGCCAACCACAAGGACAAGCTGTTTCATCATGCGCTTCCCCGTCAACATATTCTTCACGCCATCGATCTCCCACAAAAATCATCCCCGTCATCGCACAGAGTATCATCAGGCCGTCCATGAGTGAACTCCACACCGTCTTCGGCGCGTCCGGCGCGCTCGGCTCCGCCATCGTTCATCATCTCCACGCTGAAGGGCTGCCCATTCGCGCGGTATCGCGCGATGTCGAGCGCGCAGCCGATGTGCTGCCCGACGGCGTCGACATCGTGCAGTGCGACGCAATCGACGGCACCAACGTGATGGCCGCCGCGCACGAAGCGACCGTGATCTACAACTGCACCTATGTCGGCGACCAGATGAAGGTGGTCGCCGACAACCTGTTGAACGCAGCGCGAGAGACCGGCGCGCTGCTGGTGAACCCAAGCAACGGGCTGGTGTATGGGCCATTGCAGCAGGTGCCGGCGAGCGAGGAGCATCCCCAGAAGCCGACAGCGCGGCGCGGCGTGATGCGCAAGGAGATCGACGACATGCTGCTGGAGGCGCATGACAAGGACGAGATCCGGGTCGTCATCCCGCGCCTCACCACATTCTATGGCGCGCATGTTGCCGGCACATTTGTCGCCGGCGTGTTCGATGCGGCCAGACTGGGGCGCAAGGCGATGTGGTTCAGCAAGCTCGACCAGCCGCACAGCTTGATCTACCTGCCAGACGCGGCAGCGGCGTGCGTGCTGCTGGCGATGGATGAGTCGACGCACGGGCAGGCCTGGCATGTGCCGGGCGCCGGCCCGCTGACTGGCGGGGAATTCATCACGAAGGTGTTCGAGGCATTCGACGCGCGCCCCCAGATGACGACGCGCGGCAAAACGTTCTTTCAACTCGCCGGCATCGTCGCCCCACGCATCCTCGACATGATCGAAGTCATCTATCAATTCGAGCAACCTTTCGTTTTAGATGGCTCGAAGTTTGCAACTGCCTACCCAGATTTCGAATATACGCCACATGCAGTGGGCATCAGCGATACAGCCGAGTGGTATCGAGCCAATTTCGACACGCGCGTCTAGGACTTTAGACCTAGGCGAACCATCCCTTAGGTGAATGTCCCATTAGCAAGCTTTGAGTAAGATGGCGGCCGAGAGTAGTATCCTCTCCCCCTCTCCTCTGAAGGCTTCCGTGTGAGCAGCGGAAGCCTTCAATTTTTTCCATGCGCACTACAGCATCGGCTCTTTGCGCATCACCAATTGCAACGTCAGGCCCCAGGGGTCGCGCACAAAGGCCAGCTTGTCGCCAGCCGGCGTAGTGGCAACCTCACCCTCAGCCGTGCCGCCGGCGTCGATCCATCGCTTGCGCCACGCGTCGATGTCATCCACCAGAAAGGCGATGTGCAACGCAACAGGGTGCAGGGCCGCATAATCCCCCACCCCTACCGGCTGCTCGTAGAACTCAAACATCATGTTGTTGTCCTTGTCGGCCAGGAAGGTTGTATACGGTGGCTCATGCATCTGGCGCAACACCCGCAGATCGAGGTTCTTCACATACCACGCAATGACCTTGCGCGCATCGGCGACGTTGATGGCAATATGTTCGAATCGCATATTTCTCCTGATTGGTGCGCGTCAGTATACTCATGCTGACTTTACAAGGAGAAACCATGCCAGAACGCATCCTGCGCTGGGGCCTGCTCAGCACTGCCCGCATCAACCGCTCGCTCATCCCACCGCTGCGCGCATCATCGCGCAACACGCTCGTCGCCGTCGCCAGCCGCGATGGCGATAAAGGCCGCAAATACGCCGGCGAGTGGGGCATCGACAAGGTCTTCGACAGCTACGAAGCCATGCTCGCCAGCCCCGATATCGATGCCATCTATATCTCGCTGCCCAACAAGCTGCACGCCGAGTGGACGGTGAAGGCAGCCGACGCCGGCAAGCATGTGCTTTGCGAGAAGCCGCTCGCAACCACGCTGGCCGATGTGGACACGATGATCGCAGCCGCAAAACGGAACCGCGTTGTCGTCGCCGAGGCATTCATGTATCGCCACCACCCGCAAACGCTGAAGGTGAAGGAGATCATCGACAGCGGCAAAATCGGCGCGGTGCAATTGGTGCGCGGCTCGTTCACCTTCACGCTGACCGACCGCGGCAATGTGCGCGTGAACGCCGGCCTCGACGGCGGCAGCGTGTGGGATGTGGGCTGCTACCCCATCAGCTACGCGCGCACCATGATCGGCGCAGAGCCGGCGGAAGCGCATGGCATGGCCATGATCGGCGAAAGCGGCGTCGATGAAACCTTCGTCGGCACGCTGCGCTTCACCAACAGTGCCTATGCGCAATTCGACAGCGGCTTCCAAGCCCCCTATCGCATGAACATGGAGATCGTCGGCAGCAAAGGCCTGATCGTGATCCCGCGCGCGTTCAAGCCAACGGACAACGAGACGATCCTCGTCGGCGCCGCCAGCGATCAGCTTGAGCCGGTGCAGATCAGCGGGCCAGAGTTGCTTTACAGCGGCGAAGTGGAAGACATGTATGACGCTGTCGTGCATGGCGCCGCCCCGCGCGTCAGCCTGCAGGATTCACGCAACAATGTGGCCGCCATTCTCGCGCTGCTGCAATCCGCGCGCGAGGGCCGGCCTGTTCACCTGTAACGCGAAGGTGCAGGGATAAAAATGGGCAAATTGATCGAATACGAAGATGCCTCAGACGAGGTGCGCGCGGTGTATGACGACATCCGCGCCACGCGCAAGACCGATTACGTCAACAACTTCTGGAAGGCGCTGGCGGTGCATCCGCCCACGCTGCGGCAAACCTGGCAACAGGTGAAGGCGGTGATGGCCGGCCCGGGTGAGCTCGATCCGCTGGTGCGTGAGCTGATCTACGTGGCAGTGAGCGTGACCAACGGCTGCGATTACTGCATGGCGAGCCACATCGCCGGCGCCCGCGCCAAGGGCATGAGCGACGCCATGCTGGCCGAGTTGCTCGCCATCACTGCCACCGCCAACATGACGAATCGGCTGGCAAATGGCTTTGGCGTGCCGGTGGATGAGCGGTTCATGCGGTGACGCGCAGCCTTCACCGTCCCATCCATCCGCCATCCACGACAAGCGCGTGGCCATGGACGTAGCTGGAAGCCGCGCTGGCGAGAAAAACAACCGCGCCGACCAGTTCGTTGGGATGGCCAAGCCGCCGAGCGGGGATGCGATTGAGGATCGCCGGCCCGCGCTGCGGGTCACTCATCAAGGCCTCAACCATCTCGGTGTTCATGTAGCCCGGCGCGATGGCGTTCACGTTGACGCCATACGACGCCCACTCGTTCGATAGCGCCTTTACCACGCCGAGCATGGCATGCTTGGCTGCGCTGTAGGCTGGCACCGTGATGCCGCCCTGATAGCCGAGGATGCTGCTGATGAAGATGATCTTGCCGGCGTTGCGCGGCAACATGTATTTTGCACATTGCTGCGCGATATCCATGCCGGCGATGACATGCAGCTCGTAGATCTCCGCAAACGCATCGAGCGGATAGTGGGCCGCCGGCTGGCGATGCTGCTGGCCGGCGCAATGCACGAAGATGTCGATGCCGCCAAGCGTGTTCACCACCTCGTCGATCACGCCGGCGCGCCTTTCACGGTGCAGCAGATCGGCTTGAAGGAAGGTTAGCCCGTCCATCTCGGCCGGCGCCGGCGGGTTGCGCGCCGCGATGCCGACCTTCGCGCCGTGCTCGGCAAGCCCGCGCGCAATGGCCAACCCCAACCCGCGCGAACCGCCGGTGACAAAGGCGACCTTATCCGTGATGTCAAAAAGCTGCTTCATCGCAAGGCATTGTAGGCGGGGCGGTCATTTGCGCCGGCGCGGCGTGCAAATTTGTGCATTCGCGGCGCGCGTGCCACACTCATCCCGCCATGCGCGCAGAGATCAAACCGCACAACGGAACGCCGACGCTCTTTCTGGACGGCAAGCCAGCCCACGCCAATTTCAATCTGCTCTCACCATTCGACGGCAACTACCGCGCGCCGTCGCAGCCCATCGCGCAAAAGTTTGGCCGGCTTGGCATCCACCTGTATTCCATCGATGCGTGCGGCCCAGAATGGGCCGGCCCGCGCCCCAATCACCCCAGCCCTTTCGATTTCAGCACAGTTGGTCCGCGCTTGCAGGCTGTGCTGGATGTGAACCCCGAAGCCCATTTCCTGCTGCGGATGGGCTTCGAGACGCGCTGGCTGCCGGAGCATCGCTGGAATCAAGCCCATCCCGACGAGCTTGAGATCGTGGCCGAGGAAGGCGACACGCGCGCAGACATCGAGCGCTATCGTCAGGCGCGCAGGGAAGACGAGCAGCACATCAGTGAATCGTATGCCTCGCAGGTGTGGCAGCGCGATGTCAAGGCGCTGCTGCGCGGCTACATCAGCCACCTGCGCGAGATCGGCTTGTATGACCGCGTGATCGCCTATCAGATCTGCGCCGGCGCTTCAGGCGAATGGGTCAAGGGCGACTCCGACCAGATGAATCGCTTTGGCGATTACAGCCTGCCAATGCGCCGGCACTTTCAAGCCTGGCTGCGCCGCAAATACGGCAATCACGTCCTGGTCTTTCGCAAGGCGTGGGATGACGACGCCATCACCTTCGACACAGCAGAGACGCCTTTGCCGCGCGAGCAGGCACGCACGCGACACGGTCATTTCCGCGACCCGGCCCACGAGCAAAACGTGATCGATTACTACCAGTGCTTCGCCGAATTGTGCGCCGGCGCGCTGGTCGATTTTTGCGGTGTGGTGAAGGAGGCGACAAATGGCGAGAAGCTGGCCGGCGCGTTCTTCGGTTATCTGACTGACCTCGCGTGGAACGTCAATTTTTTCGGCGCGCCGCACGCCGGCTACGACTACTCCACCATCCAGCGTTGCGGCCACCTCGGACTGCAGCGCGTGCTGAGGTCGCCGCAAGTCGATTTTCTCGTCAGCCCGTATGCCTATGCCTTTCGTGGCGTCGGCGGTGACGGCCAGGCGATGCAACCGAGCGAGTCGCTGCGCGTTCACAACAAGCTCTACCTGCTTGAAGAGGACACGCTGATGCACAACCGCTTCGAGCCGGATGGTCGCATGCAGCCCATCGCCAACACGCTGGACATCTACAAACGCAACTTCGCCGCGTGCCTCACCCATGGACAGGGCATCACCTGGCTGCAAAGCAGCATGTTTTTGGAATATCCGCAGATCGAGCAGCAAGCCGACGCGCTGCACGCGCACATGCACAGGATCGGCGAATGGGCGCTGGGGTTGGATCGATCGCCACAGCATGACATTGCCGTCTTTCTGGATGATGAGAGCTATTTCTATACATCCATCCGCAACGACGTGAGCCTGCCCGGCGTGTTCTACCAGAAAGTCGTCAGCCTGCCGCGCATCGGGGCAACCTACGGCATGTATCTGTTGCGCGATCTGCTCGAAGGGCGCGTGCCGGCGTTCAAGCTCGCCATCTTCCTGAACGCCTTTCGCCTCAGCCGCATGCAGCGCGAGGCGCTGGCGAAGCAGGTGCGCAAGGAAGGCCGCACGGCACTGTGGCTGTATGCGCCGGGTTACCTCTATGACGACGCGACAACCCCCGCATACCCGCCGCCAAAAGACACCCCCACTGCGCCGCTGCACGTGAACAACATGACCGACCTGACCGGCTTCCGTTTTGGCCGCACCGAAGGCCCATGGCCGGCGCACATGCACATCACAAATTTCGATCATGAGATCACGCGCCAGGCGCCGCAGGATCTATTCTGGGGCGCACAGCGCGCCCTATCTCCGATCTTCCATGTCGATGACGATGAAGCAATAGCGCTCGGCCAGGTCATCACGCAGATGGGACGCGCCCAGACCGGGCTGGCGCTCAAGGAAATGGGCGCGTGGAATTCCATCTACTGCGCGACGCCACATGTGCCGGCATCTGTGCTGCGCGGCATCGCGCGCTACGCTGGCGCGCACCTCTACAGCGACGCCGGCGACGTGCTGCACGCCACGCCAGAGTTGTTGAGCGTGCATACCAGTGGCGGTGGCGCGCGCACCTTCACCTTGCCACATCCTGTCGAAGTCATCTACGATCTGTTTGCGAGCAAAGAGATTGCGCGCGACACAAGTGTTTTCAGCGTAACCCTGCCAAAGGCATCCTCGTCGCTGTTCTACACTGGCAGCCGCGCAAAACTCGCCGGCATCCCAATCCTTGCGGCGCAAGCCGACTCGAGTTCAACATGAGCATCTTTCACGCATCCGCCGGCGCGATCGACCTTGCGCCACCCATCGGCAGTTGGCTGACCGGCTTCGCTGCCCGCCCCTACCCCAGCGACGGCCAGCACGACCCCATCCTCGCGCGCGCCGTGCTGCTCGACGACGGCGCGACACGCATCGTCATCGTCGCGTGTGATCTCATCGGCATCGATGCGCGAACGGTTGCGTCTTTGCGCGCGCGCATCGAGCAGCGAAGCGGCGGCCGCATCCCCGCCGGCCACATTCTGGTCTCCTGCACGCACACGCACTCCGCGCCGGCCAGTATGCGCTTTCGCGGTGTGTTGGGCCACGTCAATGAGCGCTGGTGGGCGGCGGCGCAGGAAAGCATCATCGCGCTTGTCACCAGCCTTGAGGCCAGGCTCGCCCCAGCCCGATTCGCCTTCGCCACTGCCACCGTCGATGGCATCAGCTACAACCGCCAGGATCAAAGCCATCCCATCGACAAAACGCTCTCGTGCATCGCCATTGATGCGCAGGATGGCGCGCCCATCGCCACGCTCATCAATTTCGCGGTGCACCCAGTGACGTTGAGCTATGGCAACCTGAAACTGTCCGGCGATGTGCCAGGCCGCGCGGCGATGCGCGCGCAACAGATGCGCGGCGGCGGCGCAGCGCTGTATCTACAAGGCGCATGCGGCGACGTCAATCCGGCAAGCGATCTGATCAAGGGTTGGGGTGCTGGCGACTTCACCGATGTGGCCGGCGCCGGCGATGCGATTGCCCTGGCAGCGCACGAAGCACTGCAAGGCGCAGCCCGCACAAGCGAGGTGCGGCTGCAGGTTGCGCAGCGCGGCATCGACCTGCCGCTTGATCCACCACCGAGCATGCACGAGGTCGATGCGCTATTTGCACATTTCGAGGCCGACTTGCGCAAGGCGCGCGACGCAAACAACCTGGCGGACGAGGGCATCATGACCGCCGGCCTGCGCTGGGCCGGCGAGATGAAAGGCGCGCTGTTGAACAACGCGCTGCCTTCGACGCACCGCATCGAGGCGTGGTGCTGCGCAATCAATGACGTGCGCATCGCCGGCGTGCCGCTCGAACCATATTCCGACATCGGCCTCGACTTCAAGCGAGGCATTGCGCCGCTGCAGGGCATGTTCCTCGGCTATTGCAACGGCCTGCTCGGCTACTGCGCGACGGATTGGGCCAAGGCACAGGGCGGCTATGGCCCAAACGAATCCTGCCGCTGGTTCCCCGATCAACTCACCGCCATCGGCTTCGGCGCAGCGCAGCGCGTGTCAGATTCGTGCATCGAGATGGCGAAGGCAATGTGATCAACCCAACGGCCAAAACATGACTACCGCACACGTAAAAATGCACAACGGCACGCCGGCGTTGTTCCTGGACGACAAACCGGTCTTCGCCGGCATGCACTGGCTGTCATCGGCATCCGTGGACGAAAGCGGCGCCCACTTCAACGCTGACGCCATCCACGACTTCGCTCAGGCCGGCCTGCACCTGTGCGCAGTGGGCCTTGGCGCGGAGTGGTGCGGCCCACATGCCGGCGATGACAGCCACTTCGACTTCAGCGACCTCGGCCCGCAACTCACCGCCATTCGCGAGGCTGACCCCAAGGCGCTGTTTCACCTGCGCATCTATCTCGAAACTGCGCCATGGTGGAACGAGCTGCATCCTGACGAGTGCGAAGTCGCGTCAGATGGCTCGCGTCTAAATGCGTCATACGCCTCAGATGTATGGCATGCGCATTGCAAGGAATACCTCACTCGCATCGTTGAATACCTGAAGGCTGCCGGTTTCTACGATTGCACGGTGGCCTATCAGGTCTGCCCGGGCGTGTGCGGCGAGTGGGTGAAGAACCACACCTCGATGTCGCCTCTGACCGGCGACTACAGCGCGCCGATGCAGCGCCGCTTCCGCCAATGGCTGCGCGCAAAATATGGGGCAGACGCCGCGCTGCAAGCGGCTTGGCGCGATGAGGCGGTCACGCTTGACACCGCCAGTGCGCCATCGAATGCTGAGCTGTTGCAAACCACCCATCTCAGCTTCCGCGATCCTTCGAAGGAGCGCAAGGCCATCGACTACCAACAGCACCTCGCCGATCTGGTGGCCGAGCGCTTGATCGACCAATGCCGGCACATCAAGGCGCTGACGCATGGCGACAAGCTCGCCGGCGCGTTCTACGGCTACATCATGGATCAGGCCTGGAACGACAACTACTTCGGCGCGCCCATCGACAGCAGCTACTCGACCATCCAGCGCAGTGGTCATCTCGGATTGCGCCATGTGCTGCGCGCGCCCGAGGTCGATTTTCTCGTCAGCCCCTACGGCTACGCTTTTCGCGGCCTCGGCGGCGACGGCCTTTCGATGACGGCGAGCGAGTCGGCGCGGTTGCACGGCAAGCTCTACCTCTACGAAGAAGACTCGCGCATGCACAATCTGTTCGACCACAATGGCCGCAACTATCGGCTCGAACACTCCGTCGCGATCCACCAACGCTGCCTGGGGTATGCGCTCACACATGGGTTCGCCATCTGGTGGCTTGCCGACTGGCCGGCGCAGACCTACACGCAGCACCCGCACAATGAGCCGAGCGCATTCAACCCCTGGTTAAAACGCTTCGCCAAGCTCGGCGCGTTCAGCATGCAACTCGACAACGCGCCCTGCGCCGAGGTGGCTGCCGTGATTGACGACGAAAGCTTCATGCACGAGACCATGCGCAACGACATCAACCGCGCTGGCGTGTTCTACCAGCGCGTGTTTGGGCTGCCGCGCTTCGGCGCCCCAAACGATGTCTATCTGCTCGACGATGTGGTCGATGGCAACGCGCCGGCGCACAAGCTCTACATCTTCCTGAACGCGTGGCGCTTGAACGACGAGCGCCGGCGCAAGCTAAAGGCCGCGCTGGCACAGCAACATGCAACCGCAGTGTGGGTATATGGCGCAGGCTACCTCAATGAGACGCCGGCGCTCGACAACATGACCGACCTCACCGGCATCACCTTCGACAAGGCCGACAACCCCTGGGCGATGCAAATGCACGCGCTGGACTTCGACCATCCAATCACGCGCGATCTGCCTCAAGACCTGTTCTGGGGCACGCACAGCTCGCTCGGGCCGGTCTTCCATGCAAAAGATGCTGTGGCGCAGACGCTTGGCCAGGTTGTCACCGTGCTGGGAAGGTGCAAGCCCGGCTTTGTGATCAAGGAGATGGGCGACTGGACATCGATCTGGCTGGCATCACCGGGCATCCCCGCGCCTGTGTTGCGCGGCATCGCGCGGCACGCCGGCGTGCATCTGTTCAGCGACGCCGGCGACGTGCTTCATGCTTCAAAGTCACTGCTGAGCGTGCATACGGTTGCCGGCGGCAAGCGCACCTTCCATCTGCCGCAATCCGCCGAGGTCGTATTCGACCTGTATCACGACGCGACGCTGGCGCGAAATGCCTCATCATTCGACGTCACGTTGCCGGCGGCGTCATCGGCGCTGTATTACTTTGGCGACGAAATGGCGCTTGCGGCGCATTGGGATGGCTTCACAACCCCCAGAAGAGCTTCATCCCAACCAGCAGCGCGATGAAACACACGATGGTGAGCAGCCAGCCAGAGCGCACAAAATCGCTGAACTTATAACCGCCCGGCCCGATCATGATCAGGTTCACCGAATGCGCGAGCGGTGTGAAGAAGAACGCCGAGCAACCGATGGCGGCGGCAACCGCAACGGCATGCGGGTCGATGCCGGTATTGATGGCCGCACTGATCGCAATCGGCCCGCTCACCAGCGCAGTGATCTGGCCGCCCATCACCTGGGTGAGCAAGCCCGACAGCAAATACATGCCGGCGACCAGGCCAAGCGGACCAAACGGCTCGGCCACCTGCTCGACGGCGTTGCCAATCAGCGCAGCAAGACCAGTGTTGACCATCGCGATGCTGGCAGCAAACATGCCGGCGATCAAGAACAGCGCCTGCCATTCCATCTTGCGGTATGCCATCTCAATCGTCACCAGCCGCAAGAGAATCATCAGCAGCGCGCCGGCAAGCGTGGCAAGGAAAACCGGCACGCCGAGGATGGTTGCGATGATGGCAGCCAGCAAAACCGCCCCCGAGGCGATGGCGCGCGAGTGATCCAGCAACTTCCCGCCTGCATGCGGCTCCAGCACGATGAAGTCGGGGCTGCTGCGCAGTTTGCCCAGCTTGTCTTCGCGACCCACCATGAGCAGCGAATCACCGCGTTGCAGCGGCATGACGCCGACGTCGGTGCGGTAGCTGCGCGAACCACGCAGCAGCGCCACACCGACAAAACCATAGCGATTGCGAAAGTCCAATTCACGCAGCGTGTGCCCCTCTGCCTGCGTATGCGGCGAAAGAATCACCTCGAGGAACGACACCCCGCGCTCGCTGATAGGCTCGTTGCCGTCGGGATCGATGCGCGCGCCAAGCAGCTCGATCTGCACGACGCGCTCCTCGCGACCCACGATCACCAGTTTGTCGCCGGCTTGCACGGTAAAGTCGGGCGGCGGGGCGAAGAAGGCCTGCGCCCTTCGCCACACCGCGATGATTGACAGACCGAGTTTGTCGCCGATGGTGGTCTGCGAGATCAACTTGCCGTCCAGCCACGTATTTGGCTGCACCTGCGCTTCCCACAGGCGCTCGCCGAGGCGATAGGCTGTTTCCAACTCCTGATTCGTGCGCCGCGCAATGCTCTGCTCAAGGCTGGGGTCGCGCTCGGGCAGCACGCGTTTGCCAAGCAAACCGAGAAACGCGATGCCGGCGATGGCTATCAATCCGCCAGTGGGCGTGAATGACAAGACGCCGAGCGGCGTCTGCGGCGGCACAGCGCGGGTGAGCAGGTCGCTCATGACGATATTGGCAGTGGTGAAGTAGGTTGCACTGCCGCCGAGCAGGCTGCCATAGGCAACCGGGATGAGCAATTTACTGGGGCGAATATTCGCCCGCCGCGCCACTTCCATCGCGCTGGGCAACATGAGCGCGCCGGCGGCGAGGTTGTTCATGAAGAGCGAGAGCAGCGCGGTGGCGCCGGCAAACAGCACGATCAAGCGCGTTTCGGAAGCGCCGCCGATGTTCATCACATGCCGGGCAATGAAGCGCGTAACGCCGGCGTCCTCCAGCGCGATGGTGATGATGTAGAGTGAGAACAGCGTGATGACGACGGGCTGGCCAAATCCCTCGATGGCTCTCACCGCCTGACTAGGTGCATTCGCATCACCCAGCACAGGGTAGCCGGCGAACTGCGCCAGGCCAAGGAACAGCGCAATGAGCAACGCCGCCAGATCGCTGCGAATTTTGTTGAAGGCCAGCAGCACCAACGGCACAATCACGACGACAGCGACGAAGATTTGGACAGGGGTCATGGATTCCTCAGTGATGCAATTACGGCCCACATGATATCTGCAACAGGATCGCATCCACGATGCGCCGGCTTGCGCGCCCGTCGCCATACGGATTCACCACCGCCGCCATGCGCGCATACGCCGGCGGGTCATCCATCAGCTGCGACGCCTCAGCCATGATGCGGTTGTAATCACTGCCAACCAACTTGGCCGCGCCCAAAGCCACGACTTCCTGCCGCTCGGTCACCTCGCGCAGCACCAGGACTGGCTTGCCCAGGCTCGGCGCCTCCTCCTGAATACCGCCACTATCGGTCAGGATGAAGTGCGCGCGCTTCATCAGCGCGACGATCGTCTCGTAATCCACCGGCTCGGTCAGCGTGATGTTCGACACGCCGCCCAGCAATTCGTGCGCGGGGTCGTTCACGTTGGGATTGTAGTGAACAGGATAGATGATATGCGCATCGATGTACTTCAACGCGAGGTCGCGGATGGCGCGGCAAATCTCACGAAAGGGCTGGCCAAAATTTTCTCGGCGGTGCGACGTGACCAGGATCAAACGCTTGCGCCCCAGCTGCGGCGCGATGCGCAGCACCAGGGTTTCATCCACGCGGCTTGCCACTTCGAGCAGTGCGTCAATCACCGTGTTGCCCGTAACGATGACCTTGTCCGCCGGCGCCCCCTCGCGCAACAGATTCTCCTTTGCCGCATCCGTCGGCGCAAAATACATGTCACTCAGCACATCGGCGATGCGGCGGTTGATCTCTTCAGGAAAGGGACGATGCTTGTCGCCGCTGCGCAGGCCGGCTTCCACGTGCCCCACCCGCACGCGATGGTAGAACGCCGCCAGGCTCGCCGCCATCACTGTTGTCGTATCGCCTTGCACCAGCACCCAATCCGGCTTCACGCGCGCCAGCACATCATCCATCGCCGTGAGGATGCGCGCAGTCAGATCGCCCAGGCGCTGCGCCGGCTGCATCAAGTTCAAGTCGATATCGGGGTGAATGTCAAACAGCGCGAGCGCCTGATCGAGCATCTCGCGGTGCTGGCCGGTGACGCACACGATGGACTGCACCTCGCCGGTGCGGCGCTGCAACTCACGGATCACCGGCGCCATCTTCACGGCTTCGGGCCGCGTGCCGAACACGCTCATCACTTTCAACATGGCTGTATATTAGCCGCCCTTCCATGCTAAACATCTACAAGCGCTTCTGGCAGGTGAACTGGGCTGAGCAATGGCAATATCGCGCCAACCTGGTGATGTATCTCGCCTACTGGATGGTCATGCCGATCGTGTATCTGGCCGTGTGGACGACGATTGCGCGCGAGCAGGGCAGCGTAAATGGCCTGACAGCCAACGACTTCGCGGCATACTACCTCACGCTGCTGCCAGTGGACATCATCACATCATCCATCGTCATCCACGTGCTGGCTTACAAAATCCAGGAGGGCTCCATCTCGAATGAGTTGATGCAGCCGGTGCATCCGGTGTTGACCAACACGCTGACCAACAATGTGGCCTTCAAGGCGCTGAACCTGCTCGTGTTCGTGCCGCTGTGGCTTGTGCTGGTGCTATTGTTTCAGCCGCATTTCACCTACACCTGGCAGAGCGCGTTGCTGGCGTTGCCGGCGCTCGCGATCGGCTTCTTCACCCGCTTTCTGCTGGACAGTTGCGTCACGCTGGTGGCGTTCTGGACGACGCGCGTATGGTCAATCCAGCAGTTCAACGATGCCATAGGCATATTGCTGAATGGCGCTTTTGTGCCGCTGGCGTTGATGCCGGCGTGGGTGCAAACCATCGCGCAGGTGTTGCCATATCAACTCGGCGCATCCTTCCCCACACTGCTCCTGCTGAACAAGCTGACGCCGGAGCAAATTGCACTGAACTATGCGCTGGGGATTTTTTGGGTGCTGGCGCTGCTCGGCCTGTTCCAGTTCATGTGGAAGCGCGCCATCAAGCAGTATTCCGCCGTCGGCGCATGAGGTGAAGCCATGCACATCAATCGCGTGCTGAGCGCATTGCTCAAGATCAACATCCAGCAGGAACTGGCCTATCGCACCGACACGCTGATCAACATCCTGACCAGCGCGATGTGGCTGGGCTGGGAGTTGATCGGTCTAAGCATCATCTTCTCCAACACGAACTCGATCGGCGGGTGGCGCGCCGGCGACATCATCGCCCTGCTCGGCGTGTTCCGCCTGGTCAACACTTTCATGATGATGGTGGTGTGGCCGAACACGGAGAAGTTCAACCGCGGCATCCGCGAAGGCTCGCTCGATTACACCTTTTTGCAGCCAATCGACAGCCAGTTCATGGTGAGCTTTTCGCGCATCGTAATCTGGAACGTTTGGAATCTCATCATTGGTGTGGCGCTAATCGTGGCCGGCCTGTCGATGACGAGCAGCACGACGAGCTTCGCTGGCGTCGCCACCTTCCTGCTGCTCACGTTCAGCGGCGGCGTGGTGATCTACAGCCTGTGGGTGGTGCTGATCGCGCTAACCTTCTGGTTCACGAAGTTCGACAACAACGTGACGTTGATGCAGGCGCTGATGGATGCCGGCCGCTACCCCGCCACGATCTATCCCACCTGGCTGCGCGTCATCATCACCTTCATCGTGCCGGTTGCGCTGGCGACGACCGTGCCGCTGCAAGCGCTGCGCGGCGAGTTGGCGTGGTGGCAGATTGCGCTGGCACTGCTGGTCAGCCTGCTTGCATTCTGCGTCTCACGGCTGGTGTGGAAAGCCGGCATCAAGCGCTACAGCGGGGCATCATCCTAGCAGCGCGCCAGGAGTGAAAGCAACATGCAGCTTGAAGTGATCGCCAGTTCCGTGGAAGATGCCATCACCGCCGAACGCGGCGGCGCAACCCGCATCGAACTGTGCGTTGCGCTGGATCAAGACGGCCTCACCCCGCCCCTGCCGCTCATGGAGGCAGTTGTCTCGGCGGTGCGCATCCCTGTGCGCGTCATGCTGCGCCGGCGCAACGATTTCGCCATCCAGGGCGAATCTGATTTGCAGGCGCTATGTGACACCGCGACTGCCATCCAGCACGCCGGCGCTGCGGGTCTGGTGCTGGGTTTTCTTGAGGAGCAAGGTGTGAACGACATTGCGCTGAGCCGCATTCTTGCCGCCGCGCCCCGCATGAAGACCACCTTCCACCGCGCTTTCGATGCGCTCGCCGATGAAGCCCAGCAAGACGCAACGATTGCGGCGTTGAAACGATTCCCGCAGGTGGACTGCATTCTCACCGCCGGCGGCGCAGGCAATTGGCGGCAACGTGCTGAACGATTGACGCAGTTGCAGCAGGCGGCCGCGCCAGAAATGGAGATTCTAGTCGGCGGCGGCGTGAATGCCGAAGCGATTGCATGGCTATGCCAGCACACGCCGCTGCACGCCTTCCACGCCGGCCGCGCTGCGAGGGAAGGCTCTGCCGTGAATGGCCGTGTGCTGGAGGCGAAGGTGCGCGCGTTGCGAGACGCGATGCAACCACACCTGTAACACCTAGCGTCCCTTCATCTCTTTGAGGTAGCTCACGATAGCGATCAGCTCGTCATCGGTCAACGTCAGGCGGCCGCCGTTGGCCGGCATCGCAGCGCCGGTGTAGTTTTCCATCGAGTTGGCGCTGCGGCCGGCGCGAATCGTCGCCATCAATTCAAGCTCGCTTTTGTCTTTGATGAATTCAGGGCGCATCAACTGCATGCCGGCATTGGCCGGGCCATGGCAGCCGGCGCACGACTCGTTGTAGATGGCAATAGCGCGATCGCGCGAAGTCGACTCGCCCGATTGCACGCTGGGTTGCGTGATGGAGGCGATGGACTTTGCCGGCTGCCGGCTGCGCGTAATGACGCCGCCTGCAAAGAACAACGCCGCGATGGCGATGACCGTCAGCGGCACAGTGAACGCCGGCGGCAGGCCCATCAAAGGACTGGTTGCAAGATAGTCTTCACCCACCTTGCGATTGGCGCGCAAGGCCAGGAGCGAGCCAATGATGATGGCGGCAAACGCCACCCACGCCAGCATCGGAATGGTGATGAAGCCAAACCAGTTCAGGTAGTCTGCGCTGCATGGCACGCCGATGACGCAAGTCTCGAAGCGCGCGATGAACGGCACCTTTTGCAGCAGGATGTGATACGTTGAGGCAAAGATGCCGATGATCGACAGCGCAAGTGAATAGACGGCAACATTGCGATCCCGCCGCAACAGACCCAGCGGCAAAATCACCGCGATGGGATACATGAAGATGCGCTGATACCAGCACCATTGGCACGGGATCCAGCCAATTGCCTCGCTCATGAAGAGGCTGCCGCAGGTGGCGATCCACGCCGCGATCATCGCCATGTAGAGGCCAAAGCGGCCGGCGCGGCCCTGCGCTGTAACTGCCGGCGCTGCATCAACCTCGTCCGCCTCCAATCCTTCAGCACTTAATTCCGCACTTGCCATACGCCTGTTTTATTCCAGAAAGATGATTGTCCGCTGATAAACGTTGCAGACCAGATCAATGATCGGGGAAGATGATGCCCGTCTCATAGCCAAACACGTTCTGATTGCGCACCAGGCGAAACCAGGCCGGCCTGATGAGCCAGAACATCGTGTTCTTCAAGGCAACATCAAGTTCCTTGAATTGCTGCAGCACGTGTGGGTAACGCTGCACATAGAGCCGCCACACGCGAGGCGCCTGCGCCGGCGGCAACGGCGTGCATCGCCCTTTGCCCTGCAAGCCTTGAATGGCATGCCAATCCTGGTCGTCGCGGTGAATGGTGAACGCAACATCACCGCCATTCAGCAGCGCGCGGCCGTGCCGCGTGACCGGCGAGGTGATGAAATACAGATTCAAGTCGTCGTCATAGACATACCACAGACCGCATGCGCCCACGCCATCCACGTCGTTATAGGCCAAGGTCACCACGTGGTGATGGCTCAGAAACAGGCTCAACTCAGCGTGAAGCTTCTCGCTCATCGAAGTGTGCGTTGTCGTCGCCGATGTCGATCAGTGACCATGTGAATGCGATGCGAGTATATCAAGTCGCTCAAATCATTTCATGTCATCCAATCATAGAGTTGTGCAAGTCGCGCGGCCAGGACGACTTGCGCGACTTGCGCGACTTGACCGACAATCTGCGCCGTGCATCAAGAAATGCGATGTTGCCAAATAGAGGAGACACCATGAAGGTCACGAAGGCCGTCATCACTGCCGCAGCCAAGAGCCAGCACCACCTGCCCCTGCAAATTCTGATCGACCGCGACGGCGCGCCGAAAGCCGCATTGCAAATCATCGTTGAAGAAGCGCTCTCCGCCGGCGCGCACGACATTGCGATCATCATTCAGCCTGGTGACGAAGCCGCCTTCAGCAAGGCAGCCGGCCCGCACGCGCGCCACCTGCATTTCATCCAACAGGACGACCCACGCGGATATGGCGATGCCGTGTTGCGCGCGAAGGACTTCGCCGGCGACGAACCATTTCTGCACCTCGTCGGCGATCACCTTTACCTGAGTCTGAGCGACCGCACCTGCGCGCAACAGGTGGTGCAAATCGCAGAGGCGGAGCAGTGCGCCGTGTCGGCAGTGCAGGCCACGCGCGAAGGCCTGCTGCCAAATTACGGCGCGATCGGCGGCCGGCGCCTGCACGATGGCAACCATCTTTACCAGATCGAACATGTGATCGAGAAGCCGACACCGACCGAAGCCGAGCAGAGCTTGATCGTGCCGGGTCTGCGCGCCGGCTACTACCTGTGCTTCTTCGGCATCCACGTGCTAACCCCGCAAGTGATGGCGCTGCTGCAAGTCATTGACGCCGGCGAGAAGCTGGAGCTATCAAGCGCGCTGAATGAATTGGCGCAACGCGAGCGGTATCTGGCATTGGCGCTGGATGGGCAACGCTATGACATTGGCGTGCGCTACGGCGTGTGGCTGGCGCAGTTGGCGCTGGCGCTGGCCGGCCAGGACCGCGCCGACGTGCTGGCAAATGTGGTCGAGTTGCTGTCGACGAGGCAGTGACGCGCAAATAGGATTGCTGCACACCGAGGCCACATCAGCACAGCGTTTTGCCGCTGATCCCCAAAAAACACCGATGAGCCATCTCACCAACATCATCACCGCGACTGAGCCGGCGCTGCGCGACCAGTCGCTGGACGCCTTTGCGCGGAGCGCATCGCTGCGCGAACTGCTGACTGAATGCGCGGCGCTGGATGCGTTTCGCCGGCACAGTGACAATCTCTACGAGCGCGTGCGCGCCCTGCTCTTTCTGCACGCCATCCATCGCTTTCATCTGCCAGACAAGCCGGAACTCTCGCAGCGCGGCCTCGTGCCGTTCGCCGGCTATGAGCATCTGCTCAACCGTCGCTTCGAGCAGGCAGTCAGCACATTCCTGAAGGCGCAGGATGCCGCCGGCCCCAACGACGCCATCAGCAGCGCGCTGGCGCAGGCCTATCACGCGCTGGCCTTTCAAACGCTCGCCGACCAGGTGCGCCGCAGTGTGCGCACGGTGCGCGGCAACCAGTGGATGTTCCGCACCGGCCACCCAGCCGACCAGCCGCTGCGCATCCGCCCAGAGCTATTGGGAGGTGAAGTGATCCTGCGCGAGCGCACACCGGTGCGCATGGATCTTTCGCACAGCGCCTGGAGCGACATCTTCTTCCTCGGCATGGATTTCCCCGAAGGCGCGCGCGTGCTGAACGTGTCGATCGACCTCGGCGTGCGTGGTCGCGACGCCGCGACGCGCCCGCCAGTGGAGGCGTATCTGCGCGTGATCGATGAGCCGGTGATTCGCCTGACGAGCATCGACCTCGGCGCGACCGCCGACCTGACCGAGCTGCGCGATGTGTTCGACTTTGCGCGCGATTACCTCGGCTTGCTGAAAGCCGCGCTGATCGCATCCGGCATCGTGCCGCCTGGCATGGAAGGCAGCGGCCAGAGCCTGCAGGAATTGCTGGCGCATCTCGCCGGCCCCGGCCTTGGCATCGAACTCGTCAGCAACGTGAATGACATCCCCAAAGGCTCGCGGCTCGCAGTGTCGACCAACCTGCTGGCGGCGTTGATCGCAGCTTGCATGCGGGCCACCGGCCAGGCGAAGTCGCTGAGCGGGCAGTTAACGGAGAGCGAGCGCCGGCTGGTGGCTGCGCGGTCGATACTGGGTGAATGGCTGGCCGGCAGCGGCGGCGGCTGGCAGGACAGCGGCGGCGTGTGGCCGGCGATGAAGTTGATCAGCGGCGTGCTGGCCGGCGAGGGCGATCCTGAATTTGGCATCAGCCGCGGCCGACTGTTGCCCACCCACAAGATCCTGAACGAGCAGGATGCACCACAAGCCGTGCGCGATGCCTTGCAACAATCGTTGATTCTGGTGCATGGTGGCATGGCGCAAAACGTCGGCCCCATCCTGGAAATGGTGACCGAGAAATATCTGCTGCGCAGCGAGGCAGAATGGCGGGGCCGGCAGGGCGCAATGCAGGTGCTGGATGACATCCTCATCGCCCTGCGCGGTGACGCCGGCGCGCGCGAGGCGATTCGGCGCATCGGCCAACTGACCACCCACAACTTCTTCGGCCCGTTGCAATCGATCATCCCGTGGGCGAGCAACTTTTATACCGAGACGTTGATCGACCACGCGCGTGCGCGCTTCAAGGATGACTTCTGGGGCTTCTGGATGCTCGGCGGTATGAGTGGCGGCGGCATGGGCTTCATCGTTGCGCCCGAGATGCTCGATCAGGCCAAAGACCATCTGCAAGGGATCATGCTGAAGACCAAGCACGAGTTGCAACATGCGCTGCCGTTTGCCATGGACCCGGTGGTATATGACTTCAGCATCAACCCGCACGGCACATTTGCCGACCTGCTTCAGGGTGAGGAAGCGCTGTTGCCGGCGGGCTATTATGCCGTCCACGCGCCGCAACTGGTGAAGCAGGATGCGCACGCCCTCACCCGACAACGCCGCAACGACCTCGACCGCTTTGCGAATGCGACACGCACACGCAGCGAATTCAGCGGCATGACGAAGGCGCTATTCGACCGGCTGTTGCCGCAATTGGCGCAAGATGCGGCGCAAGATGTGGCAGGCTCAGGGCAAAGCGCGCCACATCTCACCGGTCTGCTCGATCAGCTTGGCTTCGACCGCGCCCAGCACGAAGCGATCCGCGCCGATCTGAAAAGCGGCCGCATCGGCCTGGCGCAGAATCGACTGGCGGCCAACACGACGATTGAAGATGTGCAGGCGCAGGACGTGTTCGATGCAAGTGACGCTGCGCGCTTGAAAGAATTTCACGGCACCGGTCTGAAGGCATTGCAAAATGGCGAGGTGGCGGTGATGACGCTGGCCGCCGGCGCCGGCAGCCGCTGGACACAGGGCGCCGGCGTGGTGAAGGCGCTGCATCCCTTCGCCAAATTGGGCGGCCGGCATCGCACCTTCATCGAAGTGCATCTGGCCAAGAGCCGGCGCATCGCGCAGCAATATGACGCCAGTGTGCCGCACATCATCACCACGTCCTATCTCACCCACGCGCCAATCCAAAGCGCCCTCTCCCACTCCTCAGCGAACTCAGGGGAGGAGGCTGGGACGGCTGAGCTGAGGGATGTGTATCTCAGCGCAGGCCGCAGCGTCGGCTTGCGCATGATCCCGATGGCGCGCGACCTGCGCTTCCAATGGGAAGAGATGCCGCAACAACTGCTCGATGAGCAAAAGCAGAAGGTGCGCGAGAGCCTGCATGCTGCGCTGATCGGCTGGGCAGAACACGCCGGCGAGGGCAGCGACTACACCGACAACCTGCCGATGCAATGCCTGCATCCGGTCGGCCACTGGTTCGAAGTGCCAAACCTGTTGCTGAACGGCACATTGACGCGCATGTTGCAGGCGCATCCGAACCTGCGTCACATCATGCTGCACAACATCGATACACTTGGCGCGGATGCATCGCCGGCTATGCTCGGCCTGCACATCGCGCAGGGCGCGTGCCTGACGTTTGAAGTCATCACGCGGCGCATCGAAGATCGCGGCGGCGGCCTGGCGCGCGTGGACGGGCAGGTGCGCCTGGTTGAAGGTCTGGCAATGCCGCGCGAAGAAGCCGAATTTGCGCTGTCGTATTACAACAGCGCCACGTCGTGGATCGATGTGCAGCAACTGCTCAAGACCTTTGGCCTGACCAGAGCCGACTTGAGCGACGTGAACAAAGTGAGCGCCGCCGTTCGCGCAGTTGGCGCGCGCATGCCGACCTACATCACCTTAAAAGATGTGAAAAAGCGCTGGGGACACGGACAGGAAGACGTATTTCCTGTGACGCAATGGGAGAAGCTGTGGGGCGACATGACCGCGCTGCCGGACGTGAAGACGCAATTCGCGCTGGTGCCGCGCCGGCGGGGCCAGCAGCTCAAGGATCAGGCCCAACTCGACGGCTGGCTGCGCGATGGCTCGGCGGCGTATGTTGAAGCGTTGTGCGCATGGGCATAGCCTCTCCCCAAGAAAACTATCAGGATGTCCATCAAAGCGCGCTACACCCTCATCGCATTCATCGTCGCGATTGCCATCACCGCCGGCCTCATCATGCTGTTGCGCTGGGACTGGCTGGTGTGCTCTGGCTGATCGGCATCAGCGCGGTGACGTTCGGTGCGTATGGCTACGACAAGGCCATCGCCGGCAACGACAAGCGTATGCGTGTGCCGGAGCGCACATTGCTCTCGCTCGCGCTCGCCGGCGGCAGCGTGGCCGCATGGCTAGCGATGAAGTTCTTCCACCACAAAACGATCAAGAGCAGTTTCCGACGCAACTTCGGCATCATCGCCGGCGTGCAACTCGTCCTTGTCGTCGCATATCTGCTCATCCGGTCGCCGGCGATATAAAAAAAGCAGGGGCGAAGACCCAGTCCAACCGCCGCTGTGACTACAATGCGCGCATGAGCGACCTTGAGAAAATGCCGCAAAAAGTGAGGCTTGGCTTCATCGGCGCCGGCTGGTGGGCGGCAGAATATCAGATGCCGTGGTTTGCCACACGCGACGATGTGACGCTGGTCAGCGTGTGCCGGTTGGGCAGGCGCGAATTGGCGCAGGTGCAGGCGCGCTTCGGCTTCACGCATGCCACCGAAGATTATCGTGAGTTGCTCCGGCAACCGTTGGATGCGGTGGTGGTCGCATCGCCGCATGTGCTGCATTTCGAGCATGCCGCTGCCGCCATCGAAGCCGGCTTGCATGTGATGGTAGAGAAGCCGCTGGCGACGCGCGCAAGCGACGCAGATGCGCTGGTTGCCCTGGCGCGGCGACACAACCGGCACGTGCTGACGCCGCAGGGTTGGAACTTCACGCCGTATGTGCGCGAGGCAAGCCGGCTGGTGCAGCACGGCGCCATCGGCGAACCACGTCACATCATCTGCCAGATGGCATCCGCGCTGAGCGACCTGTTTGCCGGCGAGCCGATGGCCGAGACCGCCGAGCAGACGTTTCGCCCGCCGGCCAGCACCTGGGCCGACCCGCAGCAGGCCGGCGGCTATGGCTGGGGCCAACTCGCACATGCGCTTGGCGTGATGTTTGCGCTGGCTGATGTGACACCGCGCGAGGTTTCTGCGTGGATGGGCAAGTCGCCCGCCGGCGCGGATTACTACGACGCAATCACACT
>JBDHWI010000019.1:0-40130 GCA_039810125.1 Thermoflexales bacterium | reverse complement strand
GGCGCGCTGGCTGCGAAACGCCGCGATACTTCGACAACCTGGATGCTTGCCATACGAAATTGTAGGGGTGACGGGGCTCAGAAATCAAAACTGACGCGATAATGCAACCCATCTGCCATGAAGACCAAACCTGCGCAATTGGATGCACAACTCACGCTGGAAGCGCTGGCTGGCACGGGCGCGCTGGCCCAATTCGCCGCAAATGAGGCGCTGTTTGTCGAATGCGAGCCGGGCTGGTTTGCCCTGATCACCGCCGGCGCATTGCAACAATGGGTTGCGCTGCTGCATGATGCCGTCAACCGCCGGCTGGCGGTTGCCATGCTGGCGACCCCACTGGGCGAACTGCTGCGCCCCATCGCGACGCAGAGCGACGCGCCGCCGGCTACGACCTCGCGCCGCCGGCCGATCAAAAGCGCAGAGGATTTGCTGCGCGCGCTGGGCGTTGACCCGGCTGCCCTGAACGCGCGGGAGCAATCTGCCATGCTGCCGGATTTCGCGACCGATTCGTTCGGCGCGCCTTCGGGCAAGGGCGACGATGGCGAGGAAACCGCCGGCGAGGTATCGAAGGGTGAGTTGGGCAGCGCAGAGAGTGATGCTGCGCCCATGCCGGCGGAGGCGTTGCTGCGCGAGGAGATTCGGCTGGATGTCGTCACGCCTGAAACGGCGGTGATCGATGAGCCGTTCGACATGGCCGTCGCCATTCGCCAGCCGGCGTCGCCCGCGCTCACGATCGATGACTTGCCGAAACTCACCTCGACGCTCGGCGAGGTGTATCGCAGCGGCGGACAGGACCTGGTCAAATATCGTGTTGAGGTGGAGGTTGACGACTGCGACGTGAAGCCGGCGCGCTACGATTTTCTGCTGGCGAAGGGGCGCGATTCGATCGTGCAATATTTTCAGCTCACGCCGCGTCGCGCCGGCAACCTCAGCATCGTGGTGAATGCGTATCAGGCCGACAGTGCGACCCTGGCTGCGACCACGCGGGTGCGACTGAAGGCCGGCGTTGCGATTGCCGGCGATTCGCCAGCCCCAGAGGCGCAGGCAGATGCCGTCAAGGTCTATGACGTGCTGACCAGCCGGTTCAGCCTGAGCGATGTCGAGGATCTCGCCTTGCGGTTGGGCGTCAACTGGGAGGAACTGGCCGGCGACACGCTGAGCGCCAAATGCCGCGCGTTGCTGGCCTATTGCAGCAATCGCGGCAAGTTCGATCAACTGCGGCAACTGGTGAAGGCCGCGCGACCGGAAGCGGATATATGAGCAAAACGTTTTATCACATCGGTTTTGGCGTGGACGATCTGGGCGAGGACAAGCCCACGCTGGCGCTGCTGAGCGGCGATCCCCAGCGCGCATCACACATCGCCAGCGCGTATTTCAAAAATGCGCAGATGCTGTCGGAGCATCGCGGTTTGAACAGCTATGTGGGTGAACTCGCGAATGGCCGGCGCATCCTCAGCGCGACCAGCGGCATGGGCGCCCCGTCGCTCAGCATCGTGGTGAACGAGTTGGTGCAGGCCGGCGTCAAGACCATCATCCGCATCGGCACTTGCGGGTCGATTCAAGCGCATGTGCTGCCAGGCAGCGTTGTCGTGAGCAGCGCGGCGCTGTGCCGGCAGGGCGCGGCGAACGACATCGCGCCGGTGGAGTATCCCGCCGCCGCCGATCCCTTCCTCACGGTGGCGCTGGCCGATGCGTCAAAGCGGTTGGGTATCCCATTTCACGTTGGGATTACGGCCAGCGTGGACAGTTTTTTTGAGGGGCAGGAACGGGTTGGGTCGGCGAATCCATATCTGTTGCGGTCGTTGCGCGGCATCACCGACGAATATCGCCATCTGAATGTGCTGAACTACGAGATGGAGAGCGGAACGCTGTTCAAGATGGGTGGCGTATATGGGTTTGCAGCGGGTTGCGTATGCGGCGTGGTTGCCCAGCGCACGGAAGGCGAAAATGTGGTGCTGGAGGCGAAGGCCGGCGCAGTGGAGAACGCAATCCAGGTGGCGATAGAGACCGCGATGGTGTATTGAGGCTGCCTGCCTGTGGCGGGCGCGCTCTCACGGCAAACGGACCTCTGGTGCGATCGTCTCGAAGATCTGGCGAAGATCGTCGGCGCTGCGCAGGCCGGTATGCACCTCGCCATTGACCACGAACGTCGGCACTGCAGCGACGCCGGCTTGTTGCGCGGCGAGGCGATCCTGCTCCAGGACGTCGCGGTGCTTCTCTGCATCGAGACATGCGCCGAACGTCGCTGCGTCAAGCCCCATTTGACCTGCCAACTCCTTCAGGCGCGGCTTGGTGAACAGACCGGTGTTCTCTCGTCCATCGAACGGCTGGTTGAGAAAGATCGAGTGATGCATGCGCCAGAAGGCATTCTGATCTGCGGCGCACAGCGCAGCCAGCGCTGCGTCGTAGGATTCGCGCCCAATGAAACTCAAGATGCGCACTTCCATGCGCACTTTGCCGGTGGCGGCAAAGGCTGCGACGATAGCCGGGTCGTAGTCGCGTGCCAGGCGGCCGCAGGTGGGGCATTGGTAATCCACGAATTTGATCACTTTCAGCGGCGCATCGGCCGGCCCCCAGGCGCGCCCATTCGTCTCTGCGTTTGGCGGCTGCCCTGGCTCGGCCATGCTCAAGCCCAATCCTGATGGCGCGCTTGTTGGGGAAACGCGCGCGTCGCTGCAGCCGGCCAGGATGAGCAAGCCAGTCATGCACAAGACAAGAAACGCGCGGCGCGACATTTGCGCATTCTCGCATGGCACTGATAATGCGCAACTGCTGCGCCGAGATCGGGCGCGCTTGGAGGAAACACGGTGGAATTGCTATCGAGACCAGGGGGTTGCGAGGTTCGCCTCGCCGGCCAGATTCTGGCGCATGCCACAATGCCGTTGCTGGGCAACCAATCGCCCAGCATCGCCATCAGCGACGCCGGCGAGGGTTGGCAGCGTGTTCGGCTGACCTGGCAGTTGGATCGGGATGTTCAGCAGGATGAACTGGCGATTGCCTTCCAGTTGGAGTTCGCCCCAGATTTCTGGTGGGCGCCACACCTCGCGCCTGAGCCGGACGACTGCATCGCCCAGCATGTCTTCCGATCGCCGGCGTTGATTGCGGCGCAAGGCAGCCGCACGCTCGTCGTCGTGCCAGACCTCGATATCTGCGGCAACCGCGCGGATGCGCCGTGGTTCATGGATGTGGATGCGCCGGCGCACAGGTGGTGGCTGGGTTTGCGGCGCACCGAGATCGGGCGTCATGTCGAATACCGCAAGGCCGGCGGCATGACGTTGGCGGCCGGGACGCTGGAGATCGGCTTCTTTGTGGCGGCCTACCACGACGCCGACGAGCCGCGCAACCCTTGGTCGCGCGTGACGCAATTTCTGTGGGAGCGGTATGGCCGGCCTCTCTATCGCGCCGGCCAACCGCATCAGGTGCCGATGGATCGCTACGTTGCGCATGTCTATCGCTGGGCATTCGACACGTGGCGAGACGCAGTGTGGCAGGAGTTCGATCTTGATGGCCGGCGGGTCGGCGCGCCGGCGTTCATCGTCAACGTCACCCAGTCACCCAATTACCCAGGTGAGGCAGACCTGCGTGAGTTTCTGTCCATCTGGAACCAGGCGTGGTTCTCATCTCTGCGCGGCGCCAGCGGCGTCTTTCGCTATGCGCGGCGCGTGAACGATGACAGCTTGCGGCATCGCGCTGATCTCACCAAGGAGTTCGCTCTGGCTGCGCCGATGCGCGATGGCATCTTCCCGGGTGTGTATCGCACCAGGATGACCAAAGTGCGCAGCGGCGACCGGGAATACAGCCGCAGCGAAGGCTGGGACAGCGGCTACTGGACGAATTCAAATCGCAGCCCGCGCGAGCGCGGCATCAGCGATCGGTGGTTTCACATTTTGGATGCGAGCTGGACGGCGCTCTTGATGCTGCGCTGGCATCAGGAGCTGGAGGCTGACCCGCGCCTGCTCGCCTATGCCACGCAGTATGCGGAGAAGCTGCTCAGCCTGCAGGATGCGCAAGGCTTCTTCCCCGGCTGGCTCCACCCCGAGACGTTGCAGCCTACGGACGTGATGAGTCAGTCGCCAGAGACCAGCATGAGCGTGACGTTCCTGCTCAAACTAGCTGAGATCTGCGGGGAGGAGCGTTACCGCGCTGCTGCCTTGCGCGCGATGGATGCGGTCTTGCAGGAGATCGTGCCGGCCGGCCGCTGGGAGGATTTCGAGACCTACTGGTCGTGCTGCTCATTCGGCAAGGAGGAGTATCTGGGCCGGCGCATCCCGCGCAACGGTATGTACAAGCAGTGCAACTTCTCGATGTTCTGGACGGCGGAGGCTCTGCTCCAGTGCTATCGTTTGACCGGCAATGCCGCATATCTCAAATGGGGCCGGCGCACGCTGGATGAGATGTCGATGACGCAGCAGGTCTGGCAGCCGCCGTTCATCTTCATCCCTGCATTGGGCGGGTTTGGGGTGATGAATTTCGACGGCGAGTGGAACGATTCGCGCCAATGCTTGTACGCCGAGTTGTTCATGGATTACTACCGTGAGACCGGCGACGAGCACCTGTTCGAGCGGGGCATCGCCGCGCTCAAATCGGCGTTCGTGATGATGTATTGTCCGGAGAACCCTGCTGCAAAAGCGCTGTGGGAGAAAAAGTGGCCGTTCTTCGGGCCGGCGGATTTCGGCTTCACGATGGAGAACTACGGCCATGTCGGCCGCGTCAGCCCGGAAGGTGAGGGCATCGGCGAGTTCACCATCTATGACTGGGGCAACGGCGCTGCAGCCGAGGCGCGCAACCGCATCCGCGATCACTTTGGCGATGTGTATATTGACCGCCGGCGCGGCCATGCCTTCGGTATCGACAGCGTAGCGATCCAGCGCGTGGAAGATCACTATGTGCTGATCGATGCCAGCACCGCCAAGGCTGGGGGAGGCAGCCGGCTGGTGCAGGTCGCCTTCGAGGACGGGAGCCAGGTGAGCGTGAGGCTGGAAGGTGGCAAGCCGGCGGTCGTGCCGGCTTGATGGCCGATCAGCCCTTCAATCCCGTCAGCGCAATGCCCTCCACGATGAACCGCTGCGCGACGAAGTACAGCACCAGGCACGGCAGCAGCACGACGACCGACGCCGCCATCAGATATCCCCATTGCGTGTTGTACAGACCGCGGAAGGTCGCCAATCCGAGCGACAGATTGAACAGTTGCGCATCGTTGAGGACGATCAAGGGCCACAGGAAATCGTTCCAGCCGAAGATCACCGAAAACACAATCACGGTCACCAGCGCCGGCTTGCACAGCGGCAGCAGGATGCGCCACCAGATGCCGATGTAGCCGCAGCCGTCTATTTTTGCTGCATCGTCCAACTCGGTGGGGATGGTGAGGAAGAACTGACGCAACAGGAAGATGTAGAAGGCGCTGCCGAAATAGGCCGGCACCAGCAATGGCAGATAGGTGTTCAGCCAGCCCAACTCCTTGTACATGATGTACAGCGGCACCAGCGTCACCTGGCTGGGCAGCATCAGGGTCGAGATCAGGACGACGAACAAGGCATCGCGGCCCTTGAACCGAAACCGGCTGAAGCCATACACCACCCATGAGCTTGACAGCACGATGCCGAACGTGCCGACGATCACTAGAAAGAGCGTGTTGAATAGCAGGCGCGGGAAATTCATCAACTCCAGCGCTTTGGGATAGTTCTCCCATAGGACGGGATCGGGAAACCATTTGGGTGGATAAATCCAAATATCGGCTTCGACTTTGAGTGACGAGGAGAGCATCCAGAAAAACGGCAGCGCGAAGAGGATGCCCAGCGCGGTCAACACCACGTACCACAAGACCTTGCCGAGCATGCGGCGGGCACGGTATACGCGTGGCGTGAGCGCTGTTGACGAGCGAGAGCGGGATGTCGTTGTCGCAGCCATCTCGAAATTACCTCTTCAGCAAGTCGCCCTCGTAATACACCCATCGGTTGGCGAGGCGAAACTGGATGAGCGTGAGCACAAGGATGATGACGAACAGGATCCACGCCATGGCGGCTGCGTAGCCCATGCGCAACTGGGCAAAACCCTGCCGGAACAGGTATAGCACGTAGAAAAGAGTCGCGTCCTGCGGCCCGCCCTGAGTCATCACGTAGGCCTGGGTGAACACCTGGAACGACGCGATGATGCCCAAAATCAGGTTGAAGAAGATCACGGGCGTCAGCATCGGCACCGTGATGTTCCAGAAACGCTGCCAGGTGTTGGCGCCGTCAATTTCGCACGCCTCGTACAGGCTGCGCGGCACGCCTTGCAATCCGGCCAGGAAGATCACAGTTGTGCCGCCCACGCTCCACAGACTCATCAGAATGAACGCCGGCTTGGCCCAGGCTGCGTCGTTCAGCCAACCCGGCGCGGGCAAGCCCACCGAGCGCAGCAGGTAGTTGATCAGCCCAAATTGCGGGTTGAACAGCCAGATCCACAAGAGCGACACGGCCACGCCCGACGTGATGGCCGGAAGATAGAACACGGTGCGATAAACATTCATCCCCCGCAGTCGGACGTTGAGCAGCAGTGACAGTATGAAGGCGGTGAGAATACTGAGCGGCACGCTGAATGCGACATAGTAGACCGTGTTGTAAAGCGACAGCAGAAATCGCCGGTCGCGCGTGAACAGGTCCACAAAGTTCTTGGGGCCGATCCACTTTGGCGCCGTGATCAGCTCGTAGTCTGTGAAGCTCAGGGCCAGCGAGGCCAGCACCGGCCAGAGCGTGAACACCACGAAGCCGATGAGCCAGGGCGCGATGAAGAACCAACCCCATAGAGCTTCGCGGCGTTCCATCTTCGATTGTCGCTTGGTCGCGACGCCTGGCTGGGCGCGCGCCAAATCAGCATCCATCACTCGCCTCCACGGGCGCTCTTGCCCAGAAACATCTCCGATGACCTCGGGCAAGAGCAACGCTCGCCACCCAGTATCACGCGATGCTGGGCGGCGGAACCGCTATTTGCTGCTTGCTTCCTTCTGCAGCGCCTCTTCGATCTTCTTGGCCGCGTCGGCCATGGCCTCCTGCGGCGGGCGCGTGCCGAAGATGGATTCGTCGAATGCGACCTGCATGGCTTCGGTCATGGTCGGATACTCGGAGCTGCGCGGGCGAGCCCTTCCAGCCAGCATCGCGTCTATGAACACCTGCAGTTGCGGCACTTCCTTCACGCGCTGCGCGGCGATGGATTTCCGGCCGGTGAGCGCATAGCCGAACTTCGACGTGTGCAACTGCCAGTCGTCACCCATCATGAACTTCAGGAACTCCAGCGACTGCGGGATGTTCTTGCCGCTCTTGTAGGCCGACACCAGCCAGCCGCCCACGCCGCTGACGAACTTGCCGCCGGCTTCCTTTGGTGGCGCCACGGCGATGTCCCACTTGAACTTGGGTGGGTTGCCCTGCGTGAGGTTGGCCAGGTCGAACGCGCCGGTTTCGCCCATCGCCACCAACTGACCATAGAACGTGCCTTCCGGCCCGGCCTGCATCGCGCCAGCCTTTGGCCAGATGTAATGCTTGTTGACCAGGTCTGACAAGAACTGGATCGCCTCGACCGCCGGCGCATCGGCGAACGTCACCTTCCGGTTGGCGTCATACACGTCGCCGCCGTTCGACCAGATCCACGACAGAATCATCCAAGTCGCCCCTTCGCCGGTGCAACACCAGGTCTCGAAGGCGGCCTGCTTGAGGGCGTTCGGGTCGAAGCCGGCCTCGTTGGCTTTCTTGCCGCTCTGATCGAGCGTCAACTGTTGGCCGTTGGTGACCAGTTCGTCCCATGAGGTTGGCACGCCGACGCCTGCCTTCTCAAGCATGTCCATGTTTACGCGCATCGCCTGCGAGTTCGTCTCGAGCACCGAGGCATACACGCGGCCTTCAAACTCCATCTCGGCTCGCGCAGAGGGGTAGAAGTCGTCCAGCACTTTCGGATCGACGGCCACAATCTCAGCTGTCAGGCCGCGCGAGGTATAGGCCGGCACGTTGATGCCATCCACGGCAAACAGGTCGGGCAACGTGCCGCCGGCGGCGGCGGTGCGGAACTTCTGCTCCCACTCCGTCGGCACGCGGGTGAATTTGAGCTTGATGTCAGGATGTTGAGTCTCGAACGTCTTGGGGATGAACTCATTGATCTTGATGTTCTCATCCAGCGGATGCGGCGTCCACAACTCGATTTCAACAGCCGCGCCGGTGGCGGGCGCTTCCTGTGGCGCTGTTGTGGGCTGCGTGCCGGATGGCTGGGCGGGAGCAGCGGCAGGTGGGGCGGCGCATGCGGCCAGGGCAATGCCGACTCCGCCAAGACCGGCCACCCTCAAAAAGTCACGTCGGCTCACTCGATTGGAATACCTATTCATCTGTTCTCCTACTGATTCCCTCGGAATCTCGATGGGTAACTGAGCTTCTTGCACGGTTTCAACTGTCAGATAGGCTCAGTTACGGACGTAGCACACCATTTCGTGTCTGCCAAACGAAACTGCAACAAAGCAAATGCCTTTGTGCTGATTAGATTGTGCTCATCACCTCCTCGCAGCCAATTTACTCCAAGATGGTGTTGGATGCAATTTGAGTATTGCGCCATCTGCGCCGAGAAATGACGTGCAGCACAGATCACATCGGCTGCGTCCATAGATGCATTGGTGGAACCCGCTGCTGCATTTGCCGATGCGACCGCTTCGCCAAGCGGGTGGGGCAGTCGGGCGCGCTATAGTTCTCGAAGCGACGACGAAGGCATCACAACATGACAACCATACCGACCCCCGGCCAACTTCGATGGCAGGAAATTGCCTACGGCATGTTCTGCCACTTCGGCATCAATACGTTCTACGGTAAGGAGTGGAGCGATGGCTCGTTGCCATCGTCTGGCTTTGACCCGCGCCGGCTGGATGCGCGGCAATGGGTGGAGACAGCCAAGGCTGCCGGCATGCGCTACCTGATCTTCACTGCCAAGCATCACGATGGCTTTTGCCTGTGGCCGACCAGCACCACCGACTACGCGCTGACCTCTTCGCCTTACAACGGCGGCAAGGGCGACATCGTCGGTAATCTGGCCACAGCCTGTCGTGATGCTGGGATGGAATTTGGCTTGTATCTCTCGCCGTGGGATCGCCATGAACCGCGCTATCCGAATGCTGAGGAATACGATCGCTTCTATGTGCAACAGCTCACCGAGCTTTGCACGCGCTACGGTCCGCTGTTTGAAATCTGGTTCGATGGAGCAGGCTCAACAGGCCGCACCTACAACTGGGACGCGATCATGGAGACGGTGGATCGCTACCAGCCGAATGCGATGGTCTTCAATATGGGCCGCCCAACCATCCGCTGGATTGGCAACGAAGATGGCCTGGCCGCCGATCCCAACATGTACGTCGTCAGCCAGCTGCTGGGCAGTTCGGCCTATTCTGAGGCGCGCCTGGCCGCCGGTCCGCAATATGTGCCGCCAGAGTGTGATGTTTCGATTCGGACGGGCTGGTTCTGGCACCCGCAAGAGGAACATACGATCAAGAGCGTCGAGCATCTGTTAGGCATCTACTATCGCTCGATTGGCCTGGGCGCCAACCTGCTGCTCAACGTCCCGCCAAACCGCGATGGACTGATCGCCAACGAAGACCGCGCTCGGCTGCTGGAAATGACTGCCGAGTTGGAGCGCCGTTTTGCCCACCCCATCGCCGGCCGGATCGAGCAGGAAGGCGCAACCGTTCGTGTCACTTTTGATGCGCCGGCTGAGTTCGATCACCTCGTATTGTGTGAGCGGCTCGCCGAGGGGCAGCACGTGAACGGCTATACGGTTGCTCTGGAGCCGGCTGGGCGCGAGATCGCGCGTGGCATTACCATCGGCGCGAAGCGCATACATGCCTTCCCCGCGGTGCGCGGGCAATCCTTGCAGATCACACTGTCGACGCCCGACGCGCATCTATCCAGCGTCACGGCTCATCGAACTGGGCATGGCGAGTTGCCGGTGCTGGGCAAGCCGCTGAAGCCTGGGGATCTGGCGGCCAGGGTGGATTGATCGACGCCGGCGGGCCGAATATGCAACTGTGACGCGCAAATGAATTTAGAATGGCGCGCCATGTGCAGAAACATTCGACCGTTGTTCAATTTCGAGCCGCCGGCCAGCGAGGCAGAAATTCGCGCGGCGGCGCTGCAATTTGTGCGCAAAGTGAGCGGCTACAACAAGCCGGCGCAGGCAAATGAGGCTGCCTTCCAGCGGGCCGTCAACGAAATTGCCGGCATCACCGCGCAATTGCTCAGCGACTTGCACACCACCGCAGCGCCGAAAGATCGCGAAGTGGAAGCGGCGCGAGCGAAGGCGCGCAATGCGAAGCGGTTTGGCGACCAGCGGCTTTGAACATTGCGCCATGAACAGCAAGAGGTCCACCCCCGCCACGATTGACGAATACATCGCCGGCTTCCCGCCCGAGGTGCAATCCATCCTGCAGCAGATTCGTCAGATCGTCCGTGAAGCCGCGCCAGAGGCGACTGAGGCGATTAAGTATCAAATGCCAACCTTCGTGCTGGATGGCAACCTGGTGCATTTTGCTGCCTACAAGCGTCACATCGGTTTTTATCCCATTCCATCCGGCATCGAGAAATTCAAGCGTGAGCTTTCGGCCTATAAGCACGCAAAAGGCTCGGTGCAGTTCCCGCTGGATGAACCGATACCCTACGACCTGATCCGCAAAATCGTGGAATTTCGGGTGAAAGAGAACTTGAAGAAGGCAAAGAGAGCGTAGCGCCGGCGGCCAGAAAAAGGGGTGTCAACGCTTCGTGCATGTCTGATAATGGGTTGCATGGCGATGGAGCGCAAGGAGTATCGCCTGTTTAGCGCGTTCCGCGCACTGAGGCGCACCATGAAACAAATTCTTGGCCTTGCGGGGTTGGTAGTTTTTGTGGCTGCCGCGATTGCCGGCGTCATGGCGCTGACTTCGCAGCAACGAGCACAATCGCATGATAGTGCAACCAATGGACATGGCATGGTGGTTGGTGACGCGCCGGCCTGTGTCTGGGAAGTCAGTTTGCCTCAGCGTATGCTGAGCGAAAATAAATCGCAGACCATCGTTGTGAATGTTGCAAACACGATGGATGTGGATTGTCAGTCCAATCTCACGCTGCTCGCGCCAGGGTTCGATATTTCACCCCGCAAGGAAGAGCAGGTTGTCACAGCAAAGGCGAACAGCCGTGGATCAGTCGCATGGATCATTACACCTGAGGAAGTGGGTGAATACGAGATTGCTGTCACCGATGGCATCGATACGCGCGTGATGGGCGTCACAGTCACCAACCTTTTCGGACTGACCGCCATTCAAATCCAAATATTTGCTGTGATCGGCTCTGTTCTTGGGCCGATGCTTTCGGTGCCATGGTGGTGGGAGCGCGTGCAGCAGCGCAAGCGAGCGCGGCCGCAAACTTCGACGCCATAATCTCTACGGAGTCGCTGCCGCCTTGGAATGCTCGAATGGGTGCGTTTGTGTCAGTAGCGCTTTCAAAATGGGAAAGAGCGGATCTGGCGTCTGTGTGCAGCAAAGCCATTGCAGATATACGGCTGAATGGAGCAGCATGTGCGCAATCACCTTGTGATAGAAGGATTCATCCCAACCCTGCAGGTAGGATTGCACCAATTTGACCGGAAAGGCTTCGTGCGCGTGCGCAAACCATGTGTCGGCATTGTGCGCGAGCAACACGCCCAGGTCGCGGGCGGGATCGTTGCCTTCTGCGTCTGCCCAATCGATGAGGCCGGTAATTGCATCGCCGGCGACCAGGATGTTGGAGTCGCTCAGATCGCAGTGGGTGAGGATAGGCAAACCCGTGTAAGGCGCGCACGTCAGATGCTGCATTGCCTCATCCAGATGCGGCAGCGATTCGATGGGTGCTGCATCATACAAACAGGCCATTTGCACGCGAAACTGCAGTTCGGTCAGCCAGTCTTGGTGCGTTTGGTGATGGGCGTGATCACCAACTGCCGAGAGTATGCCGAATGATGCTACTTGCACGCTGTGCAACTGGCGCAGCATCTGGCTGATTGGTTCGACCCAGAAGTCGAGTCTGGTGTCGGTGCGGGTGTCGAGTGTCACGCCAGGCATAAGCTGCTCAATCGACAGCGCCGGCTGTGTCGCGCTGGCGGGCAGTTCGGCAAGCAGCATTGGCGCCGGCACGCCGGCAGCCTGCGCTTGCGCCAGCACAAAATTGGGCTGGGCCACTTGCTCCTGCTTTGCCAGGCGCGCCACCACAACCTCATCTCCCAGGTCTACGCGGAAGATATGGTCGGCTGAATTGGAGCGTGAAATCTCGTGGATGCGTTGAACAGGCCTGCGCAGAGCTGCTCCAACGCGCGCCTCCGCAATTGCCAGTGGCGCAGTGGCCGCCTTGCCATCGAATGAGTCATGATGATTGCGTTGGCGCTGAAAAAGCGAGCGCGCCATGATGGACAGCACGCCGTGATTGCGCAATGCGCCTGGATTATGGAACAAACCTTGCAAGGCATGCGATTCGACGCCCATGCGGTGGCCGGCCTGGTATGCTTCGAATGCCCATGCAATATGCACGCCGCCCAGAAAGTCATGAATGACTTTGCCGAACCAGGCTGGCTGACGTGACATTGCATCCAGAGCCTTGGCAACGAAACCAGCGCGCACACCTGGTTCGTGTTGCATTGCCCATAATGTGGCGATCCTGCCCACCAACTGGTGCCGCTCGGCGGTATTGTGCAGCACATTTGTCGCCAGTCGCAGGTAAGTGTCTGCTGTCGCAGCATCGTGTTGATCGATCGCCCTTAATGCCACCGCAAAATACATGCCGCCTAGAAATGGTTTCATTGTTTCTGTTTGTGCAATGATAGTCGCAGTAAGCATCGATCTTCGACGTTCTTTGGCGACACTCAGGAGCATCATGCACGCGCAATTATCGCCCCGCAAACTGCGCAAGATGATAGTCGCCGCCATGGATAAACCCCGCAGGGATGTTGTGCAGAATCGGTCGCGGCCGGCTTGCTCTGGCGCGGCCAAAAATCGCTGCGTTTCATGCGCCTTCGTGGTAGAATAAGTGTTCTAAATGGAAGAGGATTCTCGCATCAAACCGCCTGAAAACAAGGCGGTTTTGCATGAAGTTTCTATGACCACAGAAGCAACTCCAACGCTGCAAAAGCAGGAATACGGCGCAGGCCAGATTCAAGTCCTGGAAGGGCTTGAGGCCGTCCGCAAACGCCCGGGCATGTATGTCGGCGGCACTGACAGCAAGGCCATGCACCACCTGGTGAATGAGGTGGTGGACAACAGTGTAGACGAAGTGCTGGCTGGCTACTGTGACCGCATCGAAGTGACGATCCACAAGGATGAAAGCGTCACTGTGCGCGACAACGGACGTGGCATCCCGACCGATATTCACCCTACCTTCCGCAACAAGGCCGGCGACAAGGTCAGCACGCTTGAGGTGGTCATGACCAACCTGCACGCCGGCGGCAAATTCGGCACCGGCGCCTACACCGTCTCTGGCGGCCTGCACGGCGTCGGCGTGAAGGCGGTCAATGCGCTGTCCAAATCGCTCACCGCCGAGGTGCGCCGCGACGGCAAGATTTATACCCAAAGCTACAAGGAAGGCCGGCCGCTGGGCAAGGTCGAGACAGCCGGCAAGACGAAGGACAAGGACACCGGCACCACCATCACCTTCCTGCGCGACGACACGATCTTCACCGAGGACAACACGTTCAAGTTTGACCTGTTGGCGCAGCGCTTCCGTGAGATGGCGTTCATCACGCGGGGCGTCACCATCGTCTTCCGCGATGAGCGTGACGACCGCGAGATGACTTTCTACTTCGAGGACGGCATCAGCGCCTTCGTGCGTTATCTCAATCGCAACAAGGAAGCCCTGCATCCGGTGATCAGCGGGGAAAAGAAGGTCGGCAATATCGGCGTCGAGTTTGCCATGCAATATACCGATGCCACTGCGCAGAGCGAGTTCTACTTCGCCAACACGATCAACACGCCCGACGGCGGCACGCATCAGACCGGCATGCGCAGCGCGCTGACGCGCAGCCTGAACGATTATGCGCGCAAAGCCAACATCCTCAAGGAAAAGGAAGGCAACCTCGACAGCCGTGACACGCTCGAAGGCCTGACAGCCATCGTCAGCATCAAGCACCCCGAGCCACAATTCGAGAGCCAGACCAAAGTGAAGTTGATGAACACCGACGCCAAAACGGCGGTGGAGCAGGTGGTGCGCGAATCGCTGATCGAGTTTTTGGAGCAGAATCCGCGCGAGGCCAAGCAGATCATTGACAAATGTCTGGTCAGCCAGCGCGCGCGTGAGGCGGCCAAGGCTGCTGCCGACCTGGTGAAGCGCAAGAGCGCGCTGGAGAGTGGCACGTTGCCAGGCAAGTTGGCCGATTGCAGCGAGCGTGATCCGTTGAAAAGCGAGCTGTTCATTGTCGAAGGGGACAGCGCCGGCGGCAGCGCCAAGCAAGGTCGGGACCGGCACTTCCAAGCCATCCTGCCGCTGTTCGGCAAAATCATGAACACCGAGCGCGCCCGGCTGGATAAGATTTTGCAGTCCGATGCGATCAAGGCGCTGATTGCAGCGCTCGGCACTGGCATTGGCGATTCGTTCACCCTTGACAACAGGCGCTATGACCGCGTGGTGCTGATGACCGATGCCGACGTGGACGGCAGCCACATCCGCACGCTATTGTTGACGTTCTTCTTCCGTTACATGCAAGAGTTGGTGGAAAAAGGCCACCTCTATATCGCCCAACCGCCACTATTTCGCATCGAAGTGAAGAAAGGGGGCAAGGAAGTGCGTTATGCATATAGCGACGCTGAGCGCGATAACATTTATGCCGATCTGAAGAAGAAGGGACTCGACGTAAGCCGGCCACAAGAGGTGGTGACGCAACGCTTCAAGGGGCTGGGCGAGATGAACGCCGAGCAGTTGTGGGATACAACGATGGATCCGATAAAGCGCACCATGCTCAAGGTGACGGTGGAAGACGCAGCAGAGGCCGACCGCACCTTCGACATGCTGATGGGCAATGCCGTGCCGCCGCGCCGCGCTTTCATCACCCGCCACGCCAAAGACGTGCGCAACCTCGATATTTGATCCGGCGCAAAGCCTGCGCAAGCACGAAAAACCTGCCAAGCGCGACGCACTCTCACACAGAGCGCGTCGCGCTTTTTGGCATTGCAGGAGATCTCGTGCTGTGCCAAACTTGCCGGCATGATCAACAGCAAGCATGGTTTGCATGAGATGGGCTTGGCCGGCATCCGCCAGACGTGGAATCCTCCGCCGGCCAAAACAATTGGAATTGCGATCAGCCGTGGCGAGGGCGTGCTGACCGCCGGCGGCGCTTTTCTTGCCGTCACCAGCCCCTTCACCGGCCGCTCCGCCAATGACAAATTTATCGTCAAGGAGCCGGGCAGCCAGGACAATGTGTGGTGGGGCAAGGTCAACCTGCCGCTGTCACAAGAGCACTTCGACACACTGCTGCAAGATGTGCGCGCCTATCTCAATACCAAAGAGCTGTTCATTCGTGACGTGTATGCCTGTGCCGAGGAGGATCATCGCCTGAACGTGCGTCTGGTGTCGGAGAGCGCGTGGCACACCCTGTTTGCCTACAATCAGTTCATCCGCCCCTATCTCGCGGAACTGGCTGACTTCGAGCCGAATTTCACGATCTTGCACGCGCCGGAATTTCACCCCGACCCCGCTCGCCACGGCTGCCGCAAGCCGGCGCATGGCCCCACTGCCATCATCGCGCTCAACTTTGCGAAGCGCATGATCATCATCGCCGGCACGCGCTACGCCGGCGAGATCAAAAAGAGCATCTTCACCGCATTGAACTATCTGCTGCCGCTCGAAGGCGTATTCCCCATGCACTGCGCCGCCAACGTCGGCCCATCGGGTGACACCGCGTTGTTCTTCGGCCTGAGCGGCACTGGCAAGACTACGCTTTCCGCCGACCATCATCGCGGGTTGATCGGTGATGATGAGCACGGCTGGGGCGCGAATGGCGTGTTCAACTTCGAGGGTGGTTGTTACGCCAAGGTGATTCGCCTTTCGAAGGACACCGAGCCGGAGATATTTGCCACGCTCTCGCAGTTTGGCACGGTGCTGGAGAATGTGGTGATGGACCCCGACACGCATCAGCTCGACCTGGACAGCGAGGCCATCACCGAGAATACGCGCGCCGCGTATCCCATTCATTTCATCCCCAACTTCATTGCCACCGGCACTGGCGGCCATCCGCGCAACATCATCTTCCTGACGGCAGATGCGTTCGGCGTGCTGCCTCCCATCAGCAAGCTCACTCCGGAGCAGGCAATGTATTTCTTCCTCAGCGGCTACACCGCCAAACTCGCCGGCACCGAGCGCGGCGTCACTGCGCCGCAGGCTACCTTCAGCACGTGTTTTGGCGCGCCGTTCATGGTGCATTTCCCCACGGTATATGCCGGCCTGCTGGGCGATCGCTTGAGCAGGCACAAATGCAATGTGTGGCTGGTGAACACCGGCTGGAGTGGCGGCCCCTATGGCGTGGGCCAGCGGATGCGCATCGCGCACACGCGCACGATGGTGACTGCTGCGCTGGACGGCACGCTATCCACGGTTCCGACAGCAGCCGACCCGATCTTCAAAGTGCTGGTGCCGGAGCGCTGCCCGGGTGTGCCGGCGGAGGTGTTGCAGCCGCGCAACACATGGCCAGATCAACAGGCGTATGACGCGCAGGCCAACGATCTGGCGCACAAGTTTGTAGAGAACTTCAAGCAGTTTGAAGGCAAGGTCGACCCGGCGATTGCAACTGCCGGCCCGCAGCCAGTGTAAACTTGCGACCGCAATTTCCCCTGAAACGATATGGCACATTTCAACTTGAGCGGCAGCTGGATTGGCTGCACGTTTGACGGCGACGGCTGGATGCACGAATGGCAGGTGACTCATCGAGAGTCGAGCTTGTTTATCTATGCGCAAATCGAAGGCGAAGAACACCTGCGCTACTACTCGGCGGTGCTGCGCGCAAGCGAGCCGGCATTCGACATCAACGGCGTCGTGAAGCTGCCGGCGCTGATGATCGACGACGGCCACTTCGTCGTGCAGGGATGGGAGGCCGGCTATGACATGATGTTCTCGCGCATCGGCCTCGACGAGCTCACCACCGAGGACGCCTGGGAGCGCTACTTTGAGATGAACAATCGCGATCGCTGAGTGGAAAGCATCGCGTCCAGTTGTAATTCACCAGCGCGAGCACGGGCCGGCCAAGCGACAGATCATCAAACGAGCGCAAGGAAAATCTCGTATACAGTTCGCGCATTGCCGCCGGCGCGAATTTGCGGTTGTAGCGCGCAAGGGTGGTGTGCCAGAACAGCGGCGGTATGTCGTAACCCCGATACCGCGCTTCCATGTGTCTGCGCCAACCAGTCTGCATGGCTGCGTCTGCAAAGCGATGACGCGCATCAAAGCTTGCCTGATCCGGCACGCCAGCCAGCAATAACGCATTGCGCAGCGGCACCAGTCGCAATTGCGAGATGCAAAAGTTCAAGCCGGCGGTGTGTGTTTTGAACAGCGCGATCAAGTCTTCTGCATCGTTGGCATATTCTGCCGGCTCGTCATACAGATCCCAGCTGATGGCCAAAAAAGAGAAATGCAGGCCGGCCGCCGGCGTTACATCGAGCGCATCGTCCCCTTGCGCGCAAGCCAGCAACGCTTCATGCACATCGCGCAATGCGCCGGTTGCGGAGAATTTGCAGCCGCTGCTGAAGCATAGCCGGCGGGTCGAATTGCGATGAAGCTCACTGTCGCCACAATCACGGTGTTCACGCCATGCCTGCAACGTGGCGGCAGCGGTCTCGGCATAAGCGGTGAGAATGCGCATTTCATCCATCGTGCTTATTATTGACGCTGTCATGACCACTCCACGCAAATTGACTGCGCTGCCGTTTACAGCCGTCACCTTCAACGATCCCTTCTGGTCACCGCGCATGGAGGTGAACCGCGCGGCGACCATCCCAACGCAATTTGAGATTCACAAGAAGACCGGCCGGCTCGGCGCGCTCGATCTGAAATGGAAGGAGGGCCAGCCTGAGCCGCACATCTTCTGGGATTCCGACCTCGCCAAAACGATGGAAGCCGCGAGCTACTCGCTGTTGACGCACCCCGACAAGAAGCTGGAGAGGCAACTTGATCGCATCATCGCGAAGATGGCGAAAGCACAGTTGAAAGACGGCTATCTCAACTCGCACTACATCGCGGTGGAGCCGCAGAATCGTTGGACGAACCTGCGCGACAAGCACGAGTTGTATTGCGCCGGCCACCTAATCGAGGCCGCCGTCGCGCATTACCACGCCACTGGTAAGCGCAACTTTCTCGATGTGATGTGTCGCTATGCGGACCACATTGCGCTGATGTTCGGCACGAAGCGTGGCCAGAAGCGTGGCTATTGCGGCCATGAGGAAATTGAGTTGGCGCTGTTTAAGCTCTACCATGCCACTGGCGAGGAAAAATACTTCAAGCTTGCTCAATACTTCATCGAGGAGCGTGGGCGCGGCGGTGACATTGGCAGTAGGAATCCTGCGCCGTATTTCGACATTGAGGCAAGAGCGCGTGACGAAGACCCCAGGCGATTCTGGGCCAGAACTTACGAATACATGCAGGCACATGCGCCAATTCGCGAGCAGGAAGAGGTCGTTGGCCATGCGGTGCGCGCAGTGTATTTCTACAGCGGCGTGGCTGATCTGGCGCGTGAAACAGGCGATGCATCATTGCTGGCGACGCTGGAAAAACTGTGGCAACACGTCACTCGCCGGCGCATGTATGTCACCGGCGGCCTTGGCCCATCCGCCGGCAACGAAGGCTTCACCACCGACTATGACTTGCCGGATGAGACGGCCTACGCCGAGACGTGCGCTGGCATCGGGCTGGTGTTGTGGGCGCACCGCATGTTGCAACTCACCGGCAATGGTGAATATGCCGATGTGATGGAGCGCGCGCTCTACAACAACGTGATGGCCGGCGTCTCACTCGATGGCAAGGGCTATTACTACGAAAATCCGCTCGCTTCGCGCGGCAAACATCATCGCCAGGCGTGGTTCAGTTGCGCGTGCTGCCCGCCAAATGTGGCGCGCCTGCTTGCCAGCATGGGCGAGTATCTGTATTCCACTGATGCCGAGGGCGTGTGGGTGCATCTCTACGCGCAGGGCACAGCGCAGGCGCCATCACTCGGCCTCGCGCTGGATGTGCAAACGCAATACCCCTGGGATGGCGCGGTGACGTTGCGGCTGGGGTTGGATGCTGCGCGAACGTTTGCGCTGCGGCTGCGCGTGCCGGCATGGTGCGAAAGATGGTCGCTGCGCATCAACGGCAAGAACGCCGGCCGGCACGAGGTGAAGGACGGCTACATGCACATTACCCGCGCATGGCAGCCAGGTGACAGCGTGCATCTCGCGCTGGAGATGCCAGTGGTGGCAGTGCGCGCCAACCCACTGGTGCGGCAAACGCTTGGCCGGCTGGCGGTGCAGCGTGGGCCAATCGTGTATTGTCTGGAAGGCGCCGACAATGACCAGATTGAACTCGATCGCATCACCATCAGCGACCGGCAAGTGCGCGCGCTGAAGCCAGTTCACGAAGCCGACCTGCTCGGTGGCGTGACCGTGCTGCGCGGCGAAGCGCAACTGGTGGATGCCGCGTGGGGCGATGCGTTGTATGGCACGCGCAAGCCGGCCGGCACTTCAATCCAGATTACTGCCGTGCCGTATTGCACTTGGGATAACCGTGAGGCCGGCGGCATGCGCGTGTGGCTGCGCGGCGAGTGAGCGCGATGCGCAAGATCAGATGCGTGATGCGCGGCAAATGAAGCCCGCATCACGCATGATGCATCAGTGCACCAGAAACGTGTCAAACTGCCATACGTCGTCTTCGTGCGGGCGGGGCCGGCCAAAATGCTCGAACGGGTCGTTGCGGTGCTTCAGCGGCGTCCAGTCGGTGTGCATGGATGGCGTCGGCCCCAGATATGGCTGTGCCACTTCCAGCACCTCGCGGTGCGGCAGATTGTCCGGCACGCACAATCCCCTGCGCGGATTGCGAATCATCCACGTTATCGCGCCCAGCACGGAGGCGGCCACTTGCAGCGTGGTTGCATTCTGGTGTGGCGCCAGTTTGCGCGCCTCGTGGATGTCGAGTTGCGAGCCGGTCCACCATGCGTTCAGATCATGTCCCATCAGCAGCACCCCCAACTCGTCTTTGCCGCTGATGATCTCGTCGTTCATGATGCGCACCTTCGGTTGCAACTCGTAGTTGCCCATGCGAAATTCGTGCAATGAGGCGATGGCTGCGTCGGTGGGCAGGTAGGCGTAATGCACGGTGGGGCGGTAGATCGGCTCGCCATCCTTCCACACCGTCAGATAATCGCTGATGGTGAACGCCTCGCCGTGGCGAACCACCATGCCGGTGATGTCGCCGCCCGGCACCCACGAGCGCACCCACGTGTTCATGCCCATCTGGCTCAGGCAGATCTGATTGCCCGGGCCAAACTTGTGAACCTGCGCGCCACGCGGCAGCCGGCGCTCATGCGTGCCCCAGCCCATCTCCGCCGGCGCAATACCCTCTTCGCGAAAGCCTTCCACCGACCAGGTGTTGACAAACTCGCCTACTTCCTTCGGCTTGCTGCTGATCTGCGTATCACGCTCTGAAATGTGAATCACCTTCGTGCCGGTCAGCATGGCGAGGCGCGGATAGTCGGCGGCGTCGAGATATTGCTCCAGCAGGTCTTCGCGTTCGCGGCGGGTGCGCCGGCGCAGGATGGCATTCGCAATGTCTTCAAGCCCGACTTTCACCCAGTGCGAAACGAGGCCGGGGTTTGCGCCATGTTCGACAATGAACGTTGACCAGCCCTCATTCCATCTGGCAGCCTGTTTGCGCAAAGCCAGATGCCGCACATAGAGCGCGCGCTCGGTGGGGTGTTGGTCGGCGGCGCCGGAATAGGGATCCCACAGTTCGACCGACGTGTTGATGTAATTCACGTCGTTGTCGTGGCACCAGCGCATCAGCGCCAGCGTTTCGATGTTCCATGCGAGGTCGACAAGGATGTCGCCCGGGCCGAGATATTTTCCAAGCAATGCGCCGTAGTTGCTGGTGGTGACGTAGTCTTGCGCGTAATTGCCGCCGGCGGCCAGGGTCTCTGCACAGGTGTGGCGCAGGTCTTCGAAGTCCATCACCGTGAGTTTGGTGAAGTCCATGTCGATATGCCGCAGCACCAGCGGCTGGAAGCATTGCGAAACAGAGCCGCAACCCAGAATCAAGATGCGCCCACCGAAGGGTATTTTCATTCGTTGATCTCCTTGTATTGCAATTTGCGTTGTGCCACGATGTTGGCGGCGCTCAATGATACGCATTTTGTCTGGAGCGAGCGCAACGCGTGCAAGGGTGCGCATCCGCTACAATCGTGAGGCTGTGCAAGCTACGTTTTCTCCCAATACCTCTGCGCCCGTCCCAACGAGCGAATTTTCCGTGCACCGTGAATGGCACTCCGACCGACGCAGCCCGGCGCGCTGGGTGTTTTCGCACATCTGGCGCTACAAGATTTTCCTGCTGGGTATTTTGATCGGTTCATTGGGCAATGCCGCCGGCGGCGCCATGCTGCCGGTGTTCATCGGTCAGGCCTTCAACGCGGTGACGCAGACGCCGGCGAACTTGCAGGCGCTTGGCACTGCTGCGCTGCTCATCGTCCTCTCGCAACTCGTGCGCGCTGTGTTGCAACTGGGCCGCAACATGTCATCGGAAATCATCGGTCAGCGGCTGGAGCGCAACGCCCGCGACGAGCTTTACACAAGCTTGATCGGCAAGAGCATGGAGTTTCACGACCGCCAATCCATCGGCGATGTGATGGCGCGCGCGACCAACGACATGCGTGAAGTGAACATGCTGATGAACCCGGGCGTCAATATCGTGGTTGGCTCGGCGGCATTCCTGATCTTCCCGATCCTCATTGCGCCGCGCTATCACCCGCAACTCGTCATCGTGCCGCTGCTTTACATCGCCGGCTACGCGATAGCCGTGATGTATTACCTGCGCTGGCTCGCGCCGGCCACCGAGAGTGTGCGGCGTAATTTCGGCAAGCTGAACGCCACGCTGGCTGAGGCCATCGAAGGTGTGGAGACGGTGAAAGGCACCGCGCAAGAGGCGCGCGAGGAAAAGCGCTTTGCCCTGTCTGTGTCGGAATGGCGCAACGCCGCCGTGCGGCAGGGCGATGTCGAGTCGCTCTTTCTGCCGTCCCTGCTGTTCGGCGTCACCATCTCGCTGGGCCTGTTGCACAGCCTTTTGCTGCTGCAAGCCGGCGCCATCAAGCTCGGCGATGTCGTCGCCTTCAACGGCCTGCTGATGTTCTTGCAGTTTCCAACCTTCGCCACGATGTTCGCGTATCCGCAAGTCTCATCCGGCCTTGCCAGCGCGCGCCGCATCCTTGAACTCATCAACGCGCAGAACGCGCTGGACCAGAACAAGGGTGGTCACGACGCGCTGATGCGCGGCGAGGTGGAATTCGCCGGCGTGACCTTCCGCTACGGCGCCGGCGAAAATGCCGCGCTGGAAGATGTCACGCTCAAGGTGCGCGCCGGTCAGACTGTCGCCATCACCGGCCAGACCGGCAGTGGCAAAAGCACATTGACCAAGATGATCAATCGCATCTACGACGCTGATGAGGGTGTGGTGCGAGTCGACGGGATCGATGTGCGCGATTGGGATCTGGCTGCGCTGCGCCGGCAAATCTCGACCATCGAGCAGGATGTGTTTTTGTTCTCGCGCACGGTCGAGGAGAACATCAAGTTTGGCGCGCCGAACGCGACCCATGAGCAGGTCGTCGAGGCGGCGAAGGCCGCGCAGGCGCACGATTTCATCCTGTCGTTCAAGGATGGCTACAAGACCGTCGTCGGTGAGCGCGGTGTGACGTTGAGCGGCGGCCAGCGCCAACGCATCGCCATTGCCCGCGCCTTCCTCACCGACCCGCGCATCCTTGTTCTCGATGACTCGACCAGCGCGATCGACAGCGCAACCGAAGACATGATCCAGCAGGCAATGTTTCGCGTGGCACAGGGGCGCACCACGTTCCTCATCACCCATCGCCTGTCGCAAATTCGCTGGGCCGACTTGATTGTGGTGATGAAGCACGGCAACGTCACCGCTGTCGGCGCCCACGATGCGCTCATGCAGACGTCGGCAGACTATCGCGCCATCTTTCAATAAATTTGCACTGTGAGCCGCGAGCATTGAATTTCCAGTGACAATCGATCTGGAAGCTCGAGAGATGCACGGCTCCCTGTCTGATATACAAAACACATCACCATGTTCATGGGACTTGCCGCTGAGCGGTATGACCGACAATACACAGACCGGCAGCTGGTTCACCGGCTGATCGAATACTTCTCACCGTTTCGCAAGCGTCTGATTGAGCTGGCGCTCATCGTGCTGGCAATCACGCTGGTCGGCCTGCTGACGCCGATCCTGATCTCCACCGGTGTCGGGCAGGTCGGCGCAGATCCGACAACGCAGGCCATCTTCACCTTGATTGGCGCGTTACTGGCACTGAACTTCGTGAACTGGTTGAGCAACCTCGTGCGCCGGCGCATCACCGCGCGCCTCATCAGCGATGTCATCAGTCAGATGCGCCGCGATGCCTTCAACGCCACCATCCATCACGATATGGCGTTCTTCGATGAATTCCAGTCCGGCAAGATCATCACGCGCATCACCAACGACACGCAGGAGTTGTCTCAGGTGACGGTGCTGATCAGCGACCTGATCAGCCAGTTCACGGTGCTGATCGTGCTGGTCGTGGTGTTGTTTCGCATCTCGGTGCCGCTCACGCTCGCGCTTTTGGCGATGTCGCCCTTCATCGTGTTTTTTGGCTGGGCATTTCGACGGGTGGCGCGCAGCGTCACGCGCAGTGGTTTTCGCGCCATCGCCGATGTCAACACTGCCATCCAGGAGGCCGTCGCCGGCATCCGTGTGGCGAAGAACTTCCGGCAGGAAGCGTCCATCTATCGCGATTTCAGCGTGGTGAACGAGCGATCCTATCAGGTGAATCTACGGCGCGGCTTCGTGCTGAGCAATGTGTTCCCCACCTTGAACATGCTCGCCGGCTTCGGCACCGCGCTCATGGTCTACATTGGCGGCAACTCGGTGGCCGCCGGCATCATCGGGGTTGGCGCGTGGTATCTGTTTATCCTCAGCCTCGACCAGTTCTGGTTCCCGATGACGAACATCGCGTCATTTTGGAGCCAGATCCAAGGCGGCCTCTCGGCCAGCGAGCGCGTCTTCGCGTTGATTGACGCGCCAACGAACGTGAAGCAGCTTGCGCCGGCTGCCGATGAGAGCAGCGTGACGGATGGCATCGTTGCACGCCTGGGACAGGCAGATCAGCAGACTGGTCAGCCCAGCCGGCTTGCAGCGCCCACCATCAAGGGCGAGATCGAATTTCAGCACGTTGATTTTCGCTACAACGAGCAGCAGCAGGTGTTGAGTGACTTCTCGCTGTGCATCGACAAAGGTGAGAGCGTGGCCTTCGTTGGTCACACTGGCGCCGGCAAGAGCAGCATCATCAAGCTCATCACGCGCTTCTATGAATTTCAAGGCGGGCGCATTCTGATCGACGGGCATGATATTCGTGCGCTCGATTTGCCGCCATATCGCCGGCAACTCGGCCTTGTGTCGCAAACGCCGTTCTTGTTCAACGACACCGTGATGAACAACATTCGCTATGCGCGGCCAGAGATGAGCGACGCCGGCGTTGAGGCCGTCGCAAAGCGCATCGGCAATGGCGATTGGCTGGATGGCTTGCGCAATGGCTTGCAAACCGAGGTGGGCGAACGCGGTCTGCATCTATCGATGGGGCAGCGCCAGCTCGTCGCACTGGCGCGAGTGCTGGCGCAAAAGCCGCCCATCTTCATCCTGGATGAGGCTACAGCCAGCGTTGACCCCTTCACTGAAAAACAGATTCAGGACGCGCTAAATTTGATCCTGTCAGAAAGCACCTCGATCTTGATTGCGCACCGCCTGTCGACGGTGAAGGCGGTGGATCGCATCATCGTGCTGGATCACGGCGGCATCATCGAAGAGGGCGATCACGACACGCTGATGGCGAAGGGCGGTCATTACGCCACGCTCTACGACACCTACTTCCGCCACCAGTCGGCTGACTTCAACGCCGACTTGTTTGCGAAGTTGAAGGCGTGATCTGCAAAGCCGGCGTGGTTTATAGTCAAGCCAATTAGATTTCAAATACATTCGGACACGAGGTGAATTGTGGCAAAGCCATTACCGCGCCGTGAAGAGGTGGCGCTGGAAAGCACGTGGGATATCGAAAGCATCTATGCAGATGTGCCGGCCTGGGAGGAGGGCATGCAGCGCATTGAAGCGCTGCTGCCGGAGCTCGGCGCATACGCCGGCAAACTCAACACGTCCGCTGAAACGCTGGTGGAATTCCTGCAAATGCGCAACCGCGCCGATGCTGAGATGCGCAAGGTCTATGTCTGGGCGCAATTGCGCTTCGATGCCGACACCGGCAATCAGGCCAACGCTGCGCTGCTGGGCCGCATGCAAGGCTTGTTCTCACGCTACAGCGCTGCGCTTGCCTTTGCGCAGCCGGAATTGCTGGCGATGGGCTACGAGCGCCTCTCACAATTCACCTTCCAGCAAGCTGCGCTGAAGATGTATCGACATGCGTTCGATGACCTGCTGCGCCAGAAGGATCACGTGCGGTCAGGGGAAATTGAGGCATTGCTTGCGCGCGCCTACCAACCGATGACTGCGGTCGACAACGCCTATGGCGTCCTGTCCGATGCCGACCTGAAGTTCCCCGTCTCGAAGGCAAAAGGTCGCAAGTCGCTCGAAGTGGCGCAGGGGAACATCGGCGCGCTGCTCAGCAGCCCCGATCGTGAGACGCGCCGCACAGCGTGGGAGGCGTATACCGACGGCCACCTGGCGCTGAAGAACACCTTTGCTGAACTGCTCGCCGGCAAGGTCAAGCGCACCGTTTTTCTGGCGAAGGCGCGCAATTATCCGGATGCGCTGAGCTATGCGTTGTCGCCTTCAAACATCCCAACGGCGGTGTATCACAACGTCATCGACGCCTGCAACCGCAATGTTCATATCTGGCATCGCTACTGGGACATCCGCCGGCGCGCGCTCAAACTGGACAAGATGGAGTCATTCGACATCTTTGCGCCGCTTGCCAAGCCGCCGACGGTGAAATACAAGCAGGCCGCCAAGTGGATCATCGAGGGTTTGCAGCCACTCGGTAAAAAATATGCCAACACCGTGCGCGATGGCTTGCTGAAGGAACGCTGGGTGGATGTGTATCCCAGCGTCGGCAAGCGCAGCGGCGCGTATTCCGCCGGCACATGGGGCACCAAACCATTCATCCTGATGAGCTATAGCGATTCGGGTCTTGGCGGCCTCAGCACGCTTGCGCATGAGATTGGCCACTCGATGCACTCGCACCTGGCCAATCAGGCGCAGCCGGTGTTCTATAGCGACTACTCACTGTTCATCGCCGAAGTCGCATCCAACTTTGACCAGGCGCTGGTGCGCGCGCATCTGCTCACGCTTGACCGCGGGCCAGAGTTCGAGATGGCTGTGATTCAGGAGGCGATGGACAACTTCCACCGCTACTTCTTCATCATGCCGACCCTTTCGCAGTTCGAGTTGCACATTCACCAGACGGTCGAGCAAGGCGGCGCGCTGACAGCCGACGGCATGATTGAGCACCTCGCCGGCCTCTTCAAGCGCGGCTACGGTGACGCTGTGAATGTGGATGACGCGCGTGAGGGCATCACTTGGGCGCTGTTCGGCCACCTGTATGCTGACTTTTACGTATATCAATATGCCAGCGGCATCGCAGCAGCCAACGCGCTGGCCGATGCGGTGTTGAAGGGCGAGACGAATGCTGCCGAGCGCTATCTGGCCGCATTGCGCGCCGGCGGCTCCATGTATCCCATCGATGCCTTGCAGATGGCCGGCATTGACATGACCAAGCCCGAGCCGATGGATCGCGCCTTCAAGGTGCTGGAGGGCTTCGTCGATCGATTGGAGAAACTGGTAAAGTAAGCTCCGCAAAATAAAACAGGAAATCAAGACAACAACATGAACCGCAATGAAGTCAACACGCTGATGGCGATGCGCAGCATGCCCTCGGTGACCATCACGCTGCCGACGCACCGCACCTCACCAGACAACAAGCAGGACCCCATCCGCCTGAAAAATCTTGTTGTCGAAGCGACCAACCTTCTGTTGAAGGATTTCTCGAAGCGCGAAGTCGAGACTGTGCTGAAACGCCTGGATGAGGTGTCATCGGACATCAATCACTCCTACAACCTCGATGGCCTGGCGATTTTCGTCAATGCCGATTTCGCACGCGCCTATGAGCTGCCCTTCACATTGAAGGAGCGCGTGACTGTCGGCGATGCGTTCTTTACGCGTGACTTGGTGTTTGCGATGAATCGCACCGTGCGCTATTGGGTGCTGGTGCTGAGCGAGAAGCCGGCTCGCCTGTTCGAAGCCTCGCGCGATGCATTGACCGAGGTCACCGATGGCGCTTTCCCCATGAAGCACACTGGCCCAGGCGGTGAGACGCGCCTGCCGGGCGGACAGGGTGTCGAGCGCACCGAGCAGCGCGACCGCCACCATGAAGCGTTCTTCCGCAGTGTCGATGCGGAGTATGACAAGATCACGAAGTCGGACCCGCTGCCGCTGGTGGTGCTGGGTGTGGATCGCTATCTGTCTTTCTTCCGCCAAAATTCAACCAAGAACGATGTGGTGGCCGAGATTCGCGGCAACTATGATCATCTCAATGCGCACGATCTGGGGCGCATGGTGTGGCCGGAGGTGGAGGAGGCGCTGGCGACGCGCCGCGCCGGCGTGTTCGACCAACTGCGCGATGCCGTCGGCTCACGCAAGATCGCCTCGACTGTCGGCGAGGCCTGGCGCTATGCCCACGAAGGGCGCGGCGCGGTCTTGTTGCTTGAGGAGAACTATCACGCGCCGGCGAAGCTGAGCGAGGATGGCATGAACATCGTGTTGTCGGATCGCCCCGAGGATCTGGACGTGATGGATGACGCGGCCGACATCATCGTGGAAGAAGTGTTGAACAAGGGTGGACGTGTGGTGTTCGTGCCGGACGGCTCGCTCAAGGACCACAGCCGTGTCGCGCTGATCCTGCGTTATTGAAAACCAGCGGTTCAAACAGAACCACATGCGCGGAGGCGCAGGGCGGTGCATTACGCACTTCTCCCTGCGCCTCTGCTTTCGTTTCGGGCCGGCTGTAATTGCAGCGAGCACTGCGATTATTGCGGGGTTGTCGCGTGTCGCAGCAGGAAATCCAGCACGACGGCATTGAACGCCTCCGGATCTTCCATGTTGCACATATGACCGACCCTGGGCATGACAACTTTCTTTGCGCCGGCGATGTCTGAAACCAGCACGTCGGCAATGTTGTGAAAATCAACCGTGTCATGCTCGCCGACGATCACAAGCGCCGGCGCATGGATGGTTGCCAGGCGGTGGATGACGGTCGGCGGTGGAAAGACATCGAAGTCCTTGTGCAGAAAATGCCAGCCGGAGTAATCGTCCACGATGCGTTGCAGCAATGGGGCCGACTTGGGGTTTGCCATCGCCGGCGCGAGCAAAGGCGATGCCAGCCAATCGCGCTTTGTTTGTGCCATGCCGCGCTCTTTCGCATTGAAGCTGATGTGAACTGTCCAGCGATCGAAGCCGCCCAATGCGGCATCGACCAGCACAAGCGCCTGCAGCCTGTCTGGATGGAGGCAGGCAAAATCGAGCGCAATGGCGCCACCCATCGACAAGCCGATCACGCCGGCGCGCGTCATCCCCAGCGTGGTCATCAAGGCTGCAACATCATCCGCGTGTGTGTAGGGCGCTGCCGGCAACGAAGATTGCCCAAAGCCGCGTAGATCGCAGCGCAGCACCCGAAAGTGTTGTGAGAGCAGTTTGAACTGCGCATCCCACATGCGCATGTCGAGCGTGAAACCATGCAGCAGCACCAGGTTCGGGCCGGCGCCGGCAATTTCGTAATGCAGTTCTGCGTCATTGATCTGCGCGTATCCTTCGTCTCGTTGCATGGGTTCTCCTTCTGCGGATTTCACCTTGGGCATTCTAGCCGCTTAAGCGAACCCCCGCCGCGCGCATGCGCTAGACTGGCCGCAGCATGACCACCTTCATCTCTCGCAGCAGCTATAACAAACTCGTCGTCATTCTGGGCACGCTCACGGCGTTTGCGCCATTGTCAATCGACATGTATCTGCCTGGCCTGCCGGCCATTGCACACGAGTTCAACGTGCCAATGTCTGTCGTGCAGCAAACCCTGGCAGTATTTTTTATTGGGCTGGCGTTCGGTCAGGCGCTGTATGGTCCTATAGCAGATCGCATGGGCCGACGCCGGCCTTTGCTCTTCGGCTGCGTGCTCTATGTCATTGCCAGCCTCGGCTGCGCGATGGCGCCAAATATCGGCAGCTTGATCGTGCTGCGATTGGCGCAAGCGCTTGGCGGCTGCGCCGGCGTGGTGATCGCGCGCTCAGTTGTGCGCGACCTTTTCGACCAGCGCGAATCGGCGCGCATGTTTTCCTTTCTCATGCTGGTGATGGGGATTGCGCCCATCCTTGCGCCCTTTATTGGCGGACAGGTGCTGGCAATCTGGGGTTGGCGCGAGGTGTTTTTCGTGCTGGCCGGCTTCGGCGTGCTGTGCATGTTGATGGTGCTGTTCGGCCTGCCGGAAACACTACCGGCGGAGCGGCGCATTCAAGCGGGTCTCGGCGAGGCGTTGCGCGTGTATGGCCGGCTGTTGGGCGACGTGCATTTCATGGGTTTTGTGCTGGCGAGTGGGCTGGCCTCGGCCGCCATGTTCACCTATATCTCCGGCTCGCCCTTCGTGTTCATCGAATTGAACGGCGTGCCGGCGGAACGCTTCGGGCTGATCTTTGGCACGAATGCATTCGGCCTGATCGTCGCGTCGCAGATCAACCGTGCACTGCTCAATCGTTACGATGATCGCCAGATTCTGCGTGTCGCGCTGATGGTGACGGCCGGCAGTGCGTTATTGCTCTTCCTCACCACTGCGCTCAGGATCGGTGGCTTCCCGCTCATGCTCGTGCTGATTTTTATCTGCATTGGCAGCACTGGCTTTGTGGGGCCAAACGCAACGGCTGCGGCGATGGCAAACTACGGCCGTCAGGCCGGCAGCGCCTCAGCGTTGATCGGCGCAATCCAATTTGCACTCGGTGCGGCTGCCGGCGCGCTGCTTGGCATACTGCACAACGGCACCGCGCTGCCCATGACCGGCGTGATCGCGCTGTGCGGCGTGGCGTCGTATATGTTTCTGCGATTTCTGGTGAGTCGCGTTGGCGCGAAGCCGGCGCCGGCTGTGCGGTAAGCTTCGGGATGCACTGGAGGTGAATCATGCCCAAACAACAATGGATTGCCGAGCGACCCTACTTGCCTGAGGGTTACGGCCTGCCGGAGGATGACGACGGTTTGCTGCCGTGGAGCCATGTGGTTGAGAGAATGACCCAATCGTTGAACTACTGGATTTGTTCGGTGCGACCCGATGGCCGGCCGCATAGTGCGCCGGTGTGGGCGGCATGGGTCGAAGACGCGCTGTATTACGACGGCGCGCCAAACACCATTCACAACCGCAACGTCGCTGCGAATCCGAACGTGAGCGTGCATCTTGAGGATGGCACGAAGGCAGTCATCATGGAAGGCATCGTGCGCGCCATCGACAAACCTGATCGCGCATTGACGGAGAAAATTGCTGCTGGCTACCGTGGGAAGTATGCGCAGATGGGCTATGACCCGAAGCCGGATCAGTGGGATGCCGGCGGCCTCTACGTCATTGCGCCGTCCCGCGTCATTGCGTGGACGAGCTTTCCCAAGGATTGCACGCGCTGGCGACTGCGCTGAACCCCAAGCACCTGGCTGTCGAGAGGTTTTGTCGATTACAGCGCAGCCAGCGCCCACTCCGAAACGATTGCTGCGCCGGCGCCGGCATCCACGCCTGTTTCGTATGTCCACGCATCGCTCACTACGCCCTGCACCACTGCCCAGGCCAGCACGCGTTGCAGGTCCAGGCCGGCGCGCTCGCAGATGATCTCGGCGCGCCGGCGCACGAACTTTGTGCCATCGGGGATGCCGGCGTGCCAATCGCCCATCGGGTTGTAGAACATCGGTGATGGCTCGTAGGCGCGTTCGCCGGCGACGCCTTTTGGGTCAATCACCAGCCACGGCTCGCGCTGTGCGCGCAGCACGTTGTGATGATGAAAATCGCCATGCAGCAAGACCGTCTCCGGCGCGCTGGCGAGCAGATCGCGGCGCATTTGCTGCGCGGCATCCACCACGCGCGGGTTCATCGGCGGCGACCCGCCCTGCCACAGCGTGTTGAAGTGATCCATCACACTGGTGTATTCCGCAAGGGTGGGGAAGGGATGTTGTGCCGGCAATGGCCGCCACAGCTTCGCCATCACCTCGCCGGCGATGGCGCTCGCCTCGTCGTCCTGTTTGGGAAACCGCGTTGCCAGCTCATCGCCGGGCAGACAACGTTCCAGCAACATCGCGCTGCTTTCTGCGTGGTGTGCGATCAGCTGGATTGCGCCCTGGCCGGCATAGTGGCGCAGCACCAGATATTCATTGTCGGCGTCCAGATACGGTGCGATGATCTTGAGCACCAGCGGCGTGCCATCGTCATGCGTTGCCGGCGCGACAAAGTTCATGCTCAGGCTGAATGGCGCGCCGGCGTGAATCTGCCAGCGTTGCTCGCAATCGGCAATGATTGTCGGCAACCGTTCGATCCACTGCCGGCCGCGCTCGCCGTTGCAGTCAATCTGGTTTTGAATGAAGGACGCGGGAAGATGAAGCATCCTCTCTGGCATCACCAATCAACCTGTCCCTCAAATGTATGCTGGCTTCCGTTCGCCACCAACAGGCCGGTGACGCCCGCCGGCAGCGACACGTGTCCGTGCGTCCTGCCGGCGCGTTGCTGCACGTCGATGACGATCTCGCCAAGCGGATGCACCAGCGTGCCACGCGCCTGTTGCAGTGTGCCAAGCTGCGGTTTGATTTCGACAGAGCGGAAGCCGAGTGATGCCGGCCGCACGCCGAGCAGCGATGCGAAGTAGTGATACAGCGGATGCGATCCCCAGCCATGACAGTCGCTGCGCGTTGGCTCGGGCATCTCCACCGGCGTCTTCAGGCCATTTGTCTGCAAGTCGAACCACAGTTGCAGCCGCTGCAGGAACACATCCATCCGGCCCAGTTCGCGGAAGGTCTCGAACAGATAGTGGCTGAAGTAGATCGTGGCGCGTTGCAGATCCGGCGCGTTGAGCAGGCCTTCGGCCATTCGCGCCCGCCGCTGCTCATCCACCTGCCCGCTGAGAATGGTGAGGCACTGTGCATGTTCGCTGAAGTGCCGGTGCGCCATGTCGTCAGCCATCAATCCGCGCGTTTCATCCCAGAACGTTTCGATGCTGCGCTGTGCAAGCTGCGACTGAATGCGCTGCAAGCGCTGCGCCAGCTCATGCTCGCCGGCCATCTGCTCCAACTGGATGGCGCTGGATAAGGCGTAAACGAATTGCCAGTTCAGGTTGCCGCTTACGCCGGCGATGCCGTCTGGTGGCGCACCGGCGTCCTTGCCCCAGGCCGGCACCCAATCGAGAAAGTTCCAGCCTTCCCAGGCCCGCATCAGGCCGTCTTCGTCGATGTGCGACAGATAGCCTTCAATCACTGCGCGCACACCGGGCAACGTTTCGTGCAAGAAGGCCGTATCGCCGCGCCAAAGCGCGTAGTCGCACACCATGCATATCCACCATAGTGAAAACGGCGGGATCAGTTGCATCTGGCGCGAGGGAAAGCGCGACTGTGTCAGGCCGGTCTGCACGCGCGATACATCGAACATGCGAACTGCCTTGCGTGGCAGACGATGGTCGCGGGACATGACGTGCGTGCAAAGTGCTTCGAGCCGTGTGTCGCCAAGATACATCAACTCTTCCCAGTGCGGCGTATCGAAGTAGGTTTCGTTCGCGCATACCTGGATGCCGCGCGTCAGCAGCGGCAGGATGCTGTTCAGATTTTCATCGCTGGCTGCAAATGCGCTTTCCATCTGCAGCGGATAGCGCGTCTCATGGAAGCGCAGGGCGCGCAACGTAAGCGCTGCATCGCCGGCCTGCGCGCATACCTCGATGTAGCGGCCTGCACTCCACCACAATGGCATGAACTCCTGCGTTGCATCGTTGGCAACCATGAATACATCCCCGTTGCCGATCAGATACTTGCCGGCAATTTCATCGCGGTTGCCCTTGTCACCGTGCCACATGTTGCCATCGCGGAAGAGCGACTCCGCCCACTTCGTTTGCACTGTGCCGGCGCCGCTCGCCATCAACAGTGTGTAGTGGCACTCGTAATTCTCAAGGTCGATGACGATGCGCTGGCTTTGATGCGGTTGCAGCGTGACTTCGCCCTCGCCGCGCAAGAGCGCCAGCCATTGTGCAGCCAGTTCCGTGTCGTGTGCGTTCAGGTCGATCGGGTTGTTGCGCTGGTTGAGGTCGCTCACATTCGCCGCAAAGCGCACGTTGCGACCATCGCGCATGTCGCGCTGCTGGAACAGCATCGCCGGCAGCATGGCCGGCTGCAGCACCTGCTGGTTTGGCGGCAGTTCCCAATCGATGCGCTTGGCCATCGCCTGCCGCAGCGTGACTGCCGACTGCCAGCCATCGCCTTCGCCACGCTCCACACCCCACGGGTAGCGCGCGCCGTCGATGGCAGTGTTGCCACCCTTCCACGGGATGCGCTCGAATTGCAGGAATGAATATGCGTCGATGCGCTTCACGTCCCATTTCGCCATGCCGGTGCTAAGACGTTCTGTCCACCCGCCTTCTGCAGCGAGCAGAAAGCCCGGCGTCGCGCTCATCTGCGCGAGCGGGGCGTGCGACCCCAACGCCCACTGCCGCGCCACGATGACATGCTCGCCGGCGTCGAAATGCGCGTCATAGGTTTCGAAGAACCAGCAGTCCGGTGCGCCACGCTCTGGCCCGCGCCCCGCGCGCGCGCCATCCACAAACAACTCGTAGCGTTCATCGGCGCTGACGTGTATGCGAATGGTCGCCGGCGTTTCTACCTTAAATTTCAGGCGATACGCGGCGACGAAAGGCGGGGTGGCATCGGGGCAGGTGATCCATGACGCCGGCCAGGTGCCGCGCTCGCGCCATAGCTTGTCTTTGTTCTGCGGATAAAACGGATCGTCAGTGATGGAAACGCGGATGATGGATGAGGTCATGAGAATTTGTCATTTCGAGCGCCAGCGAGAAATCTCGCGCTTCAGAATGCGTCGATGCACCAGATTCCTCGCCGTGCTGGAACGACACCTGAGCTAGCCTTCACCTTCCGGCCAATTCACTGGCAGCGCTGCTGGCCGCTCGCACGTGCTTTGCAGATGGATGTGCTTGCCCTCGCGCGCGCTGTCGAGGAATGCGTGCATCAAGTCCAGCACATGATAGGTCATCTCGGCGCTGGCGCGATGCGGCCGGCCTTGCTTGATGGCAAATGCCATGTCGGCCACGCCAATGCCGCGCGAGTTCTGCGTCCACTGATGCGCAATCGGAATCTCTTCAAAGTCCTTTGCGCCACTGCGCAACAGGCGCACTGGCCCGCCGAATGTGTTGGGATCGGGCAGATGCAATGTGCCCTCGGTGCCATAGATCATGAGCAATGGCGTGTAGCCGGCGACATCGAAGCTGGTGACGATGGTCGCGACTGGTCCGCCAGCAAACTCGATCAGGCCGGTGATGTGCGTCGGCGTCTCGACGGCGATCTTTGTGCCATGCAGCGGCTGGCTGGTGATGAGGCGCTCGGGGTGGGTGATCTTCGCGCTGCCGGCCACGCGCGCCGCCGGTCCCAGCAGACTTACCAGCGCAGTCAGGTAATACGGCCCCATGTCGAACATCGGCCCGCCTCCCGGCTTGAAGAAAAATTCGGGATTTGGGTGCCAGCCTTCCATGCCTGGGGATAGCATCTGTGCGAGCGCGCCAACGGGTTTGCCGATGGCGCCGTCGTCGATCAGCTTGCGGCAGGTTTGCAAGCCGCCACCCATGAAGGTGTCGGGCGCGCCACCCACGCGCAGCCCCTTCGCTTTTGCGACTTGCAGCAACTGTTGTGCAGCTTCGCGCTCGGTGGAAAGGGGTTTCTCGTTATAGACGCTCTTGCCGGCGTTCAACACCTGCATGCCCACTGGCCCATGCGCCTTCGGCACGGTCAGGTTGATCACGATTTCGATGCCGGCATCGGCGAGCAATTCATCGACCGTCACAGCCTTGATGCCATATTTTTCAGCCTGCGCCTGCGCGCGTGCCATGTCGATGTCGGCGATGGCGACGAGTTGCATGTTCTTGAATTTTTTATCGCTTTCGAGGTAGATCGAGCTGATGTTGCCTGCGCCGATCACGCCGACGCGGGTGGGTGTGTTGGTCATGTTGATTCGAATCCTTTGTAGATAGATGGTTCGATTTTGATTGAGGTAGCTGAAATTGTCACCTTGTGCATTTCGCGTGGGTTCGGCAACAGTGCGATCTGGCGGAATGACAAAAGCCGATACAATCGCGCCAACATGAGCTTGATAAAACCCACTGTTGCATTGGAATCCACGCTGATCACGCACGGTTTTGCATATCCGCGCAACCTGCAAATCGCGCGCGATCTGGAGCAGGTGATTCGCGACGCCGGCGCGACGCCGGCCACCATCGCTGTGCTGAATGGCGAGATCAAAGTCGGCCTGAGTGATGCCGAGATTGAAGCATTTGCAAGATCCACCGGCGCGCGCAAGTGCAGCCTGCGCGACCTCGGCATCGCCGTCGGCATGAAAGAGAATGGCTCGACGACGGTGGCGGCGACCATGTTCATCGCGGCGCAGCACGGCATCCAGGTGTTCGCCACTGGTGGCATCGGCGGAGTGCATCGCGGTCACCCCTTCGATGTGAGCGCAGATCTGACCGAACTCGCCCGCACGCCGGTGACAGTAGTGTGCGCCGGCGCGAAGGCCTTGCTCGACCTGCCGCTCACCTTTGAGCAACTGGAGACCTTTGGCGTGCCGGTGATTGGCTATCAGGCCGATGACATCCCCGCGTTCTACTCGCGCAGCAGCGGCATCAAGGCCGACGTGCGTGCTGAAACGCCGGCCGATGTTGCGCGCATCGTGCGGGCGCGGCGCGCGCTTGGTTTGCCGGGCGGTGAGTTGATCTGTGCGCCGGTGCCGGAAGCCGACGAATTGCCGCGCGAGGTGGCTGAAGCCGCCATTGAAAAAGCGCAGCAGTTGGCTGATGCGCAGGGCATTCATGGCTCGGCCTCGACGCCATTCCTGCTCGATCAGATTGCGAAGTTGACCGACGGCGCAAGCGTGCGCGCGAACATGTCACTGTTGCGCAACAACGCGAAGGTTGCTGCTGAAATTGCGCAAGCACTCCTCTGAGTGCATATTTCTGATTTCACATTTATGGCTCCCTACAAGGTCATCTACGACACCGACCCAGGCATCGATGATGCGATGGCGCTTTTGCTGGCGCTGTCGTCGCCGGAAATAGAAATTGCCGGCCTGACAACCGTGTTCGGCAACACGAACATTGAAGCGACGACGCGCAACGCGCTGAATTTGCTCAATTTCGCCGGCCGATCCGACATCCCTGTGGCGAAGGGCGCCGGCCAGGCGATGGTGCTGCCGCCCGGCCCCACTGGCGAGTTTGTGCATGGCGACGACGGCATGGGCAATATCGGCTGGATGACGGTTCACAACGCCAGCCAGAAACCCATTGCCAAGCACGCCGCACAATTCATCGTCGAGACGATCATGCAGAACCCCGGCCAGATCACGCTTGTCGCCGTCGGGCCGATGACCAACATCGGGCTGGCGCTGCAACTGGAGCCGCGCATCGCGCAGAACGCGCGTGGCGTGGTCATCATGGGTGGCTCGGTGGTGGCGCCGGGCAATGTGTCACCGACGGCTGAGGCCAACATCCATGCCGACCCACATGCTGCAGCGCTCATGTTTGGGGCAGGATGGGATGTCACGATGGCCGGCCTCGACGTGACAACGGCAACGCTGATGGACGACGCATTTTTTGCCGCTCTCGGCCAATCGCCCAACAAATTTGGCCAGTTCATCGCGCAGATTGTGCCGTTCTATCAGCAATTCCATCGTGAGCGATATGGCCTCGCGGATGGCAACGTGCATACGCATGACCCATCGGCGTTCGCATATCTCATCGATCCAACCCTGTTTTCCGGCGAGTGCTGGAGTGTGGCGGTGCCGCTGGATGGGGTGAGCGCCGGCACCACCATTGCCGATCGCAGCGGTCGTTTCTTCAACACCCCGAAGACTCATTGCCTGATGCAAGTGGACAGCCCACGATTTCTAGCGCTGTTTCGCGAGCGACTGACGAAGTAGTAAAAAAAGATGCGGCACACTTCAAAAAGTGTGCCGCATCTTTTTGCGCTGGCATCGCCTAAAAGCTCACGCCTCTGGCAGGGATCTCCGCTTCGCGAGTTGAAGGCGGCTCATTCCCTGCAACGCCTCACTTTTTCACCTTCTTTTTTCTCGTCGCCGGCTTGCGCTTCATCGGCACGGTCTTGCGTTTCTTTGTGGCCAGCTTGTCCTTTGCCTCGGCCTCTTTGTCTGCCTTTGCGGTGGGATTTTCTGGCGGCGCGCCGTAGGGATCGTCGTAGTCGCCCATGCCGGCGCTTGCATCACCGCCGAAAAAGTCGCCCATGTCCTTCTCGATGCGCTCGGGGTCCTCGCCCTTCTCAAGCCGGCCCACCACCTCGTCGAACTCTGTGCCCATGTCTTCGCCGCTTTCGGCGGCCATCTTGCGCATGAAGCGGCCCAGCGCGCGCGGGTCATTTTCATCGAGGTTCGACATCTCGTCGAGCATCGCATCGTCACCAGCGCCGGCGCTCTCATTGCCGCCGCTGCGCACCACACGCACCTTCGACACCAATCGTGTCAGCGTCTTGCTGCCGCAGCGCTCGCACTGCGCATCCGCCTCGTTGACTGTCGACAAGCTGCGCCAGAAAATCGATTGCTTGCGCCCGCACTGCCGGCAGCGGTATTCATAGATCGGCATAGGCTCGATTTTAACGGTCACAGGTCTGCAATCCGTTAGAATCCTGCCCACACTATGCACACTAAAACTGCCGTGCAGTCGAACGCCGGCTTGTATGACTTCACCAGCTATCCCATGCTTGTCGTGCTGTCTGGACCATCAGGCGTCGGCAAAGACACGCTGCTGAAGCGGCTGAAAGAGCGCGGCCACGATTTCGCCTTCGTCGTCACCATGACCACGCGCCCCAAGCGCGAGGGCGAGGTTGAAGGCGTCGACTATCTCTTCGTTAACAAATCCACCTTCGCCGATATGATGCAAGACGACGAATTGCTCGAACACAGCCTGGTCTATGGCGATTACAAAGGCATCCCCAAGCAGCAGGTGCGCGATGCGATCAGAAGTGGCAAGGACGTGTTGATGCGCATCGATGTGCAGGGCGCAGCGAAGATTCGCAAGATCGTGCCGAATGTGGTGACGATTTTCCTTGCGCCAGAGAGCGAAGGGGAACTGGAGCGCCGACTGTCTGAGCGCAAAACTGAAACGATGGAGAACCTCAAGATTCGCATCGCCACCGCGCGTGAAGAGATGAAGCGCATCAAGGAATTTGACTACGTGGTGGTCAACCGCGCGAATGCGCAGGACCAGGCTGTCGATCAGATTGTTGCCATCATCACCGCTGAGCGCTGCAAAGTGCATCGCGACCCGATCAACCTGTGATAAATCCACCCGACACACGCGATTCGCAGCCGGCGCCGGCGAGAGAGATGCGCGCGCCGCTGCCGATGGCGAAGCCGCGTTTCACCTATGTGTTCATCGGCATCTGCGCCGTCGTGTTCGTGCTGATGACGCTGACTGGCGGCACGGAGAGCGCAGCCAACCTGGTGCGCTGGGGCGCGAATTTTGCGCCGCTCGTCGATCAGGGCGAATACTGGCGCTTGCTCACAGCGAACTTTATCCACATCGGCGTGCTGCACCTCGCGTTCAACTTATATGCGCTTTTTCAACTCGGCCCGCAGGTCGAAGCAATTTACGGTTATCCACGCTTCCTTACCATTTACCTGCTCAGCGGATTGTCCGGCGCAGTGCTCAGCTATCTGCTCACACATGGCTTGAGCGCCGGCGCGTCTACGTCACTATTTGGCCTGTTCGGCGCGCTCGTCGTGTATTTCTACAAGCATCGTGAGCTGTTTGGCAAGGCCGGCCAGCAGCAGTTGATCAGCCTCGGCATCATCCTGCTGGTCAATGTCATCATCGGCCTGTCACCGGGCAGCAGCATCGACAACTGGGGTCACCTCGGCGGGTTCATCGGTGGCGCGGCGCTGGCATGGTTCCTTTGTCCGCGTTACGTGCCGGTTGATCCGTTTGCGAATGCGCTTGCGCCGGCGATGTCGCAATCTCGCAAGCCGGAGTTGTCCAATGGCTTCATCATGGACACAAACTCGCTGCCAAAGCAATGGCTGCCTGTGGTGCTGTTCGTGCTGGTGTTGGTCGCGCTGACGGCGATCGCGCCGACCTTCCTGCGATGAACCGCGCGCCGATGTTCGCCGGCCGCTACACCTTTCCCGATGCAGGCCGGCTGCGCGCTGCCGTCGTGTCGTTCATCGAAGACGCGGCTGAGATGCGGGCCAATGGCGATCTGGTCGGCTTGATCGTGCCGCATGGCCCGCTGATGGAGATGGGCCCAGTTGCCGGTCACGCCTATAAATTGCTGCTCACCACGCCTCTGCGCTGGGATGTGACAACACTGCTTGCGCCGACGATGCGGGCAAGCGCGCAATTGCTGTGTGATCCGCGCGATGCGTATGAAACACCGATCGATGCCTTGCGCATCGATCACGCTGTGGTGAATGGATTACGCACCGCCGGCGTTGCCATCATCGATGACGAGGACGATGAGCCGGTGATCGAATGCCATGCGCCGTTTGTGCTGTCGGCGCTGGGCGATGTGCCGGTGCTGCCGTTGCGCGTGCCGGCACAAGTTGAGGCGGCTTCGCTCACGGTGAACGCGGCGCGATTGGGGCTTGTGATT
>JBDHWI010000018.1:0-40242 GCA_039810125.1 Thermoflexales bacterium | reverse complement strand
AGCGAATCTTTTTCAATGCGATAGTCCATGATGGCTCCTGAGTCCGATTGTGGCCTTAAAGATACCATGTGAAAGTCGTGCATACGGAGGGTGCGATTTTGTCACTATTCCTATAATATTCCGGGCGTTTCAAGCACAACCCCCACGCGTGTCCTACGCATCACTCATGAAATCGACTCAGACGAGCAATTCAACTGACGACCTTGGCGGGTCGGCCGATCTGCTATACCGCATTTTGTCCGTCGCCGTATATGGCATGGTTGCGTCACTTGTGTTGCAGTTGCTGCGGTGGATGCTGTGGCTCAACGTGGCATCATCCCAGGGGATCGAGTGGTTGGTCCTGCTGATAGGAAGCGTCATTTTCTTTCTGGCGTTGCTGTACGCGCGCCGGCTTGTGCGACAAGATCGCAAGGCGCAAGCGACCAGTTTGTTGTTTGGCGGGATGTGCGTCAGTTCGGCGCTGGTGGCGGTGGCCTTTCCAACGGCGCTGGGGTTGGCGCTCATGGCAGCGACATTCAGTTTGTTCATCTCGTTGCCCTATGTCAGCCGCCGCGTCTTCAAACACATGTCGCTGATTGCGATCGGACTTGTCGTGGTGCTGGTTCCCGTTAGCGCGCTCCTGAGTGTGGGCAGGCCGGCGCCCACGTTGATGGATGCCATGTCGACAGCGATTCTGATGATGGTGTCGGCCATCCTGCTGGTCATCCTGATCTGGCAGATGCACGACTGGCTGACAAAAATCTTGCAGGAATTGCGCATTTCACGCGAAACACTTGAGGCCAAGGTCGATGCGCGCACGCATGAACTGCAAACTCTCAATCAGTCCCTGCGCCAGCAAACCGCCTATCTCGAATTGCTCCACGAAACCGCGCTGGGCATCATGAACCGGCAGGGGCATGAACAGCTCTTTGATGCCATCATCTCGCGGGCCTGCGCGCTGTTCGACACGCCGCATGCCTTCATTGCCTTGATCTCTGAAGACGGCAATGCCATGGTGACACACACTGCACGCGGCTGTTTTATGCAATGGGAGCACGAGATTGGTGAGAAACCGAGCGTCCCTCGCGGCGCTGGTGCAGTGGGTGTGGTATGGGCAACTGGCAATCCGCTCGGCATCGAGGACTATGTGGCGTGGCCTGGCCAGCTCAACCCGCTCGCAGCAGGCGCTGTCAAGTCGATCATGCTGGCGCCACTCAAGCGGGCTGGGCAGGTGATTGGCGTGATCGCAATCGCCGGCAGCCCCGATCAACCGGCATTTGGCAAAGACGATCTGGACTGCCTGCATCAATTGGCACAATTGGCATCCGTTGCAGTCGATAACACGCTGCTGCTCGAAGCCGCGCACTCGAATGAAAAGATGCTGGAGCAGGTGGTCGCCGAGCGCACGGCGGAGTTGTCTGCACTGCTGGGGGTATCGCAAAACATCTCAGCCACGCTGGAGTTGCCGGCGCTGTTGGAAACGATCTTTCAGCAGTTGGATGGCCTGATTGAATACGACGCCGGCACGATCTTCGAGGTGCAGGGCGACCTAATGGTCACGCTGCATTACGCCGGCCCTCATCTTTCGTCGTTCAAGGCCGGCTCGAATTGGCGCTTGAGCGGCCACCACCTTGAGATTGTTCGTTCTGGTCAACCCATCATCATCAACGATGTGCATGGTGATGGGGCGATGGCGCAGTTGTTTCAGGCCACATCGAAGACGGATTGGCTGGGCGAAGTGCCAGAACACATCGTCTCTTGGATCGGCGTGCCGATGAAGGCGAAGGATCGTGTCATTGGCATCCTCACCCTTGATAGCGCCAAACCCCATCAGTTCACCCAGCGCCATGCCGATCTGTTGATGGCGGTGGCGCAGCAAGCTGCGCTGGCGATGGAAAATGCGCGGCTCTACACCCATGCGGCACGTTCGGCGGCGCAGGCCGAGCGCTCACGCCTGGCGCGCGACCTGCACGATTCTGTATCGCAGGCCATCTACGGCATCGCGCTGGCGTCGCGCACATTGGAAAAGTTGATCGACCCGAACGACACCCGCGCCGGCGTGCCATTGCAGCACATTCTGTCTCTCTCAGAGGCAGCGATGACCGAAATTCGCGCGCTGATCTTTGAATTGCGCCCGGAATCACTGGAGCGAGAGGGTGTCCTGGTGGCGCTAAGCAAACAGGCTGATGCCGTGCGTGCGCGCTATGGTTTGGCGGTGCATGTGAATCTGTGCAAGGAAGAGCCGGCCATACCGCTGGTTGCAAAGGAAGCTGTGTATCGCATTGCGCAGGAAGCCATGCACAACACGGTAAAGCATGCGCATGCGCGCCAACTGTGGCTCAGCCTGACCAACAAGCCGGAGGCGATCATGCTGGAAGTGCGCGATGATGGCGTGGGGTTCGACGTCAATCTGGCCTGGCCAGGGCAGATGGGGCTTGGCACGATGCGCGAGCGCGCGCAGGCGCTGGGCGGCGCGCTGGATGTGGAGAGCCGGCCGCAACAGGGCGCGTTGATTCGCGCTGTCATCCCGCTGCGCGGCGCGGCTGCAAATAACCTCTGACGCCTCGCTGCCCGCTTACTTGGCTGTCACCTCGCCGGCCACGCTCGCTGCCTGTTGCTCGCGCTTGCTCTCTCGGCGCGACTTGAGATATTCAAACGCCATCGGCAACACCGAGACCAGCACGATGCCGATTGTGACGATTTCAAAATTCTCCTTGACAAACGGGATATTGCCGAAGAGATAGCCGGCGAACAGAAACAACGTCACCCACAGTGCGCCGCCGACGATGTTGTAGGTGGCGAAACGCGTGTAGTTCATGTTGCCGACGCCGGCGACAAACGGCGCAAATGTGCGCACAATCGGCACGAAGCGCGCCAGGATGATGGTCTTGTTGCCGTGCTTCTCGTAGAAATGCTCGGTCTTGTGCAGATATTCCATCTTCAAGATGCGATTGCCTGGCTTGAAGATGCCCTTGCCCACGCGTTTGCCGATGAAATAGTTGACTGCGTCGCCCAGCACCGCCGCAGCCATGAGCAGCACCCACAGCAGCAGGATGTTCAATTTGCCGGTGGATGCCGTCAGCGCGCCGGCGGCGAACAACAGCGAATCGCCGGGCAAAAACGGCGTCACCACAAAGCCGGTTTCGGCAAAGATGATTGCGAACAGCAGCACGTAAATCCACGCCCCGTATTGCGTGATCAAGTCGGCCAGATGTCCGTCGATGTGCAGGATGAAATCGAGGATCGATTTGAGGATGTCCATGGTTCAGGTTTTGACTGTCGGGTATGCACTGGCAGTCGCGCACGGAAATACTTTCTGCAATTGCGCACTATGCCGTGCCGAACTGGCGGTCGCCGGCGTCGCCCAATCCTGGCACGATGTAGCCGATTTCGTTCAGTCGCTCATCCAGCGAGGCGAGATAGATTGGCACGTCGGGATGTGCAGTCGATAGCCGATGCACGCCTTCCGGCGCGCCGATCAATCCGACGAACTTGATGCGCTGCGCGCCCCATCGTTTGAGGATGTCGACTGTGGCAACTGCGCTGCCGCCGGTGGCCAGCATGGGGTCCAGCACCAGGCACACCTGCACGGTGGGGTTCACCGGCAGTTTGTTGTAATACTCCACCGGCCGCAACGTGCGCTCATCGCGATACAGGCCAATGTGCCACACCTCGGCGCTGGGCAGCACATCCAGCGCACCCTCCACCATGCCAAGGCCGGCGCGCAAAATAGGGATCAGGCCGACATGATCTGCCAACTTGTGGCCGGTGGTCGCGCCCATCGGCGTGGTGATCGGCAGATCGCTCACCGGCAAGTCAGCGGTGGCGTCCAGCACCAGCATCATCGCGATCTCGCGCACGACCTCGCGGAATTTTTTCGGCTCAGTTTTCTGGTTGCGCAGGATGGTGAGCTTGTGCAGTGCCAGCGGGTGCACGCTGACGTGTAGGTTCGGGGGTGTATTGGTCAAAGTGTCGCCTCGGCGGCGAATTTTACCGTAGCCAAATCACACGTTCATCACGCGCGGCAGGGTGAAGCTGAAGGTCGAGCCATGCACGCCGTCGCTCTCCACCCAAATGCGCCCGCCATGCGATTCGACGATGACGCGGCTGAGATACAAGCCGAGGCCAGTGCCGGCGATGCCGCGTCGCGTCGCCACATCTGCGCGATAGAAGCTGTTGAACAGCCGGGCTTGATCTTCCTTCGCGATACCCATGCCGTGATCGCTCACGTGGATGACGACTTCGTGGGGTTGCGCCTCGCCGGCGATGCGAATCTCGCCGCCTTCCGGCGAATACTTGATCGCGTTGGCAATCAGGTTGCTTAGCACCTGCGTGACGCGCGCTTCGTCGGCCAGCACCAGCGGCATGTTCGGCGCAACGTCGGCGATGATTTTGTGGCCTTTGCTCTGCGCTTGATATTTCTTCGTCACCTTCACCACCAACTCGTCGATGTCCAACTCCACCGGCGTCAGCTTGAAGCGGCCGGCCTGCGCTCGTGATGCATCGAGCAGGTTTTCGATCAGCTCGGTCAACCGGTCCGCCTCCTCTTCGATCACCTGCAGGCTCTCGCCAACGACTGCCTTGTCCCAGTTTGCGTCGGCGCGACGCAGCGTGCTGGCATAGCCTTTGATCAGCGCGACCGGCGTTTTCAACTCGTGCGACACCGACGAGATGAACGTGTTCTTCATCTCTTCGGCCTGGCGAAAGCGCGTCAGATCGTGCACGTCTGCGATGATGTTGACCAGGCGGCGTTCGCGGTCGAACAGCGCAGCAAACGTGATGTCGACGCTGATGACATTACCGTTGCGCTTGCGCAGTTCGCCCTCCACAAACAGCGGGGTGGCGCTGCCCACCGTCGGCCAGCCCTGCGCTTCGGCCTCCTCCAGCGTGGTGCCGGCGCTTTTGCGCGCCAACAACAACACCTCTTCAAACTTCCTGCCGATGGCCTCTTCTGCCGGCACGCCGATCATACGCGACATCAGCCGGTTGAACATCAGGATGGTGTGCGCCGCGTCCATGATGACCACGCCGTCGGCGCTGAATTCGAGGATTGCATCGAGCCGGCGCTTCTCTTGCCCCAGTTGTTCATATAGCCGCGCGTTGTTCACCGCAACCGCCGCCTGATCGGCGAAACTCTCCAGAAGTTTGCGATCGTTGCGGGTGAATTCGCCGCCATAGGTGCGAAAGACATATAGCGTGCCGAGAAACGACTCACCCTCCACCTTGAGCGGCAGCGACACCACCTGCCACAACCCCAAACCCAGCCGTTGCGCGATGGCGAGCAGGTTCTTCTCCAGCGTCTCCACCGCCGCATCCAAGTCGTCGGCCTTGCTCAGAATTGGCTCAAGCTGGTTGAGCAGCGGATCAGGAATGCCGTAGGCCTGGCGAATATGGTAATGGCCATCTGGCTCTGCCAGTGCGATCAGCGCGGCCTGCCCGTTGAGCAACTCTGCGGATTGTTGCAAGATCAGGCGCAGAACGTCATTGACGTTCAAGCGCGAGGTCATGGCGCGGATGATTTCGAGCAGATAATCCCGCTGGCGCACGCGATAATCAGGTAACATAGGTTTTGTCCGGTGGCAGTGTGCTGCTTTATACTACCTGACTGAGTCTCACCCCAGACTAATATAGGAATGTTAGTTTATGGGGTCTGAAATGACGCCGATGTTTGCGTTTGCGTAGTGAGACCCGAGGGAAAAAATCGTCAAATCGCCGGCTGCTCTATTGCCGAACTAATGCACTGAATCGAAGATTGGCTATCGTTAGTACGAGGTTTACCAAAAGATGCCCAAAAGCCTGAGGAATAACATCATCCCGATCATCCTGATTACTCTGGTGATCGCCTATGCGGTGATGCAATTTGCCACCACCACCCGCCGCGCTGAATCCTCCGACATGTCGCAACTCGTGCGCGAGATCAAGGCGGGTAATGTCAGCCAGATCATGATTTCGGCGGATGGCTCGACCATGCGCGCAGTGCGCAAAGACAACACCACGCCGATCCTTGCCAACAAGGAAACCAACATCGATGCCAGCCAGTTGCTGCGCAACTTCGGGGTGACCCAGGACGAGCTGGCCGGCGTGTCGTACCAGGTTGAGTCGGTCCCGTTCATCACCCAGATCGCCGGCGCGATGATCTACCTGCTGCCGCTGTTGCTGATCGGCGGCTTCTTCCTGTTCACCATGCGGCGCGCCCAAAGCGGCGCCGATCAAGCCTTTAGCTTTGGCCGCAGCCGCGCGCGGCGCATGACCAGCGAGAATCCGGTCGTGACGTTTGCCGACGTCGCCGGCTGCGATGAGGCTAAGCAGGAATTGGTCGAGGTGGTCGAATTTCTCAAGAATCCCGAGAAGTTCATCCAACTTGGCGCGCGCATTCCCAAAGGGGTGCTGCTGGTCGGGCCGCCTGGTTCCGGCAAGACGCTGCTGGCGAAGGCGGTGGCCGGCGAGGCCGGCGTGCCGTTCTTCAGCCTGTCTGGCTCGGAGTTTGTCGAGCTGTTCGTCGGCGTCGGCGCCAGCCGCGTGCGCGATTTGTTCGATCAGGCCAAAAAGGCTGCCCCGTGCATCGTCTTCATCGACGAGATCGACGCAGTGGGCCGCCAGCGCGGCGCCGGTTTGGGCGGCGGCAATGACGAGCGCGAGCAGACGTTGAATCAGATGCTCGTCGAGATGGACGGCTTCAACACCGACACCAATGTCATCATCACGGCAGCCACCAACCGCCCCGACATCCTCGACCCGGCGCTGCTGCGTCCGGGCCGCTTCGACCGCCGCGTGACGGTGGATGCGCCTGACGTCAAGGGCCGCGAGGCGATTTTGAAGGTGCATACGCGCGGCAAGCCGCTACGCCTCGACACCGACTTAACCGTGATTGCGCGCCAGACGCCGGGCTTCACTGGTGCTGATCTGGAGAATCTGGTCAACGAAGCGGCCATTCTGACAGCTCGCAGCGGCAAGACCGAGATCGGCCAGCCCGAGTTGCAGGAAGCCATCGAGAAGGTGGCGCTGGGGCCAGAGCGCCGCAGCCGGCTGATGTCGCCGCGTGAGAAGGAAGTGGTGGCGTATCACGAGGCCGGCCATGCAGTGGCCGCAGCCCTCACGCCCGAAGCTGAGATCGCCGTGCAGAAGGTGACGATTGTGCCGCGCGGCCAGGCCGGCGGCGTGACGTGGCTGACGCCAGAGAAGGATGAGACTGCGCTCTCGATGACCAAGCGCCGCATGGAAGCGCAGTTGGTCTACATGCTGGCCGGCCGCGCTGCCGAAGAGATTGTCTTTCAGGATGTGACTGCCGGCGCGGTGAGCGATTTGGAGCGCGCCTCGAACATCGCCCGCGCCATGGTGCGCGCCTATGGCATGAGCGACGAATTGGGGCCGGTGAGCTACGGTGAGCGCAGCGATCTGGTGTTCCTGGGTCGTGAGATTGCCGAGGGGCGCAATTACAGCGAGAAAGTGGCCGAGAAGATCGACGGCGAGGTGTCGAACATCATCATCCGCGCCTACAACCGCAGCAAGCAACTGCTGAGCGACAACCGCGAGAAGCTGGTGTCGGTGGCGAAGGCGCTGTTGGAGCGCGAGACGTTGGACAACACGGAATTTCGTCAGGTGATGGGGATGCCAGCACTGCCCGCACCCCAGCCGATAAGCGCAGCGTAAGCGCGGACGATTGCAATCTCAAAACCCCAAGGGCAATACCACCCTTGGGGTTTTTATTTGGATGATGGGCATGGGTTCGCCATGTGTAACGCTCGACTTCGTAGTAAAACTCCCACCATGAAACACATCCACCGCAGAACGGTGCTGGCCAGCGGGTTGGCATTGGTTGGCGCTGCTGCCTGCGCTGCGCCACCACCGCGCTCGCCGGTCGCGTCAACAGCACCGGCAGCACAAGCCACCGAACCCGCCCAAGCGCAGGAAACTTTGCCAATCGAGGTTGAACCCTTCACGGCCATCGATCCCTTCGAGCAGATCAAGCAACTGGGGCGCGGTGTGAACTTTGGCAACGCCCTCGAAGCGCCGGCGGAAGGCGAGTGGGGCATGATGCTGGAGGAGCGCTTCTTCGATCTGGTGAAAGAGGGTGGATTTGCCACCATTCGCCTGCCGACCAAATGGTCGGCGCACGCGCTGCGTGAGGCGCCTTTCACCATCGACGAAGTGTTTTTCAAGCGCGTGGACTGGGTGGTTGACAATGCCGTGCGGCGTGGGTTGAACATCGTGGTCAATATGCACCACTACGATGAAATTTTCATCGAGCCGCAGGTTGAGCGCGAGCGCTTCATCGCGCTATGGGCGCAGATTGGCGAGCGCTACAAGAGCAAGCCGGCGTCGGTGGTGCTGGAGTTGCTCAACGAGCCCCACGATGCGCTGACTGCTGGTTTGTGGCAGCGCATTTTTGAAGATGCGCTGGCCGAAGTGCGCAAGAGCAACCCCGACCGCAATGTAGTGTTCACCGGCGCGGACTGGGGCGGCCCCAGCGCATTGAAGGGCATGATGCGCCCCAAAGATCAACACCTCATCGCCACGTTTCACTACTACCTGCCATTTCAGTTTACCCATCAGGGTGCGGAGTGGGCTGCCGGCAGCGATGCCTGGATTGGCACGACCTGGAAAGGCACCAGCAACGAGCGCGTCAATGTCGATTTTGATATGGATCAAGTCGCCAAGTGGGGTCGTGACAACAAGATTCCGATCTGGATGGGTGAGTTTGGGTCATACGGCAAACATGCCGACATGGAATCGCGCCATCGATGGACGAGCTATGTGGCGCGCGCAGCAGAGGAGCGCGGCTTTGGCTGGGCGTATTGGGAATTTGGCGCCGGCTTCGGCGTGTTTGACCGCGAGAAAAATCAGTGGGTCGAGCCGATTCACAGCGCGCTGATCCCGCAGTGACTTTGCATCAACGCTCAAACCGCCTGAAACCTTCACCATACACTTCCTGCGCCTGGCCGATGACGACGAAGGCTTGCGGATCGGCCTTTGCGACGATGGATTTCAGTGTAGCGGTCTCGGCGCGACTGATGACGATGAACAGGATGGGTCGATCTGCGCCGGTGTAGGCGCCGGTGCCGGCCCAGCGCGTCACGCCGCGCCCCATCACGGTTATCACCGCTTGCGCCACCGCGTCGGGCTGTTGGGTGATGATGGTGGCGGTGCGGCTGATATGCACGCCCTCGCTGATTGTCTCGGCAACCACGCCGCCGACATAGAGTGCGATGATGGCATAGAGCGCCTTCTCCCAGCCAAAGGTGACGCCGGCGAGCACGATCACTGCGACATCGGTGATGAGGTAGCTCTGACTGAGAGGCACGCTGCGCAGGCGCACCAGCAGCAGCGCCAGAATGTCGGTGCCGCCAGTGGTGGCCTGGGCGCGGAAGACCAGGCCGGCGCCGACGCCGCCGATGATGCCGCCGAACAGGGTGTTCAGCAGCACATCATTTGTCACGCGCTGAATGTCCATGCGCTCAAACAGGGCGGTGAAGCCGGAGTACAGCGCCACCACGACGATCGTTCGAATGAGGAATCGCCACCCGCCAAGATAGCGAATGCCCAATCCCAGCAGCGGCACGTTCAAGACCCAGATCCAAATGCCGATGCTGAGTGTGAAGGGCAGGGCGCGGTTGAGAATGAGCGCAAGGCCGCTGATGCCGCCGGGGGCGAGGTCTGCCGGCGCGAGAAACATCACCACCGACAGTGCCTGAATGATTGAGCCGATCACGATGAGCGCGCCATCGCGCAGGGCGTCGAGCCGCTGGTTCGGTGCAGTAGGAGTAGGTGTCACAGGGCGTCAACTGTAACGCACGCGGCGATGTTTTATCGGCTATTGACGAGTCCGGCACAATGGTAGATCATTTGTTCTTGACGAATAGTGATGTCCGCCGATTTCACCTTTCACCCGCGCCAGTACCCGCTTACGCCGGGTTGCTATCTGTTCAAAGACATGAACGGCAAGGTGATCTATGTCGGCAAGGCGAAGGCATTGCGCAAGCGGCTGGCGTCGTATTTTCAACATGGCCGCAAACACCGCCGCACGCGCCGGCTGATCGAACGCGTATGCGACATCGAGGTGATCCTCGTCAACCATGAGATCGAAAGTTTGATCCTGGAGAACAACCTGATCAAGCTGTATCGCCCACGCTTCAACGTGCTGCTCAAATCCGAGGACGAAGGCTATCACTACATCGTCAAGACGCACGAGGACTACCCGCGCTTTGCGCCATTCAAGAAACATCGCCCAAATTGGGCGCTGGATGGGCTTGGCGATGATGCTGTCGAGAGACGGTTTGGACCATACCCCAGCCGGCGTTTCCGCGACACGCTGATGGAATACGTCAATGAGACCTTCATGCTGCGCGAGTGCAACCCCATGCCGCGCCGCGCCTGCCTGTTGTTGCACATGCACAAGTGCAGCGCGCCGTGTGAAAACCTCATCGCTCAAGCCGATTACCTGTTGGCTGTGAAGCGGGCAGAGCGGTTTCTGACTCGGCCAACGATGGGCGTGGTGCGCGAGATGCGCCGGCGCATGCTGATGCATGCTGAACGGCTGGAATTTGAGCGCGCCAGCCGCATCAAGGAGCAGTTGCAGGTGCTGGAGCGCGCTTTGGTGTTGCAGATTGTCGAGCGCGACGTGGCGCACGATCAGGATGTGATCTGCTTCGATGGCGCGGCGGAATGTGCCGGCGTTTTGCGCATCAAGGCCGGCGCAGTGCTGGGCATGCGTGTGCTGCCCTTCGCCGGCGACGTCACTGCATTCCTGCTGGCGCACTATGGGCGCGAATGCCCGCATGAGTTGATTGTGGGCGCGCTGTGTGATGTGGAGCAGGCGAGCGCGAAGCTGGCCAAAGTTGCCGGCCGCAACGTGAAGATCACGGTTGCGCGCAACGGAATCGCCAAGAACCTGCTCGCGCTGTGCGATAAAAATCTCGATTACCGTTTGTCGGCGCTGGATTTGCCTTCAGCAAAGAGTTGCAACGAGGTGGCACTGCAAGGCTAAATCGAGCGCTGCCAGCAGGCGCTTGGCAAGGTGCAATCGCCGGTCAATCAGCGCGAGTATCCTGTGCCGGCCTTACAGATCAGCGACCGGCAGTGACACAGTGAACACGCTGCCCTGACCGGGCACACTGCGCACAGTGATTTCGCCGGCCTGGGCGCGCGCCAACCCACGCGCGATGGTGAGGCCAAGCCCGTTGCCAGGATGGGAAGTATCAGCGCGATAGAAGCGCTCGAAGATGTGTGATTGGGCTTCGAGTGGAATACCGGCGCCACTGTCATGCACGCTGATGCTGACGCGCAGATCGTCGGCGTCCACGCTCAGCCAGACGCGGCCTTGCGCCGGCGTGAACTTGGCCGCGTTATCCAGCAAAATCAGCAATATCTGACTCAGTGCGTCAGGGTTGGCGCGCGCGAAAATATCGTCGCGGGTGGTTTGCAGGGCAATTGGCCGGCCGCGCGCCAATGCCATCGCCTTGCGTCGCACACTCGATGCAAGCGCAGACACATCCACTGCCATCAGGCGCATTGGCTGCGAGGCGTTTGTGCGCGCCAGCAGCAGCAACTCATTCACCAGCCGCGTCATGCGCTCGATCTCATCGACCGCATCACGCAACACGGCGCGACGCTCAACTGCGTCCATCGGCGGGTCGCGCTGCAGCAGCGCAAGGTTGCCGCGCACGGTGGTGAGCGGCGCGCGCAATTCGTGCGACACGTCGGCCACAAAATCGCGCTGTGTCTCGGTCTGCTGATAGGCAGTGTGCAATTCTGCCAGCATCGTATTGAGCGCGTCGGCCATGCGCCCCAGCTCATCGTCGCTGATGGGGTTGTCGAGCCGGCGCGAAAAGTCCTTGCGCGAGGTGATCGTCTGCGCCTCAGACGCCAATCGCTTGATTGGACGCAGCGCGGTGCCGGCGAGCACCCACATCAGCCCAAAGATCAGCACGCTGGCAGCGCCGCCGCCAAACACCAATCCATCCCGCAGCGTGACCAACATGCGCTCTTGATCGCTGATTGGCTTTGCCACCTGCGCCACCCCAACCAACCGCTCGTTCTCAAGGATGGGCTGACTGAAGATCAGATGTGGACTGTTGAGGATGCTGGCCATTTCCAACCATGATTGACCTGCCTGCACCGCGAGGATGCCGGCGTTGCTGATTGGCAACATGCGGCCGTCGAGAGCGTAGCGCTCGATCAAGGTTTCTTCGTCTTCGATGGGGCAGCCGGGGATGAAGGTTTGCAGCCGCACCAGCGCGGCTGCGTTGTCATCGTTGATCGTGCGCGGTCGGACATCCGTGGTTTGCAGCGGGTTGGCCGAGATGAGTTGCTGCGCCTGCGCCTCCAGCTCGCGCGCCATCGCTTCGCGCGTCATGCGCTGCACAGCCACATGCACACCCAGGCCGAAGCCGGCGAGGGCGACGATCAGCACGAGGCTGAACAAAAGAGCCAAACGCAATCGCATGGACATGCTTCTAGCAATAACGCATGCTGGCTACGCGGTGGATTCATCCGGCGTTTTCAAGACGTAGCCGACGTGTCGCACGGTGTGAATGATACGCGGCTCGCCGGCGGCTTCAAGCTTGGCGCGCAGATAGCCAATGTAGACATCCAGCACGCCATCGTCTCCGCCGAAGTCATAGCCCCACACGTCGCGCAGCAGTTGCTCGCGCTTCAGCACCAGGTAGGGGCGCTGCATGAAATACACCATCAAGTCATGCTCGCGGGGCGAAAGGCTGATGCGCCGGCCGGCACGCGTCACCTCGCGCAGTTTCGGATCAAAGGTCAAGTTGCCAATCGCCAGTGAGATGCCGGCATTATTCTGTGAAGCGCGCCGCAACAGCGCCCGCACGCGTGCAATCAGCTCCTCTGGCGAAAATGGCTTGACGAGATAATCATCTGCGCCCATCTCCAGCGCGCCAACTTTGTCGGCAAGGGCATCGCGGCCAGTGAGCATCAGCACTGGGATGCCATTTTCTTCGCGCAGCCGGCGCAAGGTGGCCGGCCCATCCATGATCGGCATGTTCCAATCGAGGATCATCAGCGCTGGTTGCCGGTCACGCGCAGCCGTCAGCGCATCCACGCCGTTCGCCGCAGTGATCACGCGGTAACCCTCATAGATCAGCGTGCGGCGCAGCATGTCGGTGGCTTTGGGGTCGTCGTCGACGACAAGCAACGTGGTGACTGCCATTTTCAAGCTTCCTGCTACTGCGACTGAGTATCAGAAAGGGTCGTGAGTGGGTTGTGAATGGAATATGAGAGCTTTTGGATGTGCATTCTGAATCTGCCATTCAGTGTCAACGTGCGAGTGGGTCTACACTCCCTCAGTATGAACATCCTCATCACAGGCGGAGCCGGCTTTCTGGGAACAAAGCTATGCGCTGCGCTGCTGAAGCGTGGTGCGTTGACCGATGCGCAGGGGCGCGAGCGTGAGATCGCAAGTATCCGGCTGTTCGATGTGGTTGAGGTCAATCGCATCGTCGATCCGAGAGTCCAGACGATGGCCGGCGATATCGCCGATCCGACTGATATGCAGCGCGCGCTAGGCAACGACACCGACAGCATCTTCCACCTCGCCGCGGTGGTCAGCGGTGAGGCCGAGCAGAACTTCGACATCGGCATGCGGGTAAATGTGGATGGCACGCGCACACTGTTCGAGGCCGTCCGGCATTTGCCGGCGCCACCGAAGGTTGTGTTCACCAGCTCGCTCGCGGTGTTCGGCGGCCCTCTGCCCGAACCTGTGCCGGACGATCAGGCGCTGACCCCGCAGAACAGCTATGGCGCGCAGAAAGCCATTGGCGAGTTTCTCTTGAACGACATGACGCGCAAGGGTTTCATGGATGGGCGCGCGCTGCGCCTGCCCACCATCAGCGTGCGGCCTGGTAAGCCCAACCGCGCCGCGTCGAGCTTCCTCAGCGGCATCATCCGCGAACCGCTGAGCGGGGTGGATGCCATTTGTCCCGTGCAGCCCGATCTGCGCGCGTGGTTGCTCTCGCCGCGCAGGGCGATTGCGAATCTGATCATCGGGCATGAGTCGCCGGCGTCGCGCTTCGGCCACACTCGCTCGATCAACGTGCCAGGCATGACGGTGAGCGTGGGCGGGATGGTGGATGCGCTGCGCGAGGTGGCCGGCGATGAAGCAGCCGCGCGCGTAAAGTTTGAACGCGACCCGTTCATCGAAAAGCTCATGCTCGGCTGGCCGCCGGCGTTCACCGCAGACCTTGGCAAATCGCTTGGCATGCGCGTGGATGTCAATTTCGCCGACGTCATCCGCGCGCATGTTGAGGATGAGTTGTCGGGCTGACGGGATCAAGCGGCGAGACTCATCCACTCACCCTGCATCTCTTCTGCACCACGCAGTTGCGCAGCGGGCAATGACGGACACGCAAGCTCAGTAGCGCATCCGCGCCACCAGTGCGCCGATGGCCATGACCAGGCCGGCGAGTGGGATGAGCGCGAAGATGAACCCGGGCGAGCCGGCGAGCAATGCAAACAGCGGCGGCAACACCGTGAAGAATGCCGCGCCGGCAGCCATTGCGATGGCCGCCGTCAGCCAGATGTATTGTCCGCGCGCGTTGCCCATCGCCTTCAGCGCGCGGCGCACCACCTCGGCCACCAGCCCACCGGCCGCCGGCCCCACGAAGATCGTCAAGATGAGCGCAAAGAAGCCGATGCGACTGACAAGTTGCAGTGCAATGCCGACGCCGATGCCCAACACAAATGCGATCAGCGCGGCCACGATGTAGTGCTGCGGCTGCGCGTTGTAAAACGTCGCCACGCGCGACTTGACGTAGTACGGGCAGACGTGGCCGGTCGGCGTGCGTACGGCGTCCTTCACCGCCAGCACGCGATTGCACTTGGAGCAACGCAAGGTGGATGGAACGGGCGCGATGTAATTGCCTGGGCAGTCGAAAGGTATCTCCGCCGGCGGCGCGGGGGTGGGCGTTGCAGGGTTACTCTGGTTCATATGCGTTGTGTCTGACCATAACGCAACAAGGTGAGCGGTTCATAAACGAGTTTGGCAACGATCAAGACGTATCTGGTCGCTCAGAGCACGCGACTGTTCAACATCAGGTCGAAAAGGTCGCGATCGACGTTGAAGCCGTCGATATTTTCAAAGCGCGCATCTGCACGACCATGATCGATGATGCCGAATGCACCCTTGAATTCCCACAGCGAATAGCCCCAGCCGAATTCCTGGAACAGGCTGAACAAGTCGGTGAACCAGCGCAGTGCGATGTCATTGGGTGTGCGATTGAAGCAACCGAATTCGCCGACATGCACCCGTGTGCCCAGCGCCTCCAGATCGCGCCAGGGCTGGTAGAACTTGCGCAATGTTTCCTTGTCCCAGACGTGGCCGGCAAACTCGACCCCTGGCCATTGCGGCGTAGGCGCCACCTGCCAACCCGACCACCACTCGGCATTGTGATGGCTGATCGGCATCGGTTGATAGCCGCGCGTGCTTTGGATGGCGTCGAGGTCGGCCAACTCTGGCATGGCGAAGTTGCCGCCGCCCAGCCCGTCGATCTCAATTTCGCGCTGTGGGTCGATTGCGCGGATGGCGGCGATGGCGCGCCGGATCACGCCGGCGTGATTCTCCCGCGTCATCCCGTATTGCCCGATGTTTGGCGGTTCATTCACCAGATCGAAGCTGAGGCACTGGCTTGGCACGCCATGATAGCGCTGCGCAAATGTCTCCCACAAAAACACAAACGCATCCTGTGCTTCTTTGTCCAGCCACAGATTGTGCTTTTCAAGGTCGTTGCGGTTGATGCAATAGCCAGGCGCGCGGTGGATGTTCAGACACAGGTGGATGTTGCGTTGCCGGCATGCTTCGAGATACGCATCGATCTTTTCAAAGACGCGCTCATCGGGATGGAAGTAATCGAAATCCTTTGTCCACAACCGATAGTCGGTGGGGATGCGCACGAAGTTGAAGCCGTGTTTGGCGAGGAAGTCGAGCGCTGGCAGATCTGCATCCGCCGGCGCGCCGGCCCAATCTTTCGAAAACATCCACAGGAAGTTGAATCCGTAGTGAGGCATGTCTGGAGGCTGACAAGTCGATGCGAGCAGTTGGAAGGACACGAAGGCTCAATGAAAAAGTCGCGCTTTCCGATCTTAGAAGGCCTTCGCGTCCTGTGTATTTGCTGTGCGCGTGGCTACACGGCTGAGTTCGCCTTCAAAAAGTCGATCACCTCGTCCACCTGACAGAAGGCAAGGCCGGTGACGGTGTCGGCACAGCCGTAGTAGATGGCGATGCGGCCGGTTGGCGCGTCAGTCAGCGCAGCGCAGGGGAAAGCCACATTTGGCACATCGCCGACGCACTCATACAGCGTCTGCGGCGAGAGCAGATAGGGTCGCGTGCGATATATCACCTTCCACGGCTGGTCGAGATCGAGCAGCGCCGCGCCGAAACTGTAGACGAAGCCATTGCACGAGGTCAACACACCGTGATAGAACAGCAGCCAGCCTTCCTTCGTTTCGATGGGGGTGGGGCCGGCGCCGATCTTCGTGCTTTGCCAGCCCTCCGACTTGCCCATTACGAAGCGGTGCTTGCCCCAGTAAGTCATGTCTGGACTTTCACTGTAGTAGATGTCGCCGAAGGGTGTGTGGCCATTGTCGCTGGGCCGGCTGACCATCGCAAAGTTGCCGTTGATCTTGCGCGGGAACAACACGCCGTTGCGGTTGAAGGGCAGGAAGGCATTTTCCAGCTGGTAGAACTTTTCAAAATCGTGCGTGTAAGCCAGGCCAATCGTCGGACCGTGATAGCCGTTGCACCAGCTCACGTAGTAGCGATCTTCGATCCAGCACACGCGTGGGTCATAGCGATATTGCATGCGCGTCACTTCGGGATCGTCGCCGATCATCTCGATCGTTTTGGGGTTGATCTTCCATGTAATGCCGTCTTTGCTGAAGCCGGCGTTCATGTTCATCTGGCGCGCCTTGTCGTCACAGCGGAAAACGCCGGCGAATGCACCCTTGTACGGCACCACCGCGCTGTTGAAGATGCTGTTCGAGGTGGGGATCGCGTCGCGCGGGATGATTGGGTTCTTGCTGAAGCGCCATACCACCTCGCTGCTGCCTTTGGGCCGCGCCTGCCACGGCATGTTGGGTAGCGCGTCACCGATGATCGTCTTCGATTTTGGTTGTGTTTTGCGGGCCATAGTTGCTAGGGGAATGTCATGAGATTGCGCGGGTGAGCCATCAGGGTTGGCTTCACGTCAAGGTGATTCTATGGCCGGCGCGGATGCGGGTCAATGGACAAAAAACCAATGATTATTCAACGCATTTCAGCACCGCAATCATCGGCTGCAAGCCGGCGAGATTCACGCGCAGCGTTTGCTGCACCTGCCACGCATCCTGCGCCTGCAACGTCGCCTGGAGCAGTTTCACCTCCGCCGACATGACGACAAAGTGCGCGCCGGCCTTCGCCACCCGCGCTGCCTCACGCAAGGCAGCAGGATACAGCGCGCGGTTCGCCTCGTGTGAGCCAACACGGTTGCCAAAGGGCAAATCGGCCAGCAGCGCACTCGCGCTGTTGGCCTCGAGTGGCAGGCGCGTCGCATCCCAGTCATACAGCTCTGCGCCGCCGGCGCGCCATGCTGCCACGTTGCGCGCCGCACAGTCCAGCATTTGCTCGTTGATGTCGCAGCCGATCAATCGTTGCGCCGGCGCGATCAATCCGCGCTCGATCAGCAGCGTGCCGCTGCCGCAGCACAGATTCAGCACGACGTCGTTAGGCTTGGGGTTCGACAGGCCGGCCATCACGTGCGCAGCGGTTGCTTGCAATGCGCCGGGTGTCACGCAGGTGCGCCATGCCCGCGTGCCGAGTGGCTGCGGCGAGATGCGCACCAGCGCGCGCCAGCCGCCCTCGTCCCTGCTCCCCTCTCGCTCAGGAGTTGGGGGTGAAGGGAAAAGGCGCACCAGCAAGTCGCCATCCTCAGTCACTTCCTGCAAGCGTGTGTGCCGCGCGATCTCGACTCTGATGCGATGCATGACGGCGGAGTCCGCGCCGGCGGCGCCGAGCATGAAGGTGCGGAATGCTGCGCGCCCCGCAATCACCATCGCCTCATCCACCAGCGCCAGCAACGCGCGCAAGCGTTGGTCGCCGAGCAATGCCTTGGGGCGCGGCACATTGAAGCGGCGCGCGGCGTAGACCGCCAGCACGGTCTTCAGCGCGAGTAATTTGTGCGGGTTGCCGGCGAAAGAGAAATGGATGATGCCACGCTGCATGGCAAAAGAGTGACCGCCGGCGCGCGCCAACTCTTCCCGAGCGAACGGCTCCAGCCCTTCGATGACATCAGCCTGAAAATCATTCACGCTTGAAACGATACACCAGAGCGCGATTTGATCGTTCTTGCGCTGCGCCCAGCTTGCTGCACAGCCAGTAGGGCGTGGTCGGTTTATTCCGATTTCTTTCTGGCGGGCTTGCTGCGCTTCTTTGTTGCCTTCTTCCCGGTCTTCTTCTCGGTTTTCTTCTTGAGCTTTTTGTCCTTCTTTTTGGAAGGTTTCTTCGCCGGCTTGGGCTTTGCCTTGCCATCCAGACCTTGTGCCGTGCCCAACCCTTTGCTCGCAGCATAGAAATTTCGCAAGGTTGGCAGGTAATTCATCACATCATAGCCATCCCACTTCGGATCAGCATTGCCGCCCAGTTGGAAGATCGCGCCGCCTATCACTGGCGACGGATACTTCACGCCATCGAGGATGAGCGGCGCATTTTGCAGCGCGCTGTATTTCTCGCACCAATCGCGGAATTGCTCATGTGACGTGCCATGCGCCTTGAAGCCGCCGACGCCGCCCTCATCCAATCCGGTTTCGCTGCAATAGATCGCGCGCACGCGCGGGTCAAAGCCGCAGCGCGTGAATAGAAATTCCCAACGCCGCTCAAACCATTGCCATTCGCTGGGCTGGTTGATGTGCTGCGGGTTGGGTGAATAGAGGTGCATGTCGATGGCGATCAAGCCGGCGTTGTAGGCCGGCGCGTAGATCTCGCGGATGATCTGGCATGTCTCTGGGTTGGTGAAATCGGGGCAGCCCATCGAGAAGGTGCCGGCGGCATAGATCGCCCCGCTGCCCTGCCGAATGCGCCGCGCCACTTCCAGATCGAGCTGTGCGCGCCGGCGCAGCGCATCGCCGTCCTGCCCAAGCTGATCAGCCTCGTTCAAGCCGATATAGATCAGATTCTTGTCTGTCGCGCCTTCAAGTCCGTTCATGACCTGATCGGCGTTGGGCATCCAGCCATGATCGAAGAAGCGCCGCGCCATGACGATGGCATCGGGGAAGGCGCGTTTGAGCGCTGATGCGCCGGCGAAGTCATTCATGCAGAGGAAGTAGCGACAACCACGCTCAGCTTCCTGGCGCGCCAGCCCGCCATTGGTCAGTGTATTGAGGCCGAGCATGTAAGCGCCGGCTGATGGTGCGGCGGCCGGCGCGGTGGAACCTGACGGCACGACGACGGGAGACTGCGCCGGCGGTGCGCCATTGTTTTGCCCCAGATCGAGGAACTCGGCTGAGACATAGGCAACCACTGGCTGGGCAGCCTGCATGATCGCTGCGCCGCCGGCGCTCACTGCCAGCGCAGCCCAGCCATCCGCCACACTCAACACTTCTACGGTGCTGCCGCCCCTCAGAGTGCCGATCACAGCGCTGTCTCGGCTGGGGCCGGCGCGCACGTTCAAGAGGTCGGCAGTGATTGTTGCTTTCATCTTTCACCTTTTGTAGCGTAGCGCGGAAAACAAGAAAACCCCCGAAATGCGTATCGGGAGTTTAAGATCAGACGGCGAAGCGGGCAACGGGACTCGAACCCGTGATCTTCTGCTTGGAAGGCAGACGCTGTACCAACTCAGCTATACCCGCGAGCGGCGTGATTATAGCGGAGCGCAATTGGGCGGAGGCGAGGCGGGTGAAGCGACAAAAAGTGAGGAGATGGGCATGGCTTGTTGTCCCATCCCCTCGTCGCCACGACCCTGAAATCACGGTTCCAGCACCAGCGTTGCCACCCCGTCCTTTGCCACTTCATCGCGTGTCCATAACAGCGGCGCATTGTCACCTTTCAACCACAGCGGAATCATGTTGTCGTAGTTGGGGTGCAGGGCATGGCCGCTCTGGCCGGTGGTGTGGATGCCGAGCGAGTTTGACCAGTCATTCACATCGTAGACCGCGCGCCACGAAGGGCCAGAGCCGGCGCTGAAATCGCGCCCGACGCCGACGGCATTCACCAGCCCCATGCCGCCGCCCACTGCGTATGGCCCGCGGTTGAACAGGTCCTCGATGGGTTGCGTGCCGCTGCGGCCAAGCGTCTGATTTTCAAACGTCACGGTGTGAATCTTGCCCCATTGCCAGGCGTCCATATCGCTGCCCATGCGCGTCTGCAGGGTGGTGATCGTTTGCTTCAGCGCTTGCAGCATGATCGCATCGCGCGTTTCTTTTTCCGGCGTGTTGATGTTATCCCACCACTTGCTGCCTGGGTCGGCCAGCAGTGCGCGCAGCGTGATCTGCGAATGCGTGCCGCTGCCGTTGGCGTCGGCCGCAAGTGAATCACCCACTTCATCATCCAGCGCAGCGTGTGACAGCGCGCGCCAATACGCCTCGAAAATTGCGCAGCCGTTGCTGTTTGCATCGCAATTGCCATCCCAGTTTGTCATGCGCTCGATGGCGCCGGCTTCGCGCGGGTCGCTCGGCTGGATGGCGGTGATGTAGGGCATGATCTCGCCGGCGAAGATCGAGTGCGAATCCATGTGCATCTGCCGCATGTCGTCCACGCTCAGCCTGTCTTTCTCAAGGATCATCTGCTCGATGCGCTTGGCGCGGTAGCCATAGTCCCAATCTGCGCCGAGGAAGAACGGATATGCCTGCGCATCGATCACCGCGTTGTTGGCGGTAACGATGTAACCCTCTGGCGGGTTGTAGGCGAAGGGCAGTTTGTCGAAGGGGATCGCGCCGACCCAATCGAACTGGCCGGATGCGCCGTCTGCCGGCGCCTTGCCGTCGCCGCCGGCGCGGATGGGGATGTTGCCCGGCATCTGATAGCCGATGTTGCCATCGACGTCGGCATAGACGAAGTTCTGCGCCGGCGTGTCCCAATGGCGCAATGCCTCGCGGAAGGCGTCCCAATTCTGCGCCTTGTTGATTTGCAACACCGCCCTGAATAGCGCGCCGGGTTGCAGCGCCGCCCATTGCAGCGCCAGCGGCGGGCGGTCTTTCAAATCGGTCATCGCATCGTTCAAAATTGGCCCGTGCCGCGTGATCCGCACAGTGAGCGTGACCGGCTCGCCGCCGGCAACCTTGATGATTTCCTCGCGCAACTGGGCTGGCTCGAATTTACCCTTGTATTCAAACTCATTCGGGTTTTGCGGGTTCGGCTTCTCGATGAACAGGTCTTGCGTGTCAGGGCCAGTGTTCGTCACCCCCCAGGCGATGCGCGCGTTGTGGCCGAGGATGACGCCAGGCGTGCCCGGGAAGCTGACGCCGACCACATCGTAGGGGCAGGCGTCATTCACCACGCGGCAATGCAGGCCATTGATGTACCAGATGCTCGGCATCTGAATGCCGAGATGCGGGTCGTTGGCGAGCAGTGGCTTGCCGGTGACGCTGCGACTACCGGCCACTACCCAGTTGTTGCTGCCAATGGCTGGGTCGTGCGACAGACCGATGGCGTTTTGCACGGATTTGTGCAGGCCGTAGAGCGCTTCGATGGATGAAGGGGCCGGCTGGTAAAAAGATGAAAAGGCGGCATTCACCCCTGCTCCGCGTTGCTGCGCCAACGGATCATCGATTTGGGCAAAGGGTTGGCGCACGATCACTGGCATGTCATCGGGGTAGGGAGGGAAGATTAAATCGGCAAGTTCGCTGCCGCCGCGCTCGGCCAGGATCATGCGCGCCAATTCTTGATCCATGTTGCCGCCAAGGTTGTAGCTCATCGCTTTGCCCCAAGTGAGCGAGTTGAGCGGTGTCCAGGGTTCAGGCGTCCACTGCCGGCCAATCAAGCGCAGCACCTTGAATTCCAGGCCTAGTCTGCCGGCGTTGGGTAGCGCATAGCCATTCACGCCGGCGGCGTAGCTCTCCAGCACGCTCTTTAACTCTGCATCCAGCGACTTCACCTCCTCTTCGGCGGTGTGCATCCAGCCGACGGTGCGGATGAATTTATCCTGACCCAGCGCGCCCTTGCCGAACAGCTCGGCCAGCCGGCCCTGCCCGATGCGGCGCTGGAACTCCATCTGGAAGAAGCGGTCCTGTGCGTGGACGAAGCCCTGCGCGCGGAACAAATCCTCGGGCGTGTCGGCGTAGATGTGCGGCACGCCAAACTTGTCGCGGATGATCTCCACGTTGCCCTTCAAACCGGGCAGCTTGAGTGTGCCACCGGTTTGGGGGAAGGAGTCGCGCGTGGTGACGGTGAATGCACCACCGGCAGCAACTGCCAGCACAACGAAGACGATCAGAGCGATGATGAGAATGCGACTGAGGATTTTCATGTGCCTGCGTTTTAGCACAGAGTGGGAAGTATGATTTGCGCATGTCTGCTTCAACAGCACCCATTCAATTCGGCTGGGTCTTGCCGCCTGGCTACAACGCGAAAAAAGACTACTTTCCGCCCAACCGCTACGATGCGTGGCAGGGTTGGGCGCGCTGGATGGCGCCTGGTCCGCAAGGGCGCGCCGGCCGCGATCGCTGGGATGCTGGCGTGCGTCGCGCGCTCAACATCATCACCGGTCATTGGGACAGCGCATGGATGACCGATCATTTTCAATGGGACGATGATGATTGCCTTGAAGCGTTGACCGCACTGGCGTTCTATGCCGCCCTCACGCCGCATTTGCGCTGGGGAACGATGGTGCTGGGGCAAGGATATCGCAATCCGGCCTTGACGGCGAAGATGGCCAGCACGATTCAGTATCTGACGAACGGCAACCTGATTCTGGGCATTGGCGCCGGCTGGAAGGAGGACGAGCATCTCGCCTATGGCTACGATTACCCGCCGGCGGGCCAGCGAATTGCCGAATTAGAGGAGGCAGTTCAGATCATCAAGCGCATGTGGATGCAAACCAGAAGCAGTTTTGCCGGCAAATACTATCGGATTGAGGACGCGATCAATTTGCCACAGACGCCGTGTCCGCCCATCTTGATGATCGGCGGCGGCGGCGAGAAGAAGACGTTGCCCATCGTGGCACGCAATGCCGACTGGTGGAATGTCACAGCCTATGCTGATGACTATGCGCGCAAGGTGGAGATCCTCAAGCGCGAGTGTGATGCCATCGGTCGCGATTTCAGCTCATTGCGGCTGACGTGGTTCGGTGGCGGCAGCGTGGGACGCACACAGGAAGAAGTTGAGCGCCGCGTGCGTGATGACTTCATCCGCGAATCCGGCATTTGGGGCACGCCGGATCAGGTGGCGGCGAAGATCGAGGCGCTCATCAAGGCCGGCTGCACGTATTTCATGTTCGACTCACGCGGCGTCCCTGAACCAGGTGAGTTGGAAGCGTTGATCGAAGTGACAAAGCAATTCGTATGAGGCAGACTTGAGGCAGAATGGGTGGTTCACCCTATTCATACTGCCTGAATCAAAAGAAAGCATATGGCAACACGAAACAGTTTCACGTCGCAGGAATGGGACGTGCTGGCAAAGACGCCGGATGCGGTGTGTCTGGCGATGATCGCGGCGCAGGCCGGCGGCGCGGTGGAAGAGCGCAACGCCTTCTTTGAGGCTTGGAAGATTTCTGCCGACCAGGCATTTGCCGACAATCAATTGGTGCTGACGCTCATTCGTGAGCGCGATGCGTTGGGCGGCGATATCGCCTTTGAGGCGCAGCGCAGCGAGACGTTTTCTGCGTTGGACGCCGGCGTCACGCGCGAGGCGGCGATGCAGTTTTGCCGCAGCGCCGGCGAGCTGTTGCGCGCCAAGGCCGGCGCGGCTGATTTCGACGCCTATCACCAGTGGCTGCTTTTTCTTGCGCATCGCATTGCGCAATCGTCCAAGACAGGGAGCTTTCTGGGCTTCGGCGGTCAGGCAGTTGCCGACGCCGAGCGTGATCTGATGAATGACATCACCACCGCATTGAAGGGGTGATGGACTGTTGACCAAGTAGATATGAACATTACACGACCGAATCCCGTGCTGTATGTGGCGTGCTACGTCATCTGGTTTGCGTTGTGCGCTGTGACATTCTGGCTGATCGTAAACCTGCGCACCAATCTGCTCGACCTGGCCTACCTCACTGGTGGCCGGCAGGAGATGATGGGGTTGGTGGATCGATTTGGCATCATACTGCTCGGCATTTTATTCATCGTCATCATCCTGGTGATGGAGCACAAGTTGCGCACCGGCGTGGAGAATGGCCTGCTGTGGAAGCGCGCGATCGTGGCTGCCGCCATTTTGGTGAGCGTGATAGTGGTGTCTTACATCCTGCAATTTGGCGCGGCGCGACTGATGGCGGGCTGAAAAGCTATTCGATCAGCCGGCGTCTTTCCGGGCCAGCTATGGTTCAATTGCAGGCAGCGTGTGGCAGGTGCTGTTAGTTCGCTGCGCCTGCTGCATGAAAAATGAAAGCGCAGATGAAACCGAACCCCGTGCTGTATGTGGCGTGCTATGCGCTGTGGTTGGCGCTCAGCGCCGTAGCTGTCGCGCTGATGTTCCTCACGCGCGCCATCGCGCTGAACCTGGCCTACATGCTCGGCTGGAATCAATTTGCAATCGTCATTGTCAACTGGACTGTGCTGGTGGTGATGGGCATCATCACGCTCATCGTCGTTCTGATCATGGAAGATTCTTTTCGCACCGGCGTGCGCAAGGGCATGTTGTGGCCGCGCGCCGGCAAAGCTGCCCTGCGCATCGGGTTGGCGCTGCTCATCGCCTTCGTGATCAACACCGTCATCGTGGCGTATCGTGTGAGCAATGCATGACCAGGCGACCCGTTACAATTGCGCCCGCACATGATTGACGTCAACGATCTTCGCAAAGGCGCCGCATTTGAACTCGACGGCGACCTCTACATCGTCCTGGAGTATTCACACAACAAGCCTGGCCGCGGCAATGCCACCGTGCGCGTCAAGGTGCGCAACCTGCGCTCGGGCGCGCAGATGGACAAGACCTTCACCAGCGGCGATCGCGTGGAAGATATCAGCGTGGACAACTCGACCGCGCAATATCTCTATCACGACGGCGACTTCTACAACTTCATGGATACCAGCAGCTTTGAGCAATTCACGCTGGACGAACGCATGCTGGAAGACGCGCTGCCATACCTGAAGGAGAACATGGAAGTGCGGTTGAAGAGTCACAACGGCGAGCCACTCGGCATCGAGATCCCGCCGGCAGTCGATCTGATCGTGACCGAGTCGCCCGTCGGCATCGCCGGCGATACCGCAGCCGGCGGCGGCACCAAGATTGTGACGATGGAGACCGGGCTGAAGGTAACTACGCCGCTGTTTGTCAACGCCGGTGATACGTTGCGCATCGATACCCGCGCCGGCACTTACATCACCCGCGTGTAGTGGCGCAATCTGCGTGATTGAAGTGTGGCGCGCATTTCACACGGCGCACCATTTCATCCCTTCTCTCCGGCGCCGCTGCGTGTTCTTTTTGCTTGCTCCGCGTCTGCGCCCGGTTCCGGCTCGGGTGGCGGGGTAGGGCCCGGCTGTGGCTGAGGACTGGGTTCTGGTGGCGGGGCAGGGGGTGGTTCTGGCGTCGGCTCTGCCGGCTTCTCAGGCGCTGTTTTCTTGTCTTCCTCGTCGCCGCTCCCCTTGCCTTGCTTGTGGCCATTTGCCTTGTCGTTGATCTCGCGCAGCGTTGCCTCGACCTTCGCGTGGACGGTGCCTTCGGGGAATTTGCCGTCCTCGCCGCGCATGCCAGCCGGCATGTTGAACATCACCTCAATGATGTCATCGATATGCGTTGCCGTCATCACCTTGAACATGCCGGCGCGAATCGCCTCAACGACATCCTCGCGCAGCATCAGGTCGACGGCATTGGTCGCCGGCAAAATCACGCCCTGTGTGCCATCCAACCCGCGCGCCTTGCAGGTGTCGAAGAAGCCCTCGGTTTTCTCGTTGGCCGCGCCGATGGGGCGCACAAAACCAAACTGATCCATCGTGCCCGTGATGGCGTAGTGCTGCGGCACCGGCAGGTTGGCCACCGCCGAGAGCATTGCAATCAGCATCGCGCAGGTGGCGCTGTCACCCTCGTGCTGCACGTTGCTCTGCTCGAAGGTGACACTTGCTGAAAGCGTGAGAATCTGATCATGCGAATACAGCCCGTTAAGGTAGCTGTCGATGAGCGCGATGCCTTTGTTGTGCGAAGAGTCGGTGTAGCTCACGGCGCGGTCGATGTCGTCGATGCCGCCGCGCATGACGTAGCTGCGCGCGGTGATGCGCGTGGGCTGTGCGAACTCGTATTCGACCACATCAGTCACTGATAGCCCGTTCACCTGACCCACAGCTGTGCCGCTGGTGGCAACGTAATACATACCGCGAAAAGTGTAGTCACGCACGTCATGCTCATAGCGGTCGATGCGATAGCGCCGCTCGCGCAATGCCGTTTTCACGTCCTCGCTGGTGGCCGCGCTACGATTCGCCTGTTTCGCCCAATAGGCGGCCTCGCGCGCCAGGTCGGCGATCTCGCCGAGGCGAACGGAGAGGCGCTCCTGATCGTCGGCGATGCGCGAGCCTTCTTCCACCAGCGCGGCAACACCAGTGCGATCGAACGGCATCAGCTTCTCATCGTCGATGCGGTTGCGCAGGAAAGAGGCGTAGGTCTGCTCGTTCTCCGGCGTGCGCGGCATGTGCGTGGTGAACTCGGCGCGCACTTTGAACAGCGAACGAAAATCTTCGTCGCGCGCCACCTGCCAATACTCGTTGCCGTTGCCGAGCAGGACCACCTTCACATCCAATGGAATAGCCTGCGGCTCCAGCATCGGCGCATTGATGAGTTGCGTGTGCGCATTAGGCTCCTCGATGGTTAGCGAGCCTTTATTCAAGCTGCGCTTGAGCGCAAACCAGGCGTCCTCGTATTCCACCAAGTCGCGCACACGCATGATGAGGTAGCCGCCGTTGGCGCGATGCAGCGCGCCGGGTCGCAGGATCGTGTGGTCGATGCTGTTGCCGTTGTTGAAGCTGAGCGCGCGGTCGATGCGGCCGACGAGGTTGTAGTAAGTCGGGTAATCCTCGTTGATGATTGGCGCGCCGCAGGTCTCGCAATTGTCGACGAGGACGTTGATGCGATAGCGATTCATGAAGATGCGCCGCGCCGCCGGCTCGATCTCTGCGCCGCCGCGATCCACCGGTTTGAACGCGGCTACATTCCATACGATATCTTGATCGACCGCATCGAAATAGGCAGCCAGCGCCGGACTGTCAGCTTCATCGACCAGCGCATCGATGCGCGTGCCGGCATCCTCAAGCAGCGGCTTTACAACCGAACGTGCCACGTCAGCATCCAACTGGCTCAATGCTGATCGCGCTTTCTTCTCCATCTCGCGCAATGTCCGCAGCGTGTCATCAAGCATGTCGTTCAGTCGCGCCTGCGCTTGCAGCTTTGCTTCATCCAGCGGCGTGTTTGTCGCGGGCGCGATAATCAGCCCCGAGGCGGTGTGTGACAGTGTGAAGCCCTCTTTTTCGCATGCAGCCTGCACTGCGCCAAGCGCGTCGTTTTGCGCAGTTTGCATCGCGGATGCGATGGCATCGGCGGCTTCATCGTAGGCGTCGGTCTCGAAAGCCAGCGGCATCTTCTGCTGCACTTGCGTCATCAGGCTGTCCATCAGCTCGCGCAGTTTGCGCGCCTGGCCGGCCTTCAATTTCAGTGCGATGGGCTTGCGCGGCTCGTCAAAATTGTGAACGTAGGCCCAATCGCCGGGCTGTGTGCCTTGTGGCGCGGCGCGCTTCAGATAGCGTGTGATGACGTGTGTGCGGCCGGTGCCTTGCGGCCCCATCACAAACAGGTTGTAGCCCGGCGCATCCATGTTCACGCCGAAATCGATGGCGCGCGTGGCGCGCGGTTGACCGAAGATGGCGTCGATATAGGGCAGGTCGGCGGTGGTGTCGAATGAAAATGAGGCTGGGTCGCAAATGCGGCGCGCCTCTTCCGCCGTGAGAATTTTGATGGGCATGAAGTGACGAAACGCGCGTCCCGCATCCCGCATCGCACTGAATGGACTGGAATGCGACGCGGGATGCGGGAAGAATCCTCAACTGCGCGGCAGGTGCATCGGCATGATGAGGTGCATGAACTGGTCATCACCGATGGCGCGAATGACACCTGGGCGCTGCGGCGCGGTGGTCTCCAGCGCCACCTGCGGCGCATCAATGGCTGACAGCGCCTCAATCAAATATTTCACGTTGAAACCGATCTCGACCCCCTCGCCATTCACTGTGGCATCCAGATCGCTCTCATTGTCACCGGTGGCATCGGCGCGGGCGGTCACCTTCACCTTGCCCGGCTCCAACTCCTCGCCCGGCTTCACAGTCAACCGCACGGTGTCGAGCGAATCGCGCGCGAAGATGCTGGCCTGCCGGCACGCTTTCAGCATGTCGGCGGTGTTCATCACGGTGCGCGTGTCGTGCTTTTTGGGGATGATCGGCTCGTAGTCGGGAAACTTCTGGTCGATCAGTTGCGCCACCACATCCACGTTCGCCATGTGGAACAACACCTGTCCGTGCGATGGGGTGACGCTGATGGCGATGGCCTCTTCCTGCTCGCCCATCACGCGCGCCACTTCGGCCAGCGCACGTGCTGGGATCAAAAAGGTGCGCGACTCAGGCACAGCTTCCTTTAGCTTGCCGCTGCGCACGCTCAGGCGAAAGCCGTCGGTGGCGGCCATGGTGATGGTGTCGCCGTCCAGCTTGGTTAGCACACCGGTGAGGGTGGGCCGGCTCTCGTCGGTTGCCGCCGCAAACACCACCTGCGCGATGAGCTTTTTCAGCACCGCCGGCTCGATGAACACTGCCGATGTTGCGCTGAAAGTTGGAATGATCGGGAATTCCTGCGCATCGATGCCCTTGATGTTGTTGTCGGTCTTGCCGGCTTGCACGCGCAAGGTTTGCGTGCGGATGTTCAGCTCCAAGTCCACGCGATCCGCCGGCAGCAAGGCTACGAGGTCGCTGAAGGTGCGCGCCGGCACAGTGATCGAGCCTTCGTCTTCCACTTTTGCGCCAATCCAGCACGTTACGCCGAGTTCGAGGTTGGTTGCCGCGATCTTGAGCCGGCCATTGTCGGTCGCCAGCAGCACGTGCGTCAGCACTGGCAGGGTAGCCGTGCGCGGCGCAACAGCGCGGCTGACGATGTTCAGGCCGCGCGCGAGGTTCTCTTGCAGGCAGGAAATTCTCATGAATGCGCCTTCTATAGGTCGGGATGATTTATCCGATGATTTGGTTTCGGGTGAAAGATTATAGAGTGTTTTTAGCTGTTTGACTGTCTCCCGCACGACAAATAATACTTTGGTCTATAAATACGCGGTTGTAATTTGTTTGTGGTTGGGTTAATCTCTTCGGCGAAGATCAGCAATCAACATTCAAGACACATTTGATTGAGGAAACAACATGCTCAAGGAATTTCGCGACTTCATCAACCGTGGCAATGTCATCGACCTGGCCGTTGCCGTCATCATCGGCGCTGCATTCACTGCGATTGTCAATTCGCTGGTGAATGACATCATCATGCCGATCGTCGGCGTCATTCTCGGTGGGATTGATTTCACCGCGTTGGCGATCACCGTTGGCACTGCCAAGATCACCTATGGCAACTTCATTCAAGCGATTATCAATTTTGTGATTATCGCGTTTGTCGTCTTCCTGATCGTCCGGTCGATCAACAACATGACCAAGAAGAAGGAAGCCGCGCCGGCAGCTCCGCCGGCAGACGTTGCACTGCTCACCGAGATTCGAGATTTGCTGAAGCGTCAGAAATAGCGCTAATTCGAAGCATGAAAACGCCGCCGGGCACATTCGCCGGCGGCGTTTTTGCGTGATCGATGCAGTGCTGGCCGCTTGCGCGAGCGGAGTCAGCGCCGGCACGGCACACTGGCGAGCGCCTGCACTTGCGCCGGCAGATCACCAGCAGTGATGATCGATTCGCCGACGAGAATCGCATTCGCGCCCATGCCGGCCACTTGTGCCACGTCCGCCGGCGTGAAGATGCCGCTCTCTGAGATGAGCGACTGTGAAACATCCGATCTCCACTTTCCATGCTCCAATCTTTCTGCGCATGCGCGGGTCGTCTCGATGTCCACGCTGAACGTGCGCAGGTCGCGGTTGTTCACGCCGATCACACTCGCGCCGGCGCGCACCGCCCGCTCGGCCTCTGCTGCAGCATGCACTTCCACCAATGGGGTGAGGGTCAACTCACAAGCCAGCGCATGCAGATCGCGCAAGGTTGCGTCATCGAGTGCAGCCACGATGAGCAGCGCGGCATCGGCGCCGGCGGCGCGCGCCTCGTAGAGTTGATAGGCGTCGACGATGAAGTCCTTGCGCAATACTGGAATTTTCACCGTTCGCTTCACCACGCGTAGATGATCGAGTGACCCCTTGAAGTAGTTCTCGTCGGTCAGCACGCTGATGCAGGCAGCGCCGTTGGATTCGTAGATGGTGGCGAGCGCCGCTGGATCGAACACACCCTTCACGAGATCGCCCTTTGACGGTGAGGCGCGCTTGACCTCGGCGATGAGCGCCACATTGCCATCAGCGCGGTGCAGTGCGCCGGCGAAGTCGCGCGCTGGCGCCGGCTGCGCTTCGGCCAAACGACGCATTTCACGCAGCGGCACTGCGCGCTTGCGCGCCGGCACCTCTGCCTCGCGCTTGTGCGCCAGAATTTCATCAAGGATGTTGCGTTGCAGTGTTTGCATCGCGTGAATGGTAACATCGCATCTCCGCATCGTGACTGATCTGAACACACTTTACCCAGCCCAACTCATTGATCTGCGCCACGCGCGCACGCTCGGCGTGATTGCCGATACGCATGTGCCGCACCGCTTGCCCGCGCTGCCGCGAACGATATTCGATCTGCTGAAGGGTTGCGATGCAATTTTGCACGCCGGCGACCTGGAATCGACCAGTATTTTGCCAGCGCTCGAAGCCATCGCGCCAACTTACGCTGTGCGCGGCAACCTGCACTGGCAGTACAGCACTGGCTATCACGATCAGGATTTGCCGCTCGCGCTTGCATTGCGCGCGCGCGACCATGTGATCTGGATGACGCACGGTCACATCAGCTTCATTTACTCGGTGCTGGACAAGTTCAAAGGACTTCAGCAAGAGCGTGGTCTAACGAAGGTGAACGAAGACTTGGTGGCGCGGTTGGCGCGCTTGAAGCCGGCGAATGCCACCATGGTCATCTTCGGCCACAGCCACCTCAGACACGCAGCCACCATCGACGGCACGCTGTATTTCAACCCAGGCGCGGTGTCGAACCCGCCCGGGCGCAAGGGCCGGTATGGGCCGAGCATTGGTTTGCTGCGCCTGTGTGATGATGGCCGCGTGGAGCACGAGTGGAAGCCGCTGTGAATTTCAGCTGATGATTGTCGATGGCTGCTTGAGTTCAGCGCGGCGACAATTTAGAATGCAAAACTCACCACTCAAAGTTCTACGATGAAGTTCCTGGAAATCCGCCGGCACAGCAAGCGCAATGCATCGCAACCGCATCTCTCGCAGGAGGGCGTGTCGCTGGCGCGGCGTGTGGGCAACAGCATGGGTCACTTTGATCGCGTGGTCACCAGCACCCTGCCGCGCGCGTTCGACACAGCCATCGCCATGGGCTATGCGGTCGATTATGAGCTTGACGAGTTGCTGCCGGCGGATGGCCTTGTCAGCACCGAGATGAGCATGGATGCAAGCTTTGCCGAGGTGGCGCGCGCAGTGAAGACAGGCCGGCATGCCACGAGTTACGCGCAGAGCCTGGCGAAGCTGTGGCGCGAGTTGGTCGCACTCGCCGGCGATGGCGGCAGCGTGCTGGTCGTCACGCATGGCGGCGTGATCGAGTTGGGTGTTGCAGCGTGCCTGCCCCATGCCGATGCAGCGGAGTGGGGGCTGGCGGCCAGGTATTGCGAAGGCGCGCGCCTCGCCTTTGACAATGACACCTGCGTTGCGGTTGAAATCCTTCGTGTCACTCGAGGTTGAAAATCTTTCGATGATTCCCATCAAGCTTGAAATCAAAAACTTCATGGCCTACCGCGAGCCGGACGCGTTGGACTTCAATGGCTTGCGCGTAGTGTGCCTGACCGGCGAGAACGGCGCCGGCAAAAGCTCGCTGCTCGATGCGATGACGTGGGCGATATGGGGCGCCGCTCGCGCCAAGCGCGATGATGAACTCATCAACCAGGGCGCCAGCGACATGCGCGTGGCGCTTACCTTTGGCGAGGGCGGGCAAATCTATCAGGTCGTCCGCACGCGCAAGATCGGCAAGGCGGTGAAGGGCAAGGCGCCGACGTCGAGTGGCATGCTGGAGTTCTTTGTCAAAAACAACGACAACGGCTGGACGCAACTGACCGAGCCGCGCACGAATGAGACACAGGACAAGATCATCCGCACGCTGAATCTGACCTATGACACGTTCATCAACTCGGCCTATTTGAAGCAGGGGCGCGCAGATGAATTTACGCTGAAGCCGCCGGCGCAGCGCAAGGAATTGCTCAGCGAGATCCTCAACCTCGACGTGTGGCTTGATTATGAGGCGCGCGCGAAAGAGCAGCTGGCGCATGTGACCAATGAGCGGCAGAAGCGCCAGGAAGAGCTGGACAAACACGCCGAGGAGATGTCGAAGCTGCCTGAATATCAGCAGCAACTCGACGTGGCGCTGGCTGCGCAAACTGCCGCGCAAGACAGGATGACGCAGGCTGAGCAGGCCATGGCCGAGATCGAACGCCTGCGCGAGCGTGGACGCGCATTGCGCGCGCAGGCCGTGCAGACCGAGCAACGCCTGCGCGGCTTGCAGGTGGAACTGGATCGTTTGAATGCCGATCGCGCCGGCCATCTTGCACTGATGCAGCAATACCAGCGCGCCATCGACCAGCGCGCCGAGATCGAGCATGGCTTTGCTGACTTGGAGCACAGCCTTGCGGAGAATGAGGCGCTCAACCTCAAACTCTCCAGCATGACCGAGTTGAACCCGCGCAAGTATGCGGCAGAGACTGCGCTGGCAGATGCGCGCCGGCGCGTGGAAAGCGATCTTGAGGATAAAAGGCGCCGGCTGCGCGACCTGCAGACGCTGGCCGCCGACACGAACCTGTTGCAGCGCCTTGCTGAAGTCAATGCGCAGATCGAAGAGGTTGAAAACGCGCAGAGCGAGCGCGAGGCGCGCCAGCTTGAACTCAGCCAGACGTTTGAGCAGCAGAGCGAAGCGCGCGCGCAGAACGATGTGCTAAAGCGCGAGATGAACGACATCCGCGCGCGCATGAATGCCTTGCAGAAGGTTGGCGCGATCTGCCCGACCTGTCATCGCCCGCTGGGTGAAGAGGAGCGCACGCGCTTGTTGGCGGAATGGGAGCATTCGGGCAAGGAGCGTGGCGCAGCCTACCGCGCAAATGAAGCGTTGGTGAAGCAACTGGCCGAGAAGCGCGCCGGCGTCGAGCAAGCCATCACGACCCTGGATGCGCGCGTGCGCGGCTTGAATGCCTTGCAGCGCGACCAGATTGCGCTTTCGGAAAGGCTGGCGCGCGCGCAGGCTGCCACCGAGCAATTGCCGGATGCTGAGCAAGCGGTGGCGCTGGCGCAAGGCGCGCTGGATCAAGCCGGCTATGCGCCAGAAGCGCAGGCTGCCCTGGCCAAGGTGAATGCGGAACTGGCCGAGGTGGGCTATGACGCGGCAGCACACGCGTATCTGCGCGATCGGCTTGAACAACTAAAGGTATTTTCCGAGCGCAAGGCGCAACTTGACCGTGCCGCCGTGCAGGTGGAAAGTGAGAATCGCGCGCTGCAAACCTTGTCTCTGCAGGAGCAGACCCTGAAGGAGCGCCGCGCGAGTGAAGAGAGAGGCGGCGCCGACCTGCGTGAGCAGTTGGCAGAGGTGGAAGCGCAGTTGCGGCGTGAACCTGAGGTCACTGCCGCGTTGAACCAATCGCGCGATGCGCTGTACGCCGCGCAACGTCTTGCCATTGCGGCCAACCAGAAGGTGCAGGCATGCATCGCGCTGGAAGGCGCGGTGAAGCGGTTGCGCGCCGAGATTGATGACTTCTCCGTGCAGCAATCACAACTCGATGATTTGCGGATTGCGTTTGGCAAGAATGGCGTGCCGGCAATGATCATCGAGAACGTGTTGCCGGAGTTGGAGTTCACCGCAAACCAACTTCTGGCGCGCATGACGAACGGCCGCATGAATGTGCGCTTCGAGACACAGCGCCTGACACAAAAGGGCGACACTGCCGAGACGTTGGAGATTCGCATCTCTGATGAGGTGGGCGAGCGCAGCTATGAGATGTATAGCGGTGGCGAAGCCTTCCGCGTGAACTTTGCCATCCGCATCGCGCTCAGCCAATTGCTGGCGCGCCGCGCAAATGCCAGACTGCAAACATTGTTCATCGATGAGGGCTTCGGCACGCAGGACGCGCAGGGATTGGATGCGCTGGTCGAGGCAATTCATACCATCTCGACTGACTTCGAGCGCATCTTTGTCATCACGCACATCGAGGCGCTGAAGGCTGCCTTCCCCGATCGGATCGAGGTGGAAAAGACGCCGGCGGGCAGCAAGATGCGGATTGTGTGATGGAGCGATGAGGTGAGGCGCAGCATGGGACTGCATCCGTCACCCCTGAGCTTGATCTACCATCGGCGTTGACTTTAGCCGCAACTGCCGCCTCTGTTCCAGCGCGCGCAGGATGCGGGCGTGGCGCTCGCGGGTGATGGGGTAGATCGTCGAGAGCAGCGCGCCGGCGATGAATAGCGCTGCCGGCAGCCACCCCGTGAGGAAGCGAATGGCGTTCACAGCCGTCATTGGCTGCAATGCATCCGGCCCCGGGTTCGGCACATAGTTGCTGGCTGCGAGCAACGCGCCAGTCATCGTGATCGTCACTGCGCTGATCAATTTTTGTGCCAATGTCAGCACCGCATAGCATGCTGCTTCCTGTCGCGTGCCGTGCCGCAACTCATCCCAATCCAGCGTGTCCGGCATGATGGCGAGTGGCAACGCGTGTGCTGCTGAGATGCCGACGCCGGCGAGCGCAGCAATGCCAAATGCGAGCGCCGGCTGATCCGGCCCCACCAGACTGATTGCCAGAAGAGTGATAGCCAGCAACCCCACGCCAATCTGATACGCGCGACGCTTGTCGAGCCGCGCCGAGAGCCATACCCACAGCGGCAACGCCAGCGCCGCCACGCCGAACAGCAGCGCGAACGCCAGCGTTTGCTGTGAACTGTCGAACTGCAACACATCGCGCAGCAGGAAGATGATGACGAAGGTGACGATGTCGATGGGAACCCACGTGAAGAGATAGATGCCGGCGGCGATGATGAAAGCGCGGTTGCTGAAGGCGGTGCGGAAGGATTCGCGCAGTGTGGGCGCCGGCAAAGCCTGAAATGCATCGCGCTCCTTCGTCGCCGCGAAGGTGATGAGAATGGGGACGATGCTGAATCCGCCCAGCAATGCGGCCATGGCAGCATAGGCCTGCTGGGTGCTGAGGCCGAGGCCGGCGCGCAACCCATCCACCAGCGCCAGCGGCAGCACCGCGCCGGCCAGCCCAAACGCGATGGAGAAGAACATGCGATACGAGTGCAGCGAGGTGCGCTCGTCGTAGTCTGGCGCGAGATCGGGCGTCAAGGCGATGTAGGGCGTGTTCACCAGCGTGAACATGGTGTCGAAGAGGATATAGCCGACAGTGTAGTAGAGCGCCAGCACGGCCTGGTCGCTCAGATTGGGCATGAGCCACATGGGGATGAAAGCGAGGCCAAAAGGCAGCGCACCGAAGAGCAGGTAGGGCCGGCGCCGGCCCCAGCGCGTGCGGGTGCGGTCGCTCAGCGTGCCAAACAGCAGGTCGTTGCCGGCGTCCCACAAGCGCCCCACGCCGATGGCGAGGCCGGCCCACTGCGCGCTCAACCCGACCCCATTTACCAGAAAATCGAGATACAGCAGCGCGAGCGCGGTGCTGGTGATGGAGAAGCCGCTGTCGCCGAAGCCATAGGCTAGTTTGCGGAGTCGGGTCATGTTTGTGGTTTGGCGATTGTGTCATTTAATTCGCCGTACACAAATGGTTGAAATCATCGAAGTCGACACCAGTGACAGGGCGCAAGTGCGGCAGTTTCTGCAATTGCCATTTGAAATTTACAAGAACGTGCCGCAATGGGTGCCGCCGCTGGCGATGGACGCCGCTGGCCAGCTCAACCGCCGCAAACATCCGTTCTTCAAGCACTCGGATGCGGCATTTCTGCTCGCAAGGCGCAATTCCCCCCAGTTGCAGGGCGCGGGCAGCACAGTTGTTGGCCGGCTGTGCGTCCTCGACAATCGCAACTACAACGCGTTCAATCAATCGCGCACCGCACACTTCTTCTTGTTCGAATGCGAGGACGATGTTGAGGCGTCGCGCGCGCTATTCGATGCGGCGTTCGCATGGGCGAGGCAGCGCGAGTTGAATCATGTGGAAGGGCCGAAAGGGCTGACTGCGCTGGATGGGTTGGGCATGCTGGTGAAGGGATTCGAGCATAGGCCGGCGCTCGGCATCCCCTACAATCGCGATTATTACCCGAAGCTGATCGAAGATGCCGGCTTCACGCGCAAGGGTGACATCCTCTCCGGCTATCTCTCGCCCAGCACGCTGAATGCCGGCGTGTGGGAGCGCATCGATCGTGCATCTGAATTGGTGCAAAAGCGACGCGGGTTGCGCGTATCCAACTTCACATCGCGCAGCGATCTGCGCAAGGCGGTGCCGCAATTGCTGGAGCTGTACAACGGCGCGCTGGGCCGCAGCGAGGGCAATGTGCCATTCACGCCGGATGAGGCAAAGGCGATGGCCGACCAGTTGATCTGGTTCGCCGACCCGCGCCTGATCAAGATTGTTTACAAGGGTGACGCGCTGGTGGGGTTTCTGATGGCATATCCCGATATCGGCGCAGCCATTCAGAAAACAGGCGGCAAAATCCTTCCGTTTGGCTGGATTACGTTGCTGCGGGCGTTGCGCAAGAGTGACTGGGTGAACGTGAATGGCGCCGGCTTGCTGGAGGAGCATCGCGGCGGTGGCGGCACAGCGGTGCTGTTCAGCGAGATGCGCAAGAGCGTGGTCGCCGGCGGCTTCGCCCACGCCGACCTCGTGCAGATCGGCGTCGAAAACACAAAAATGCAGCGCGAACTGCGTGAACTGGGCATCGACTTCTACAAAACGCACCGGATGTACGAGCGAAAACTAGACGAGTGAGCAGGTTCACTTTTGGCGGACGGCGATAGGATAATGCGCTGTCAAAGCATCGACAATGGATCAATCATGAAACGAATTGCGGTGATTACCTCGGGCGGCGATGTGCCGGGTTTGAATGCATGCATCCGCGCGGTCACGCGCACGGCGTTGGCGCAAAATCTGGAAGTGATGGGCGTGCGGCGCGGCTATGTCGGCTTGATGGAGGGTGACTTCATCCAGATGTCGTCGCGCGATGTCGCCGGCATTTTGCGCAAAGGCGGCACCATCCTCGGCACGGCGCGCAGCAGGGAATTCATGACCGACGCCGGCCAGCGTATCGCGCTGGAGAAGTTGCAGCAGGCCGGCATCGAGGGCATGGTGGTGATTGGTGGCAATGGCTCGCTCGCCGGCGCGAACGAACTCTACAAGCTTGGCATGCCGCTCGTCGGCATCCCCAAGACCATCGACAACGATCAGTATGGCACCGACACCGCTATCGGCGTCGACACGGCGTTGAACACGATTGCAGAGGCGGTGGGGCGCATCAAGGACACAGCCTCATCGCACCAGCGCGCGTTTTTGGTCGAGGTGATGGGGCGCAACTGCGGCTATCTTTCGCTTGCCAGCGGCATCATCTGTGGCGCGGAGATGTCGCTCATCCCCGAATATCCAGCCAACATGGATGCTGTGGCGGAGACAATTCTGGAGTCATATCGCCGGCGCAAGGCGCACTGCATCATCATGGTGGCTGAGGGTTGGCATCCCGGCATTCATGCATTGCAGAATTACCTGTGCAGCAATGATTTTGATGAGGGCTTCGACGTGCGCGAAGTGGTGCTGGGGCATGTGCAGCGTGGCGGCACGCCCAGCGCCTATGATCGCCTGCTGGCCATGCGCATGGGCGTGCGCGCAGTCGACGCACTGCTGGATGGCAGCGGTGTTGGCAAGATGGTTAGCTTGCACGGCGACAGGATCGATCTGACCGACCTGGCGGAGGCAACTTCGCAAGTCAAGCCGCTCTCGGAAGAGTTGTTGCGCATCATGCGGCTGCTCAACTAGTGGTCGGTTGGTGATCGTTGCAGGGGCAAACGCCGGCGTTTGCCCCTGCGATTTTGCATCAATTTCGCGTCAACTACGCGGACGCTTGAGCGGCTCCCAGCCCAGCACGCGCTTTGCCTTCGCCAGATTCAGCAGTTTGTTTTCGTAGTCCCCGCTGATCATGATGGCTTGAAAGCCGTTGCGATAATTCAGCGCGGCGTGGAAGGCTCGCGCAAGGTCACTCGCGGCGGTGGCGATGGTTGGCACGCCGGCCTGCGTCTTCTCCAGCCACTCTTCGTCGCTGACGGGCAGGCACAGCCGCAGCGCATTTACGCTCATGCCAGTGCGTTGGAACATGTTGTGGCAAACCGCTTCGCCCATGCGCTTGGTGAAGCCATACAGGTCGCGCGCGTCGGGTGTTTGATCCTCATCAAACATGTAACGCTTGAGCAGGTCTTCATACACCGACATGGTGCTGCAATGCACGGCGTGCTGCGCGCCGGCCTCGAAGGCCGCCTTCAAAGCCAGATAGACACCCTTCACGTTTACGTCAAAGGCCGATTTCATACCGTTGACGGTTGGCCAGTCAAGTGAACCCATCGCCATGTAGAGGAGCGCATCCATGCCTTGCGCAGCCTGCGAAAGTGTGTCGAAGTCGCTCAGATCGCCGGCGACATAGTCGAGGGAGGTGTCTGCCGGCGGCTTCAGGTCGAACACGCGCAAGGTGTGTTGTTGTTTGAGGAAAGGGATGACGATGGAGGCGACTCTGCCGGCGCCACCGATGACAAGCACGTTCATGTTGAATTTTGCTCCGATTTGTTTCCTCTCTCACAAAGACGCCAAGTCACAAAGGATGCAGATCATCTTTGCGGCTTGGCGCCCTGGTGAAAGACAGCTTTTCAAAATGTATAGCTCAAAATAGCCTAAGGTCCCACTTTGCGCAACATTTGCGCGAGAATGCAGGCTGGTGAAACGAGATGCGAGAGATTATCCAGGATGTGCTGGCATGGAGCGCCGCCGGCGAGTCAGTGGCTGTGGCGACGGTGATCGAAACGTGGGGCTCTGCGCCGCGTGCGGCCGGCGCGAAGATGGCGCTGACGCCGACACACAAGATCGCCGGTTCGGTCAGCGGCGGCTGTGTGGAAGGCGCGGTGTTCGAGGCCGGCGTACAGACGCTCGCCACCGGCCAGCCGCAGTTGCTGCGCTATGGCGTGGCCGATGAGACAGCCTTTGAATCCATTGGGTTGGCGTGTGGCGGCACGATTGAGATTTTTGTGGAGCCGCTGTCGCCGGCGCTGCGCCATCTCTGGCAGCGCGCAGTTGTGGAGGATTGCGCCATCGTCACCGCGACGGTGATCGCGGGGCCAGTGGATCTCATTGGCTGCAAGCTCATGCTAGACGCCGCCGGCGCGATCACGGTTGACGCGCGAATCCGCTTCGATGTCATCGCGCCGGACTTGCTTGTCGCAGTGCAGGCGGCCTTGCGCGATGGGGTGTCGCGGCGGATCGATCTTCCCTTGCCTCCAACTCTCCCATCAGGAGAGGGGCGCATCGAAGTCTTCATCGACGTGACCCTTCCGCGTCCGACGCTTATCATCGTCGGCGCAGTGCACATTGCCATTGCACTCACGACGATGGCGAAGGCGCTTGGCTATCGCGTCGTCATCGTTGACCCGCGCGTCACTTTTGCCAACGGTGAGCGCTTCCCGCACGCCGACCAACTTGTCGTTGAGCATCCACGACGCGCCTTCGAGAGTTTGCCCATTACCCGCGCCACGGCTGTGGTGACACTGGCGCACGACGCGAAATTTGATGATCCTGCGCTGCTCACCGCGCTGCAAAGCGACGCGTTCTACGTTGGCGCGCTGGGTGGGCGCAAGTCGCGTGAGTCGCGCCGGGGCCGGCTGCTGGCGCAGGGGTTGACTGAGGCGCAATTGGGCCGGCTGCACGCGCC
>JBDHWI010000017.1:0-40575 GCA_039810125.1 Thermoflexales bacterium | reverse complement strand
AGTTTGAAAGCCAAGCGCCTGAGTGCGGCTTGGGATCCAGATTATCTGCTTACCGTCCTAGCGTGTGTCTAATGCGTTGACCCTGCCTCTTTGTGGATGGGGCTTGCGCACCTATTCGAAAACCATATAATAGAACAACTGTTCGAGAGATGGCTGCCGGCTGAAAAGCGTGGTCGGCAGCGTGACAAGGAGATTGACACACATGGCAACTGAAGCTGGCAAGAAGAAGGCGCTCGACATCGCGCTCGCATCCATTTTGAAGGCGCACGGCGACGGCGCGGTGATGCGGCTGGGCGAGGCGACGCACCTCAACATCGAGGTTATCCCCACCGGCAGCCTGGCCCTGGATATGGCGCTGGGCGTCGGCGGCATCCCGCGCGGTCGCATCATCGAAATCTACGGGCCGGAATCTTCGGGCAAGACCACTCTCTGCCAGCATGTCGTTGCCAATGCGCAGAAACTGGGCGGCATGGCCGCCTATATCGACATGGAGCATGCGCTCGACCCAGCCTACGCGGCCAAGTGCGGCGTAGACATCGACAACCTGCTCATCTCGCAACCTGACACGGGCGAGCAGGCCTTCGATATTGCTGAGCAGTTGATTCGCTCGAATGCGATTGACGTGTGCATCATCGATTCAGTGGCGGCGCTGGTGCCGAAGGCTGAGATTGAGGGTGAGATCACCGACATGCAACCCGGCATTCAGGCGCGCTTGATGAGCAAGGCGTTGCGCCGGCTGAGCGGCATTATCAAGCAGACCAACACCGCCGTCGTCTTCACCAACCAGTTGCGCCAGAAGATCGGCATCATGTTCGGCAATCCCGAAACGACCACCGGCGGCATGGCGCTGCGCTTCTATGCCTCAGTGCGCCTCGATGTGCGGCGCATTCAAGGCATCAAAAGTGGTGGCGAAGTGACTGGCAACCGCACCCGTGTGCGCGTGACGAAGAACAAGGTTGCGCCACCCTTCCGCGAGGCCGAGTTCGACATCAACTTCAATGAGGGTATCAGCGTGCTGGGCGATATGCTGGATGTGGCGACCAATATGAACATCGTCGAGAAGCGCGGCACGTTCTTCATGTATGACGGCACGCGCATCGGTCAGGGTCGCGAGAACGCCAAGACCTACCTCACCGAACACGCCGAAGTGGCGCAATCGATTGAGAAGCGCGTGCGCGATACGATTGCGAATGGGCAGGCCGGCGGTTTTGCGCCGACAACCAAACCTGAACCAGGTGAGGATGACGGCGAGGAACCGGACGACGAGTGATCCTGTGAACTGAGCCCCAGATTCATCAAGAATTCTGGGGCTTTTTTTATTTTCCCTCGCGCAGCTTCTTCAATTGGTCAGCCACGCGCGTTTCGTCGATGATGACGTCCGCCGGCCCGGCAATTTCCCCGCCTGTCTCTGCCGACGGCGCCACAGTTGTTCGTTTTGCCTCAGCTTGTGCCGGCGTCGCTTCGGGCGCGCGCGCTGTCGACGCTGGCTGTGACGTAGCCGGCGCCGGCTGCGCCTTGCTCTTGCTGCGCGCTTTTGCAATCAACTTCTCCAACTCGGCAATCTCGGTCTTGAGTTTGCCGGCGAGTTCGTCGTTGCCCTTCTTCTCTGCGCGCGTCAGATCGTCGCGCAGGATCTCCAGCTTCGCTTCGGCCTTGTCCAGCATCTTCTGTGGGTCGCCCTGCGAAAGAGAAATTTCCAGCAGGCCGCCGCTCAACGTCGAGCGCACCAGCAATTTCACGCGATCAAACAAATCCATGTTTGCACCTCAAGCTGTAGCATAGCTTACTGCTTGTTCGAGCGACATTGCCGCGCCGCGCGCGAAGGCAGCTGCGTGGGCTTGCGGGTCTTGCGCCTTCACTGCGTGGGTCAGATTGTTCAGTATCGTGCCTTCGTCCATGTGCCAGACGGGAATGCCGGCAAGGTCGCGGATGGTGCTGGCTGCACCGAGCAGCGTGCTGGCGCGCTCGACGTTGCTGGCGAGGAACGCAGCGCCGGCCAGCGACTCGATGCTCCAGATCACGCCCTCGCGATAGCCGGCCTCAAGGCAAAGGCGAATTGCGATGCGCAACTGTGTCTCAGCCGTCGCAACCTCGCCACGTTGAAGCGCCGCAAAGCCGGTTTCATATGTGGCAACTGCAACCGACACCCCATCTCCTAACAGCGGCAGCATGGTCTGCAATTCGTGATTGGCGCGCTCGGCGGCGGCGAAGTCTCGTCGCTCGCTAGTCACGCGCAGCAGGCCATTCAGCACCATCACCGCTGTCCAGTGCTCGCCGGTTTCGCGGAAGCAGGCCAGGCTTTGTTCGAAATATGTCTGCGCTTCCTCATATGCTTGAATACTCAACGTTGCAATGGCCTGGCCGGTGTAAGCCATGCCCATGAGGTGCGGATCGTTGAGCTCCTGACTGATCGACACGGCCTCCGTCAGCAGGAAGCGCGCCCAATCGGCATTGCCCTGCCACGCTGCGGAGAAGCCGGCAACGCACAACGCCTTCGCGCGCGCCTGCAATTTGGCGCGATCCACGCCGCCGGTGGTCGATGTCGTGTCCAATCGCGAGAGCGCCGCTGTCATCCAGCGCAGGCTCTCGCTTTGGCGCGTCGTGATCAACCAGTACGCGCGCAATGACCAGCCGATCTCTGCAGCCATCGCCGCATTACCTTTGTCGATCAGCCAACTCAACGCCGCCTGAACGTTGCTGTTTTCAGCATCAAGGATGGCCAGCCATTCCTTCTGCTTTGCGCCAATGATCTGCGGTTCGGCCTGGGTGACGAGATTCGCGAAATAAGCTGCATGGCGCTCGGCGACATGATCGGTCTCGCCACGCTCAGCGAGTTTTGTCGCTGCGTAGTCGCGCAGCGTATTGAGCAGAGTGAAGCGCTCGCTGCCAGTAGCGAGGGTTGTGCGCGTGATCAGGCTTTTGTCGGCCAGCGAACTCATCGCGTCAACGGCCGCAAACTCATCTTCAAACTCGCATACGTGCATGACCGACTCAAGCGTCCAGCCATCGACGAACACGCTGGCGCGCTCGAACCAGCGCTGTTCGTCTGGCGTGAGCAGCCCGTAGCTCCAGGCCAGTGTGTTGAGCAACGTCTGTTGCCGCTCCGGCAAGTCGCGCGCGCCACCGCTAAGCAGACGTCCCTGCTGGTTGGCGTCGATCAGCTTCGACAAAATGGCTTGCGGCGAAAGCAGCTTGACGCGAGCCGCAGCCAGCTCGATGGCGAGTGGCAGACCGTCGAGATAGGCGACGATGCCGGCGACTGCCTGCGCGTTTTCGGGCGTGAGGTCAAAGCTGGCCTTCACGGCCTTTGCGCGCTCCACAAACAACTGCACTGCCGCGCTGTCTTCGATTTGTGCAGGAGAAGTTGCAGCACGTTGCTGGGGCAGGCCCAGTGGTGCGACAGGGCATTCATACTCGCCGCGCACATGCAGCACGATGCGGCTGGTCACAAGCATCTCGACGTTGGGCGCAGTGGCCAGCAGATCAGAGATGGCGGTGGCCGCCGGCAGCACCTGCTCGAAGTTGTCGAGGATGAGCAGCAGGTTCTTTTCGCGGAGCGTCTCGATGACGCGCTCGGTCAGGCCGGCGGCGCGTGTTTCGCCCAACCCCAGCGCCGCGCCAATGGCGGGAATGACGAGGTTGTGGTCGGTGATGCTTGACAGTGACACGAAGCACACGCCATGCGTGAAGTGGCTGAGCGCGCGCCGGCCGACCTCGATCGCAAGCCGCGTCTTTCCGATGCCGCCCGGCCCGTGCAGCGTGACCAATCGCACATCGCCGCGCAGCACGAGATCGGTGATGCGCGCAAGGTCGGGATCGCGGCCAATCAGCGGGGTGGAGGCCGCCGGCAGATTGTCATAGCGCGCGGGCAGCGCATCGGTCGCCGGCGCTTGCTGCGTCATCTCGAATCGCTCAGTCAGCATGATCGCAAGGTCGTTCTCGATCAACTGCTGTAACTCGGCGGCGCTGCTGAACGACTTGTAGGACACGCTATCGTCATCACGGATGTCGTCAAGCAATTGCTTCAGGCGCGGCTCGCGGTTCGGCGCCGGCGCTTTAATGTAGATCAGCTTGGGTTTATTTCCACACAGCCGATATTCATCCTCAAGGCCAGAGATGGTCATATCCGGCGCAACCCAGCCGTAGCGCTCCCAATACAAGCCGATGAAAATGTGGCTTTGATCGAGGTAGGAACGATACAAATCCTGCGGCGGGTGCGGTCGCGCGCCGATCTCGAACATCACGGGCGACAGCCTGAGCCGGTTGATGGCCTCGCGCGCGGCGACTCGCTCGTCGGCCATCTCCTGCAAGGTGGAACTGACGAACACGCGCAGCCGTTGATCTGGTGTGCGGATGATCATCGTTAGAAAGAGCCAAACAGGTTGATGCGCTGGCCATTCATGGCTGAAGCTGCATCTGAGCACAGAAACACCATGGCAGTGGCGATGTCCTCGGCGCGGGTGAATTTATGAAAATTTTCGTTTGGTTTTTCGATCAACATCGCCGGCGTCAGGATGGCATTGACTTGAATGATGTTGGCCGTTGCACCTGTGCCTTTGCATTCGTCAGCCAATGCCAGCACCAACGCTTCGCTGGCAGCCTTGCCGGCAGCGTAGGCCGCGTTGGTGTGCGCCGGCTTTTGCGCCTGCGGCGACGACACCAGAACAAAGCGGCCGTGGCCGGCCTTCAATGGCTCGGCAAAAGCGCGGATCATGTTCCAGGTGGTTTGAATCAGCAGATCGTTGAGCAGTTGCCAGTCTGCAGCAGGGAACTGTGCAATCTTTGTGCCGCCACGCCAGCCACCCACCAGATGCATTACGCCGTCCAGGCGGCCGTGCTGTTGCAGGATGGCGTCTGCCCATGCGCTGGCTTGGGATGCATCAAGCAAATCTACGGCATGAAGCGCGTGCTGTTGTGGTTCGAGGTGAAGCGCTGCGACCAACTGGCGCTGCTTTTCGGCATGGCGATCCCCCAGCGCGACAAATGCGCCGGCGTCGACAAATGCCTTGACGACAGAAGTCCCGAGTCCGCCGGTGCTGCCGGCGATGGCGATGACTTTGCCGCTGAGTTGCGACATGCTGGCATTATAGGTTGCCGGCGCGCCCAGCGGGCTGACTGGCCTTCAGGTTGTCCGGATGGTTGTCACTCATGTGCCGCCGGCTGGCCGCGACGCTGCGCCAGCAGCCACTGGAAGATGTCCGTTGTGGTGTAGGCCAACTCCCAGCCCTCATCGTGATTGGCATTCTCGAACACGGTGAAAAGTGGCGCGGCACCACATGCCTTCAGCGCATTCACCACGCGCTCACTTTCCTTCAAGGGCACGTTGCGGTCACGTTTGGCGGCGAACACCCAGATCGGCTTGTCCTTTAATTCGCAAAGCTGTTTGGGATTGTAGAAGTAGCCGCCGACCACCGGCGCAATCGCGGCGAAGCGATCCGGCGCATCCATCAGCAACGCCCACGCGCCATAGCCGCCCATGCTCAAGCCCGTAACGTAGATGCGGTCGGGGTCGATTTTGTATTCGCCCTGCAATTCATCGATGGTCGCCTCGATCGACTTGAGACTGGGATACCACCCATATTGCTGTGACGTGGCCTGTGGGGCCATGACGATGAAAGGGAAATCGGGATTCTCTTCCAACATCTGTGGCAAGATCGCCTTGCGCACACGATTGATGTCACGCCCCACTTCGCGCGAGCCATGCAGGAAGATGAGCAGCGGCCACTGTTTTTCCGGCTCCTGCCCATATGAGGCTGGCACGTGCAACAGGTAGTTCAACTGCGCGCTGCGGCCATTTGCCAGTGTGCCGCTGAAGGTGCGCGCCTGTAGTTTGCTCTGCACTGCGGCGATGTTCTCGCTGGCCGGCGGTGCTCCGACCTGTGCGGACGCTGGCATGGAGCCGGCGATGCTCGCCAGCGCCAGCGCAGCCACCAATGAGCAAAAAGTGGATGTGGGTTTCATACTGGATGCAGCGCGCTATTTTCCACGCATCTACGATTGTGAAAAGGCCGGCTGCGAATGCGTTTGCTGGGCGATTTGCCTGCGCATCCTTACGCCGGCTTCACCCCATCCACCACGATCACGCGAGCCGTCGCAGTGCGGCGGCGAATCGCCCTTGCCTTGCTGTATTCCTCAGAGTGATACCAGGCTTTGGCTTGTTCGAGCGAGGGAAATTCCAGGATCACAAACCGCTTCGGCATCCATTCGCCTTCCAATACTTCCACCGGCGCGCCGCGCACAATATAGCGCCCGCCGAATTTCTCCGGGGTGGGGCCGGCGAGCCGCTTGTATTCTTCATATTCCACCGGCTCGGTCACTTCGATATCGGCAATCACGTATGCAGCCATTGCATCTCCTCAGCTTTTGTGCGCTTCCGCGCCTTCACGGGCTTCAGCCCTGCAAAAAGCGCGCATAGTCGTTCACCAGCAAGTGCAGCGGCGCGGCATCTTCCTCAACGGTGGGGAAGCGACCAAGCGGCTCATTGAAGCAGTTGTCGGTGTTGTCGTCGTTCACCAGCGACACCTCGCCCATCAGCACGCGCCCGCCCTCGAACCAGAAGCGGTGCCAGCAATATGGCTCCAGCGTGACGCTCTCGCCGGGCTTCAGGCAGAGCGTGCCGCCGGCGCTTACCGTGCGCCGCACGCCATCGCACACTACTGTCACATCACTCTCTGCCAGATCGCTTTCAGGTGTGGCGTTGTAGAGCTGCACGATTAGATCGCCGCCGCCGCGATTGATGATGTCCTCGGTCTTCGTCCAGTGATAGTGCAGCGGGTTCATCTGTCCGGGGTCGCCGACGAGGATTTTCTCGCAATAGCTCTTGCCCTTGCCGGCGCGCAGCGCGCTTAGCGTGCCGTTGCGAATGGTGAAGAGGAACAGGCCGAACTCACGAAAATTCCCGCGCCCGAAGTCGGTGATGTCCCAGCCCAGCCGGCGGTCGATCACCTCTTGTGCGCTTGTCTGTTGTGTGCGCCACTCCTCCAGCGACCAGTAAGCCCACGCCGGCAGATGAAACTGAAGGCGATGCAGGAATGCATCCACATCCTCCATCACGGCATTGATCTCAGATCGTTTCATTCAGTTTATCTTCATCCAGGTCGCGCCGTCACCTTTGGGTGCGACCTCCACGTCGCGCCGGCCCTGCAATTGCGCAATGTCGATCTCGTCGTTGTCATCTTCGTCGCGCTGGTGCAGTGTTTCCCAGTTCGCCGGCTTGATCGTCATTTCCTCGCCGGCCAGCAACCCCGATACGCCGCGCTGGCCCTTTTCGGTGCGTGGCTTGGGAATCCACTTCGTCAGCTTCGGGCGCTGGTAATTCGTCGGTTCAGTGTAGGTAGAGATGTAACCTTCGAAGTTGCGGAACACCAGCCGGTCGTGCGATTGGCTGAGCAGATAGTTCGGCTGCACCGGCACTTTGCCACCGCCGCCAGGCAGGTCAACCGCAAAGGTCGGCACAGCGTAGCCGCTGGTATGGCCGCGCAACGCCTCCATGATCTCAAGGCCGGCGGCCAGCGTGGTGCGGAAGTGGCCGCTGCCCTGCACCAGGTCGCACATGTAAAGGTAGTAGGGCCGCACACGCATCTTCACCAACTCGTGACACAGCTTCTTGATCGTTTCAGGGTGATCATTGACGCCGGCGAGCAGCACGCTCTGGTTGCCGAGCGGGATGCCGGCGTCAGCCAGTTTCGCGCACGCGCGCGTCAACTCCGGCGTGATCTCCTTCGGGTGATTGACGTGGATGTTCATCCATAGCGGATGATATTTGCGCAGCATCTCGACGAGATCATCGGTGATGCGCTGCGGCATGAACACTGGCACGCGGCTGCCGATGCGAATCACTTCAATATGCGGGATGGCGCGCAGGCCGGCGAGCAACTCGTCCAGGACCTTCGGGCTGAGCGTGAGCGGGTCGCCGCCGCTGAGCAAGACGTCGCGCACCTGCGGCGTGTTGCGCAGGTATTCCAGTTGCTTCAGATAATTCGCGCGGTTGAAGAACGCGGCGTGCGGGTCGCCGACGACGCGACTGCGCGTGCAATAGCGGCAGTAGCTGGCGCACTGCGTCGTCACCAGCATCAACACGCGGTCAGGGTAGCGATGCACCAATCCCGGCACCGGCGAATGCGCATCCTCTGACAGCGAATCCTCCATCATGCTGTCAAAGGCTTCGAACTCTCTTGCGCGCGGCACCACCTGCAGGCGCACCGGGCAATCAGGGTCGTCGGGGTCGATCAGCGACGCGAAGTAGGGCGTGATGTCGACGTGAAACTTCTCCGGCGCGTTGAGGCCGGCGATCTCCTCGTCTGTCAGGTGGATGATCTGCGCGAACTCTTCGTAGGTGTTGATGCGGTGCGCCAATTGCCAGCGCCAGTCATCCCACTGTTCGTCTGGCACATCAGCCCAGATGGCCGGCCGCGGCGTGCGGTCGGTGGGCAGCGAGTAGGGGAGGGGGTTGGACATGTTTACGGCAGCACCACATCCGGCGCGATCTGCTTGAATGCGTTGCGGAAGTCATCGGCAGCGCGGACATTCGGGTTCAGCTTGCCGTTGATGAAGAATGAGGGCGTCGACTGCACGCCGCGCGCTTCGCCGTCCTTGCGAATTTCCAGGACGCGCGCCTCATGCTTGTTGCTGTCGAGGCAGGCGCCAAACGCAGCGGCATCCATGCCCGGGATGGTGGCAGCCATCTCCTTCAGGCGCGCCTTGCTGAAATTGCCGATGTTCTCTTCGCCGGTGATGAGTTGGTTGGCGAACAACGTGTTGTGCATCTGCCAGCCCTTGTTCTGGTCGGCGGCGCACAAGACCGACTGCGCCGCGTCGCGTGATTCACGCCCGCCAACCTGGTCCTCGAGGAAGGGCATGAACTTCACCTCGTAGCGCACCTTGCCACTGCTGGCGAAGGCATCGATGACGCCGGCCTCAAAGCTCCGCGCATACTGGCCGCAGGCCGGGCACTGATAGTCGAGAAACTCCTCGACCTTGATCGGCGCGTCCTGCGGCCCCCATGAGATCGCATTTGGCTCCGCATTCGGCGGCACCGGTTTGGTCGAGGTCTTGATCGCTGGGAGTGAGCGGCCGCCGGCAGCTTGCTGGTTGCCTGTGACTGAACTCAACACGATCGCGCCGCCAATCACCACGATGGCGATGACGGCGATGATGACCGCGATCTGAATCCACTGCTTGCGCTGTTGTGCTTGCTGGCGTGCTTCAATCTCTCTTCGTTTGGACATTGCTTCTTCTTGTATCGGAAAGGATGTGCGAAGATGGTAATGGTTATCCCTCGATTCGTGAAGATGCTTTTTGCAGTTATTACTTACTTTTAAGGTTGACGCGGGGTCAACGCGCCGCTGATTTCAAACGTGTTTGTGTCGCGGTAACCGAGCCGCTCTGCAAGGCGGATGGATGCGGTGTTGGCTGGGTCAACGATGTAGAGCGGCGTGCGGCCGGCTTGCAGCACCTGCGCGCTTACCGCGCTGACGACCGATTTGCCCAACCCTCGGTTGCGCGCCCCTTCGATCACTTTCACGTATATCTCAGCATAGCGCGATGAGATCCAGGATGTGCCGGCTTCGGCGGCATTATCGCCGTCGCGTGTTTTGATTGCTGCGCGCAGCAGGCCATCCGGCGTCGTGCGTGTTTGTGCGAGGATGTTCACCACCGGCTTGAAGGCATCACGGTCGAGCGTATAGATGGCGTGAATCGCCGCGCCGTGCAGATCAGCCACTGCCTCAAGGTCAGGCTTGTTCGAGGGCAGCGCATTGAAGAGATATTGCCGGCGTGTTTGCAGTGCTTCCTTCAACACCTGTCGCAGCGCGGTTGAATCCTCGCCTCGCATCACTACAAGCGGGCGAAAGAGATCAAGGCCGGTCTGACATACTGCGGCAAATGCGATGGCCCGCCCTTGCGCGTCCTGCCTCAAAAAAAGTTTGGCGCGGCGCGCCTCATGCTCCAACGCGAAATACCAGGCGACTGCGTCGATGGGTCTGGGTGTGAGCAGCGTGGCAATGGACATGCGCTGCGCGGTGATTTTTGTGAGGTCGTCGGCCATGCGTTCGGTTGAGTTTAGCATTGTGAGATGCGCTGCTGCAACATCGCTTCATGGGAGTAGGGCGAGGTCTCCTGGCGCGCGCACCAGGCGCCTTTCACTCAGGATTGCATTGCGTATTGCTTTAACACGGCAAGGTCGACGAACTCCAGCGTCGAGATATGCGTCGCTTCAAGGTCGACCAGCGGTGCGACGCCGGCCGCATACGCTTCCACCCAGCGCTCGACGCACAGGCACCACTGGTCGCCGGCCTGCAAGCCACGAAAGCCGATCTCGGGGTGTGGCGTGCTCAGGTCGTTGCCGGCCATGCGCGAAAAATGCAGAAACGCATCCGTCATCACGGCGCACACCGTGTGCAAACCCACATCGCCTGGACCGGTGTTGCAACAGCCATCGCGATACCAGCCGGTGAGCGGCTTGAAGCTGCACGGCTTGAGCGGAGTGCCGAGGACATTGCGCGCTTGGAGGGTCATGCCGGCGATTCTATTGGAGCTGGCGTCGGCGCGCCGGCCTCGATCAACCCGCGCGCCTTCAACTCGGCCCAAAATGCTGCAGGGATGGATGCATCGAGCAGCGCGAGGTTCTCGTCGATTTCCGCCGGCTTCGCCATGCCCAGCACCAGCGTGCTGATTGCCGGATGCGCAGCCACAAATTGCAGGGCTGCCGCCTTCAGCGAGACGTCATGCTTTGCGCATACACCTTCGATCAAGCGTGTCAGCCGTCGCACTGGCTCGGGCGCCGGCTGATAGTAATAGCGCGCGCCCTTCACGCCGCCGGTCGCCAGAATGCCGCTGTTGAACACACCGCCAGCCATCATGCGGATACCGCGCTTCATCGCCAGTGGGAACGCCTCTTCCATTGGCTCCTGTTCGAGCAATGTGTAGCGGTTTGCCAGCAGCGCCACGTCCAGCGGCGCATGCTGCGCGTAGTCGGCAAGGAATGCGGTTTGGTTGAGGCCGGCGCCCACCGCGCGGATCACACCTTGCCGCTTCAGGTCGAGGAGCGTGGGATAGCCCTCGGACATGATCTCGCGGCGGTAATCGCCATTTTCGGGGTCATGGATGTGCGCCATGTCGAAGACGTCGATGCCAAGGCGCTTCTGGCTGGCCTCGATGCTGCGCAGGATGGCATCGCGAGAATAGCTGCGCGTGCCGGCGCCGACTTTTCCAACCTCTTGCACCAGCCAGCCGACCTTGGTGCTAAGCAGGTAACGCCCGCGTGGGATGCCTCTTAGCGCATGTCCGACGCGCGTTTCGGCCACGCCGTTGCCATAGAACGGCGCGGTGTCAATCATGGTGACGCCGGCGTCCAGCGCATGTTGAATGGTGCGATATGCGTCGTCATCGCTCACGGCGAAGCCGAAGGCATGCGCCATCGAACCGAGCGGGCCAGTGCCGAGCGCGATACGGGGCAATGAGAACGAAAGTGTCATGGGTATAAATCCAGCCTGCGGTGATCTCACCGCACGCGGCGAATGGCGACCGGTGCTTCACCCACGTCGCGCAGCACGAAGCGCTTGAGCTTGAGCTTGCCGCCCAGCACATCGATGCTCACGCGCACTTCATCCTTGGCAGCTTTGCCGGCGGTGATGGTGCAAAGCCCCCATGCGTGGCCGGTTGACCAGAAGTGCGTGCCGATGATGGGGTCGAATGTCATGGTCTGCTCGACCGCCGAATAGTGGAAGCCGGTCAGCGCCAGCACTGCCGCCCAACTCGCCATGGCGCGGGCGTAGTGATGGCCACACTCGGCCTCATCGAAGGGATTGCGCTTCTGGCCGTCGTAGCGCGCGCGGATGGCTTCGATTACGCGCAGGCCATTTTTGACCTGCCCTTCATACAACATGCCGGCGGCGGCGGTGTATTCGAAGCCGGTCATTACCTCATTGAAGTAGGGGAATGGGCGTCTGGGCCGCCGGCCCTTTGGATATGTTGCCATCAACAGCGCGCTCTCATCACCCAGCACAAAGCTGCGCAGATGGTTGAAGTGATCGTTGAAGCTGAGCTTGAAGTTGTAGCGCATGATCGAGTGCAGCGTCTTTTTTACCTTCGTGGGGTCGAGCAAATAGCCGAGCCCGCACACGTGGGCAAAATATTGTCCGACGAGTTGATCGACCAGACAACCAGCGCCAAGTTGCAAGTCGGGGTCTTCGTTTGTGCCGGCGCCCATGCCCACGCGCAGCCCATCCAGAATGAGATCGTTCTTTGGCGGGCGAATGGCATGCTCGTAGTAATCGCCGTTGAAGAGATACTTGTCCATCCATGCGCTGCCGCTTTCAAAGAGCCGGCGGCACTTTTGTGCAAAGGCCTCCAATTCTTTCCTGCTATCAGGTAGAACGTTCCTGTGGGAAGAAGCGTCGCGGGTGTGGGCAAGATACTTTGCCATCTCCTCCATTGCCCGCAGCGCGCCCAGATACCAGGTGCCCATCTGGGGGTTGGGGCCGTAATATTCCACGTCCATCGTGTTGTGCTGGCAGCCCTCCATCACGCCATCTTCATCGGCATCCCAGCCGCCGGGTCGCCAGCAGAATTGCAGCGCTTTCTTCGCACTGGGCCACAGCGCGCGCAACATGGCGTCGTCGCCGCTCAGTTGCCAATCGCGATACAGCTTCATCAGGCAGCCCATCTGGCCGTCTGCTGCAGCGTTGATCCACTCTGTGGCGTAGTTCAGCGGCAGATCGGCGCGAAAGCACATCAGGCCGTCCTGCCGCACGCTGTATTTGAATTCGATTTCCCGCATGGTCTTGGCGAGATCGCCAAACAAGAACGCGCCGGCCTGCTCGTAGTTCCACACATGCGTGCAAGAGCCGAAGCAGCAGCCGGCGTTGTCGCCGCAGCCCTCCCAACCCATCAGATGGCCGCTGGCGATGCGAAAGGTGGTCTGCGTGCGCAATGACGATACGTTGTACAGCGCTGCCTCTTTCACGACTGGGGGCAAATCGCTGGCGAGGAATGCATTCACGAAGGCGAGCGTATCGTCTTCGAGCCGGCGCAGTTGCGGCAGCGCGCGCTTCGCCACATCCCATGCATCCTTGAATTGCGTCGTGTAGTGATTGCCAATGGTCGCCGGCGCGTCGCGCACGCCGGTGCCGTAACTCTCGGTTTGCTCGTTGCGCACGCCCCAGCCGCGCCGGTTGGGAAAATGCCACGCCAGCACGAAGGTGATCGTCTTCGTCTCGCGCGGTTTGAGCTTGAGCTTCACCGCGAGCGAGCCGACGGGATTGTTGACGTTTGCCTCGCGCCCTTCGAGTGCGCCATCGGCTGAGAAATCATCCCAGTAGTCGAGCAGCGTGTCGCCCCAGTTCAGGTCGGCCCAGGTGGTGCGATGGGTGACACCCTGCGTCGCCGTAGTGACAAGCGCAAGCGTGCCAAATTGCTCAGCAGATGGATCGATACCCTCGCTGTGCATGAACAGACCACTGCCACCACCGCTGCGCGCAGATGCCGGCAGTTTGCGGAACGCAGTCTTGTTTTGCGCGCCGCCGCGTTCGTGGGTGTTGATGCGACCATCCACGACCACGTGGCCGTCCTGACCGATAAAGTTTTCGAGATTGCCGCACACCGCCGCCTCCACCGTCCGGGCCGTCTTGTTGGTCAGTTCAAAGCGCAGCACGGCGATGGGCAGACTGCTGCGCGCTGCGTCAGCGGGGATGAGCGGGTTGAACCCCTGGATGCGGACGGCCACGGGCACGCTCGGATCGCTTAGCAGCACCTGACCGAAGGGGTATGCGGCTTGAAATTCACAGTGCCGAAAGCGTGGCAGACCGTGATTTGGCGTCTTGCTGCCGAACGCGCCCTCGTATTCGTGTGGGTCGATTACGCCTTCAAGACAGCGCGTGACCGCATCTTCGCCGGCGGACTTTGCCCACAGCGCAAAGAATGTCTGTTTTGGTTTGAAGCCCTTGGCCGGACGGTTGACTATTTCCCAATCGCGCAGGTCACCGCGCCCGCCGAGTGAAACGGTGCCGGTGCCGATGCCGCCGAGCGGCAGCGCGATGCGCAGAAGATGGTCTTGATCGTAGGTAGTGAGAACAGGCCAGCGTGTTGGTTTCATCGCCGCCAAGTATGTGCGATGAATGCTGGACAATGCAAGTGGGGTGGGTGGGGCTGGGTGGTCGGCTCAGTCGACTTGAGGTTTGATGGGCTTGGTGGAGATGGCCTGTATCGAGGTGTCATCGTCTTCGTCCCAAGCTTCGCCCTGTTTGCCCACATGCGTCGCCGACCACAGCAGCAGCGCAGCCGGCAGACTGCACAAAAGTGCCAAGAACAAAATCGTCATCCACTCCATATTGCTGTTCCATCCGGTGTTTCGATGAAAGGCTTTGTTGGTGAAACAAACATCTCTATTGGTTTCAACTCAATCATCGGATGGATTGACATGACAATCGCCAGTCATGCGGCTAAATCAATGCGGGACAATCGTTGTGTCTTGCAATTTCACACATCACAACACCTTGCACGGTCTTTGCGCATTTGTGATAGTGTCTTGTTGCGTGCCATGCAGAGCGTGGAATGCAGAAAGGAGATTGCCCCTACGCGCTGTTTCATTGCAGTGATGCAAGCACGATGCCGATGAAGACGCCGGCGCTATGCCGCCGTAATACGCGCCAGCCCGCGCTCGGTCAAAGCGTTTAGCTCATCGAATAGCGCAGGGTCGGCCCGTTTGAAGTTGAAGCACGACTTGCCTTGCATGCGCTTGCGCAGCGCCGGCGTTGCCTCATCCAGCAGATCGGGAAACATGTAGACCGGCATCAAGTGAAACGAAACGTAGCTCTTCTTTATCTGCACCGCGCCGAAGAACAGCGCTTGCCGTTTGGGCCGGCCGACTTTGTATCCAGCGCGTAGTCGGTCGCTGAATCCTTGGTCACGCTCAAGCCGGCTGCATGCCTTTGCAGGATCGGCTTGAGCTGGTTGAAGATTGCCTGAAAGTGGTCGTTGCCCATCGTTTTCTCCATCTAGATAAACGCAAAGACCACGAAGCGCTCGTGGCTGCTCCGTGGTCTTTGCGGTTGCAGTTGAATCTCGCGTTTACAGGTTCGCGATGATGGCCGTGGCGAATTCGCTGCACTTCACTTCCTTCGCGCCTTCCATCAGGCGGGCGAAGTCGTAGGTTACAGTCTTCTGGCTGATGGTCTTGTCGAGCGCAGCGATGATCGCATCTGCTGCTTCCACCCAGCCCATGTAGCGCAGCATCATCTCGCCGCTCAAGATCACCGAGCCGGGGTTGACCTTGTCGAGGTTGGCATACTTTGGCGCGGTGCCATGCGTGGCCTCGAAGATGGCGTGGCCGGAGATGTAGTTGATGTTGCCACCTGGCGCGATGCCGATGCCGCCGACCTGTGCCGCGAGCGCGTCGCTCAGGTAGTCACCGTTCAGGTTCGGGGTGGCGATCACGTCGAACTCTTCGGGTCGCGTCAGCACCTGCTGCAGGGTGATGTCGGCGATGCTGTCCTTCACCATCAACTTCTTCTTCCACTGGCCGGCGCCGTGCGTGGGCATCAGCTTCAGCGTCTCCTCGACCTCGGCACAAATCTCGGCCTGCTGGTCGGGGGTCATCATGTCGTAGCCTGGGTCGATGGCCTTCGCATTGTCCTCGACGCTGATGCCAGCCTTGCGGTCGGCGTTGTCGATGATCCAGCTTTCGCGTTGGGTCACGATCTTGTCGCGATACTCGCGCTTTGCCAGCGCGTAGCCCCAATCGCGGAACGCGCCTTCGGTGAACTTCATGATGTTGCCCTTGTGGACGAAGGTCACGCCCTTGCGATTGAAGCGCAGCGCGTAGTCGATGGCGGCGCGCACCAGGCGCTCGACCCCGGGCCGGCTGATCGGCTTGATGCCGACGCCGATGTGATCCATCGCATCTGCGCCGAAGCGAACTTTCTTGAACTCCTTCGGCATCTCGGTCTTGAGGAAACTCAAGACTTTGGTGGCATTTTCGCTGCCGGCTTCGAAGTCGATGCCGGCGTAGATGTCCTCGGTGTTCTCGCGGAAGATCACCATGTCCACCTTTTCAGGGTGCTTCACCGGCGACGGCACGCCATCGAAATACTTTACCGGCCGCAGGCACACATACAGATCCAGCAACTGGCGTAGCGCCACGTTGAGCGAACGAATGCCCTTGCCGACCGGCGTGGTGAGCGGACCCTTGATGCCGACGAGAAACTCGTTGAAGGCATCGACGCTTTCCTGCGGCAGCCAGTCGCCAAATTTGCGGAAACTCTCCTCGCCGGCATAGACCTCCATCCAGTGAATCTTGCGCCGGCCGCCGTAGCACTTCTCGACAGCCGCATCGAACACGCGCACGCTGGCCGCCCAGATGTCGGGGCCGGTTCCGTCGCCGCGAATGAAGGGCAGAATAGGGTTGTCCGGCACGCTGAGTGTGCCGTTGTTGATCGTGATCTTTGCGCCGGCCGCCGGCACGGTGACGAGCTTGTATGCCATGGTGTCTAATTGCTCCTGCTTGAATTTGATTAAATTGTAATCGGAAGACTCGTCCATCCTGAGTGGGCTTTCACCATCACGACAGACAGCAAAGCGCATCAGCGCGGCGGCGAAAGCAGCAAAAGTGCGCGTGAACGCTGATTTGCGCATTTGGCTGTTTGCCGCTTTCATTCCACCCGCAATCAAGATCATCCAGCATTCGCCGTTTTGCGCCTCTCATTCCCAATCATGCCCTTTACCCCTGAACAATTGATCTTCGGCGCAGTTGCCGCGCTGCTCATTGGCTTCTCGAAAACCGGCGTGCCTGGCGTTGGCATCCTCGTCGTCCCGCTCATGGCGCTCGTTTTTCCAGGCCGCGCCTCCGTCGGCACCACCCTGCTGCTGCTCATCGTCGGCGATCTGTTTGCCGTGCGCTGGTATCGCCAATACACACGCTGGGACAAGTTGTGGCAACTGATGCCGTATGTCGTCGTCGGCATGATCGCCGGCACCGTTGCGCTCTTCCTCATCGGTGAGGACGCACAGGGCAAGGACAATATGAACATCGTGATTGGCGTGCTGGTGCTGGTGATGCTGGTGATCTATATCGCGCGGTTGAAGTGGGGCGAGCGATTGAATCCCACGTCACGGGCAGGCATTATCAGCACCGGCGCGTCTGCCGGCTTTGCCACCACTGTGTCGAACGCCGCCGGCCCGATCATGACGATTTACATGACCAGCCTGGGCCTGCCCAAGAGCGAATTCATGGGCACGACAGCATGGTATTACCTCATCTTCAACGTCGCCAAGATTCCGCTGTATTTGCTGCTGATCTGGCTTGCGCCTGATAAACCCATGTTCACCACGCAGGGTGTGCTATTTGACGCGCTGATGCTGCCGGTCATTGTCGCCGGCGTGTATCTGGGCAAGTGGATGCTGCCGCGTGTGCCGCAAACAGTATTCAACGTGATTGCGCTCTCACTGGCCGCGCTCTCTGCGTTGCGGCTCATCTTTTCCTGATCCCGCTCGCTCTCCCCTCCCTGAATCCGCAGTAATGTTGCGCGGACGTCACAATGTTGCGTAGAATATAAGCGCTCATTTGCGGTTTGTGCCGCAGGCCGCCGTTATTCATCGAAGCCTCATCGAAAGGGAGCTGAACGCAAGAGGGAGGGCAGCACCGTGATTCATTCATCTGCAGCGGGCGGGCGTCTGCTGAAATTCGTCACTGGCGCAGTATTGATGTGCGCCGGCTGGTTGGTTGTGCCACATGTCGTTTTGGCGGAGCCGCAGATGACGCAACACTATGTCAGCAGCGCCGGCGCGGACACATCCGGCTGTGGCACGTTGGGCAGCCCATGCAAGACCATCAGCTATCTTCTGCCTTCAGTCTCTACCGGTGATCAGATCAGCGTCACCAGCGCCATCACAGACAATTTCACGCTCGACATCAACGTGACGATCGCCGGCGCGCCGGGCGCATCGATTGATGGCAGCGGCATGCGCATCATCACAGTCGATGCTGGCGTAAGCGCCTCGCTCAGCAATCTCACGCTGCGCAATGGCGGCGGCTCGCAGGATGGCGGGCTGATTCACAACGCCGGCGCACTTGCTATCAGCAATGCCACCCTGACAGGCGGTGTGCTGAATGGCAGGAATGGCGGTGCGATCTACAACACGGGCAACGTGACGATTACTGGCAGCGTCATTACCGACAACGAGGCGCAGCAAGGGTATGGCGGCGGTATCGAGAATGAAGGCGTGGTGTTCATTTCGAACAGCACGATCTCGAACAATCGCGCTGATTCTGGCGGCGGTATCGACAACTTCGCCGACGGTGAGGTGCATGTGCAGCGCGCGGTTGTGATGGGCAACTCGGCCGCATCCGGCGCCGGCATCTACAATGACTTCGGGTCGCCCACGCGCGTGTGGCTCACCGACACAGCAGTGGTCAGCAACAGCGCCTCGAATGAGGCCGGCGGCATCTTCAACGGCGGCCGCCTCTCACTCGCCAACGTCACAGTCAGCAACAACCACCTGAATAACGGTGAGGGCGTGGCCATCGATCATCGCTCTGGTCCGTTGTCTATGCTCTCTATGCTCAATGTCACCATCGCTGCAAACACCGTCGCCAATGCAGATGACTCGTCGGCGGTCCATTTCGCCGGCGCCGGCACGATCCAAAATTCAGCGATTGCCAATGGCGGGCTGAGCAATTGCAGCGGCGGCCTCAATTCTGCCGGGTACAACCTCAGCAGCGACAACACATGCAGTTTTCTGGATCAAGCGACCGATATGGAAGATGTTGAAGCGCAGTTGGGTGCATTGCAACATTCTGCGATTACATACGACACCTACACCAACCTGCCGCTTCGTGGCAGCCTGCTCATCAATCGCATCCCTGTGGCGATGTGCAGCCTCGCCGATGATCAGCGCGGTGTATCCCGTCCGCAAGGTGACAGTTGCGACGTCGGTGCGCACGAAGTTGTGCCGGCTGATCTCAGCCTCACTGCCACTGCTGCGCCGGCCTCATTACCCGCTGGCACGCCGCTCACCGTCACGCTGAATGTGACAAATACTGGCCCGGCCATCGCCGCCGGCGTGGTCGTGACGAGTGATTTGCCTGCCGGCGTTGGGCTGCAAGGCTGCACCGGTGCCACCTCGTGCGTTGCTTCTGGCAGCCAACTGACCGCCACGCTCGGCACGCTGGGCGTGGGCGGCAATGCGCTGATAAACGTGAGGCTTATACCGCAACAGAGCGGTGAACTGGTTGTGGGGTTTGTCAGCGCCAGCGATGAGTGGGATCAGCAGACAGCCAACAACTCCGCAACTGCCAGTGCCAGCGTGACGAAATCTGCCGACCTCAGCGTGAGCTTGAAAGGCGCGCCGGTGGTGCAACCACATGCCACCTTCACGCTGACGGCGGAAGTGCAAAACAGAGGTGAATATGCTGCGGATTCGCCGGCGTTTACGATGACCTTGCCGGCGGATGTCAGTTTTGTTTCGGCGATAGGCCCAAGCTGGGACTGTGAACTGCACGACAGCACGGTGACATGCGCTGCGCAGACGTCGCTTGCCGCAAGCGCCGTCTCGCAGGTGGTCATCACCTTGCAGAGCGCGGACGTGCCGGCGCAACTCTACTTCGTCGGCAACGCCGCATCGAACACCTCTGACCCAGACATCACCAACAACACCACCGCGATGACCATGACCGTCCGCAGCGGATCGACCATTGCGCTGCCCATTGTCTTGCGCTGAGGCCGTCTGTCGCGGGTCGTCATCGGCCATCTCGCGCAAAGAATGGCCAGTAGAGCCGGCTGGTGAAGGGCGCAAGCGTGACTGTTGTCTGTGTTAATCGTCCGCTGCGATCATCGGCCAGTGCTGCCGCCTGCAACCACATGTTCAGCGCATGGGCGCCAAGCGCCGGCATCTTCCCAGTCACGTCCAGCGTTAGCGTTTGACCTTGCGGAATGTCGCCTTGCCAGATGATGGCCGAGGTCGTTTTGACGATCTTGCCCGGCAGATTTGTGGTGACGGATGTGACATTCAACTTGACGGTGGCCGGCACAACGGTGGTGATGACAGCATCCCGCGCATCGCTCAAGCCGGCATTTTTCACCCTGGTCCGCAACGCCATCTCGCCATCCCAGTGAGATTGCTGGGTTTCAAAAATGGCGGGTTCAAGCGCCGGCGCGTTCACGCGAATGATCTGCGATTGCGTGAAGCGCATCGCCAGGTCGTTGAGTGCGATGTGCGCGGTCACGGTAAGGGGGGGCATTGCGCCAACGCCATTCTCGACCGCCACTGTGAAGACCCATGTCAGCACATCGCCGGCGTTGATCGTGCCCGACCATGCGCCGGCCACGTTGCCCCCCGCATTCTGCATCGACGATGCCACCAGCGCCAGGCCGGCGGGCAACGTTACTGAGATGCTTGCCGCGTGCGGCACGCGCGGCAACCGCGCAATGACGTCGTCTGCTCGTAACGTGAGCGTGATGTTCGCTGTTTGACCAGGGGCAAGCGTCACCGCATCCGCGCGGAATGTGGAGTGCCCAAGCGGGGACAGCCAGCCGAGGATGCGATTTGTCACATCGCGCATGTTCGCCGGCTCCAGCGCTTCAAAGGCGAAGGGCATGAAAACTGTGCGCCACACGGAGCGGTCTTGCAGATATGCCGGCTCCTCGCGCGTTAGGCCGGCCGGCTGCGCGCTATCGCCGCGCAAAATCACCTGCGTTCCACGTGTGGGCTGAACGGCCGAACTGAGGTTCCAGTTGTAGGGGAATGGCAACAGTGTGCCGCCGAAAAATCCATCGCCCAACGGCGTGCCGCCGGCGCCGATCACATTGCTGAAAATGTCATTAAAGTCAATCTCGGCCACTCCGAGGTAACGCTGTGTGAATGGGTTGAGATCAAGGTATGAGAGCGCAGCCTGCGAGGTGAAGAAGAGCCGGCCGCCGGCATCGAGATACTGCATCAGCATTTGCTGTTCTGATGCTTTGATCGGGTCATACCAGTCGTAGCTGTTCTGCCAAACCACAATTGGATACTGCTTGAGAAAAGTGATCGGCGGCGAATAGGCGAGGGCGGTGCTCCATTCCGTGCTCCAGCGATCGACGGCGCTGCCCTGCGCAGTGAGCGCCTCAAGATAATCGCCCTCGCGGTTGAAGAAGCGATCATCGTCCACCAACAGGATGCTGGCCGGCGTTTTGCTGGTCATGCTGATGGTGGCGCGCGCAGTCGGTGCGGCATCTGCCAGGGTGCTCACCACGATCACGTCACGCTCATCCACGCCGGCGCTTGCGGGGATCGACACCGAGATCGTGATGTTGGCACTTGCGCATGGCGCAAGCGTGATCGACGATTGGCTCAGGGTTGACGGCCAGCGCTGGTTTTCCAGGAACACGTTGAATGTCTGCGTTGTGCCACCATCGCCGGTGTTGCGAATGCGGACGGTGTGTGTCACAGTTTGGCCGGCCTGGCCGATGGCTGCTGAGGTAAAAAGCGGATCCACTGAAGCCAGCGACACGCCAAACAGCGGACGGGGCGCAACGAACGCATCGAGCGCGCGCTGCATCACACTCGCGCGATCACCCAGCGCAAGATTCTCCAGCCCGAAGGCAAAGTATGCTGAGCGATGCTTGACACAACGATCCGACCAGACGCCGGCGCCGCTGTCGCCATTCACAGGGCTGTCGTAGTTGCCGATCAACTGCGCGGTGTTGGGTCGCAATACCTGCACCACGTCCGGCACAAACTGGTCCGTAGCGTGGGTGAAGGGCAGCGTCATGCCGGCGACCGGCGTGTTGTCGGCGCCGATCGCGTGCTGCGCAGCGCGGTTCTTCGCCATGTACACCGCGTTGACCTGGTTGAGGAAGTAGGGTGAATAGGTTATTGCGCCGCCGCCATCGTAGAGCGCGATGTTCTGGCCGGTGAGCAATAGATTCTTGCCGGCAGCGAGGTAGCTCGACAGCACGTTGCTTGCGCCGACGAAGGATGGCGCATCGTATGGTGCGCTCCATATCACCGCGTCATAGGTCAGCAACTCTGTGATCGTCGGCGTGTCTTGCGGGATGTGTTTGATGCGGAATTCGTCGAAGCCCAGTTGCAGGACGTCGAAGGCCTCGCGGAAGGCCGGCGCAGCGCTGCCATAGAACGCTGCGCCAGAATCGACGAAGGCGATGCGCGGCGCCGGCGCAAGCGCGAAGTCCAGCGTTGTCATCGCGCCCTCTGCCACAGCCACTGTTTGTGACTGCACGCGATAGCCGGCCACGCGCGCCTCGATGACATACGTTCCAACCGGCAGCGACAATTCGTAGCGACAGGCTGGGCAATCGAGGTTTGAATGTGAAGTGCGCGGCGTGCCTTTTGCGCTGACCGTTGCGGTGATGGGCGCGCCACTGCCGGCATCTCGCACCACGCCCATCACCGTGCCGGCTGGCTGCGCCTGCAAATCAAAGTCCTGCCGCAACAATGAACCTGTGACGATGAGGCGCGGTCCGATGGTTTGGGTGATGAGACCGAATGCGCCGGCGCTGATCATGTATGCGCCGGCGGTCATGCGCAGCACAAAACGGCCATCTCCATCGGTCGTGGCTTGGGCGCGCAAACCATCTGGCGCATCCTCGGCAATCACGCTGGCATTGGCGATGGGTTGCCCCCCGCTTGTCACCACGCCCGACACCACGCCACTTGTCATCACCGCCAACGTTGCGCTATAGGCGTCGATGCGTCCCCAGCCCCAGGCATTGTTTGGCACGGTGTCTGTGGTCAATGCAGCTGCTGTGCTGGTGATGGTGTAGAGCGTTTGCACGATGTCGAGCGTGGGGTTGGCGCTCAGCATCAGCGCAGCTACGCCGGCGACGTGTGGCGCGGCCATCGACGTGCCATTCAGTAATTTGTAACCACCGCCGGGGAAGGTGGATGTGATCTGCACGCCTGGCGCGACAATGGTTGGTTTTGGCTCCTTGGTCAGGGGCGATGGCCCGCGGCTGGAAAAATAGGCCACATCATCATCGCTGTCGCTCGCGCCCACCCCAATCACATTCGGATTGCTGGCCGGCGAAGACACGCTCCCCGTCTGAGAGCCGCGATTGCCGTTCGAGAAAACGACGAAGACGCCGGCTGCCCGCAGCGCCGCAAGATCCTCCTTGAATTCCTGGTCGTAGCCGTTGATCGAGCCCCATGAGTTGTTGAGGATGTTGGGCATGTAAGATGGATCGCCACCCGGCGCGAGGATGAACTGGAATGCGCTATGCAGCCAGCTGTATTTGCCAACACCCTCCGAGCTCAAACCCTTCACCGCCATCCAGTGCGCGCCTGGCGCAACCCCCACACCATCCTGCCCAACCATGATGCCCATGACGTGCGTGCCATGTCCGAACGGGTCGGACGGATAGATCGCGCCCTCATCGGTTGCGTCATACCAGTTGTGAAGGTGATCGGCGACCGGGCCGCCGGCGAAACCGCGATAGCGCGCTTGCAGCGCTGGATGATTCCAATCTACGCCGCTGTCGATGCTGGCGACGACGACGCCCTCGCCCGTCACATTCAAGCTGCGCCAGGTTTGGTCGGCGCGAATTTTGTTCACCCCCCACATCGCGCCGGCCACCGGCGCCGGAATGTTCTGCGCCAGCGTTTCGCGGGTGAAAGGGAATGTTGCCGGCGCGTGGTCATCCGCTTGCGCGCGCGCGCGAATGTTATCTGGCAGCGATGACACATCCAGAGGTTGCGGCCCGTCGCCCTGTGTCGCCTGCACCATGCCATCCAGCCGCACCGAAGCCACGTCCGGTCGCGCCGCGATCTCGTCGATCAGCTGCGGTGTGGCTTGCATGGCGAAGCCGTTGATGATCCAGTAGGCGCGCAACCCGTCGATTTGCGCTGCGACTGACGGCTGCTGCAGCCATGTCATCATTGCTGCCTGTGATGCGCTAGCTTGCGCCTGCAAGCTCGAAACCAATGCGATTTGCATGTGCGCCCCGCTCATGCCGGCGGGCGGCAGAGGCTTCGTGTCCACCGCATCGCGCATCCGCACGATCACGCCGAGCTTGCCGTCGGCGGTGAGTGCGCTCATCGCAGCGCGCACTTCCGGCGCAACATCGGCTTGCTGCACAGTCTGGGCTTGTGCGCTGATGCGTGGGGAGCGGACGCTGGCGCCGGCGATGGCCACTGTGGTGATCAGACCGGCGAGGCCGGCGCGGACGAAGGCTTGCATGAATGGATTGTCGTTCCATGCCTGAGGGAGCGCAAAAGGCGCCCGAATGCGCTTACAATAGCCTGCTTTTGCCGTTGCCGCTTGCAGTTCAGGCAGCGCATGTGACTGCGCCAATGTTGTCGCGCCGCACTTCGCGCCAGATACGATGGCATCGCCGGCATGGATTGGCTCAAGCAGGAAGATAGCTTTGCATGGCATTGATTGAACGAAACGACATTCGCAATATTGCGATCATTGCACACGTTGACCACGGCAAGACCACGATGGTTGACGCGATGCTAAAACAAGCGCGCGTGTTCCGCGAGAATCAGGTGGTGGCCGAGCGCGTGATGGACTCCAACGACCTGGAGCGTGAGCGCGGCATCACGATTCTGGCGAAGAACACCGCCGTCAGCTACAACGGCGTGAAGATCAACATCGTCGACACGCCCGGCCATGCCGATTTCGGCGGTGAGGTGGAGCGCGTGCTGAACATGGTGGATGGTGTGCTGCTGCTGGTCGATGCGGTGGATGGGCCCATGCCGCAGACGCGCTTTGTGTTGCGCAAGGCGCTTGAGCTGGGTCATAAGGCCATCGTGGTCATCAACAAGATCGATCGGCCCAACGCGCGTCCGGATTTCGTCGCCAACGCTACCTTCGATTTGTTCATCGAGCTTGGCGCGAGCGAGGCGCAAGCCGACTTTCCGATCATCTACACCAACGCCATCGAAGGCGTGGCGTCGCTCAGCCCCGCGCCACTGCCGCGCGGAGAGGGGAATTTGCAGCCGCTGTTCGACCTGATTCTGGACTATGTGCCAAAACCGAAGGTGGATCTGGATGCGCCGGCGCAGATGCTGGTCACGGCACTCTCATATGATGACTACAAGGGCCGCATCGCCATTGGCCGGCTCTTTCGCGGGCGCTTGAGCAAGTCACAGGAGATCGTGCGCATCGACACCGATGGCCACCAATTCAGAGGGCGCATCGTCAACGTGTTCACGCATCAGGGGCTGGAGCGCATCGAAGTGAACACGGCTGAGGCCGGCGACATCATCGCCATTACCGGCCTGGCAGACATCTTCATCGGTGAGACAGTGGCCGATGCTGCCACGCCCGAAGCGCTGCCGCCCATCCGCGTGGAGGAGCCGACGGTGCGCATGACATTCGGCGTGAACACGTCACCCTTCACTGGCAGGGAGGGCACTTGGAGCACCAGCCGCCGGCTGCGCGAGCGCCTGTTCAAGGAATTGGAGCAGAACGTTGCGCTGCGCGTGGAAGATGGTCCCACGCCCGACACGTTTATCGTCAGCGGGCGCGGCGAGTTGCATCTGGTCATCCTGATCGAGACGATGCGCCGCGAGGGGTATGAGTTTCAAGTCGGCAAGCCGGAGGTGATCTTTCGCAAGGCTGAGGATGGCACGACGATGGAGCCATATGAGGAAATGTATGTCGAGGTGCCGGAGGAATATCTCGGCACCATCGTCGAGATGCTCGGCACGCGGCAGGGGCAGATGCAGGACATGACGCACGGCGACAATGGGATCGTGTCGATTCACTACAAGGTGCCGACGCGCGGCCTGCTTGGTTTTCGCGGCGCGGCGTTGACGGCTACGCGTGGCACGGTGGTGATGCACGCGCTGTTTGCCGGCTATGAGCCGCTGTCCGGCAGCATCCGCCAGCGCGATCGCGGCTCGCTCGTCGCGTGGGAGCCGGGCGAGGCCGTGACTTACGGCCTGCGCAACGCGTGGGAACGCGGCACGCTCTTCATCGAGCCGGGCACGCAAGTTTACGAAGGGATGATCGTCGGTGAAAACTCGCGCGGCGAAGACATGGACGTGAATGTGTGCAAGACGAAGGTGCTGAGCGCGATGCGCACGCGCGCTTCAGATCACGACACCTCGCGCCTGCCGCCCATCCGCCAGTTGTCGCTGGATGATTGCATTGAGTTCATCAACGACGATGAGCTGGTGGAGGTTACGCCGGTGAGCATCCGGCTGCGCAAGAAGGTGTTGCTGCGCGATGATCGCAGCAAAGCCGCTGCGCAACGTGCAAAGGCAATTGCAGCAGCAGAAGGCTGATGTGAAAAGAGTCGGGAGCGCTTTCAACGCTCCCGACTCTTTTGTTTTCACCAAATCACCGTGAGGCCGGCGGCGCAGGTGAATCGTGTGATCAACCCGCGTTACGGCATCGGTGATGCAGCGCCGGGGAAGATCAGATTGATGATCCAGTAGAGAACGGCGATGGCGATGGCGGCAATGATGGCGCCGCCGAAGCCTTCCACCGCCAGGCCGGGCAGAATGCGCCCGGAGATGATCAGCACGACCGCCGAGATGATGAGCCAGACGATTGCACCGAGGATTCCACCGCCAACGCGTATACCCAGCACGCCAAGCAACCATTCAATCACCGCTGAAACGATGGCGATGACGACAGCGGCGATGATGGCGCTGCTGAAGCTGCTTACCTTTAGCCCGAGGTTCAGCCGGCTGACGACAAGCAGGACGATGGCAGCGACGATAAGCCCGAGAATGACGCCGAGAATGTTCATCGAGTTTCCTCCTTAGGTTCGATCTGAGTTGATCTGTTATGCCTCGATGTAATTAAACACTCGTTTTGCAAAAAGGTTGTGGCGTTTGCAGTTGAATTTGCCGCGCGTGCCACGGCGTTGTTGGCGCTTCAGGGTTTCGTCTGCTCGCGCGCTGCCGCAGCAAAGTCCATCATCGCCGGCATGTTGACCCATCGTTCCAGCCATGCCTTGAACGTGCTGCGTGAGATTGTTCGCGCGCCGAGGGTGGTGGTGTGGCTTGTTTCCTGCTGGCAATCCATCAGGCCGATTCCCATGCGCTTGAGAATCTCAACCAGATTTACCAGCGCCACCTTTGAGGCGTCTGTTTCGCGTTTGAACATCGACTCCCCGAAGAACATGCGACCAATCTGCACGCCATAGATGCCGCCGGCCAGTCGCCCATCGTGCCACGCCTCCACGCAGTGCGCGTGACCGATCTCGTGTAGCGCGCAATAGGCCTTGACCATCTCGTTGGTAATCCAGGTGCCGGTCTGGCCTTCGCGCGGGGCGGCGCATGCCAGCATCACTGCGCGGAAGGACGTGTTGGCGCGCACCTCAAACTCGCCGCGCTTCAGCCGCCGGCGCAGTCGCTGGCTCACGTGCAACTCGTCCACAAAAAGCACCTGGCGCGGATCGGGGCTCCACCACAGGATTGGCTCGCCCTCACCAAACCACGGGAAGATGCCGCGTCGATATGCATCGAGCAGGCGCTGTGGCGAGAGATCGCCGCCGGCAGCCAGCAACCCATTCGGCTGGCGCATCGCCCGCTCAATTGGCGGAAAAGGCGTGCTGCGCTTCAACCACGGGATCATGTTTTGGTCGGATAGAGCAGGAAATCCGGTCAGTCCTGTCTGCCTTGAAATCGTTGCCGCATCATCTCGAAGGCGATGACAGCAGTGGACGCAACCGTGCCGAGCGAATGCGGGAACCTGCGACGATATGGAATCTTGATCAGCACGTCGGCGCTGTCCATGAATTCGCGGCTGATGCCGCGCTTCTCGCCGCCGATGACGAGGAAGGTCGCCGGCGTCAGATCGACGTTGTAGATCGATACGGCGCGGCGGTCGCGCGCGGTGGTGGCGATGCGCAGGCCGTGTTGCTTGAAGAGATCGGCGGCGGCGCGCGGGTCATCGGCCAGCGCGGTGGGCATCAACTCGCTCGTGCCGGCGGATGCCCTTGCCACCACGCCGGCGGCACTCAGCCAATTGCGCGGCCGCACCACCAGGCCGTGCACGCCGGCGGCATAGAGCGAACGGACTGCCTGTCCGAAGTTGAAAGGGTCTTCGATGCCATCGAGCATGACGATGAAAGGCGCGTGCTCTCTCCTTCTGTCTCTCTCCCCAGACGAGAGAGCGAGAAGCGCTTCCAACGCAAGAAACCTGCGCTCGCCCACTGCGGCCAGCACCCCACCGTGCGTTTTGCCATTTGCCAGCGCATCGATCTTTTCGCGCGGCAGGCGCTCGATGGGCACGCCGGTCTTGCGCGCCAATTGCTCCAGCGCGCGCGTGTCGTCGCGCGGTTTGTCGGCGGAAATGGCGATGCGCTGAATGGGCCGGCTGTTGGCTTCGAGTGCAGCTGTGATGCTGATTTCGCCTTCCAGCCACGCCGGCGCAGGGGTTTCGTGCAAGGTCGTTGGCATATAATCGTTGGCGCGAATCTTAATGCGTATTTTTCCAGGAGCAGAATGCCTCAACTGATTACCCCAGATGACCTGCGCGGCGGTGGCCGGCAACAACCCCCTCCCTTGCAAGTAGTGGATGTGGGGCGCGACCCGGCGCTGAAATCTGCGCTCTTGTCGGGGCGCTTGACCAATCTCGCCGCGCCGTTCATCTATCACGACCCAACCAAACAACTCGCATATGTGCTGATGCCGATGGAGTTGAACCTGCGCGACACCGACCAGCAGCGCATCATCGGCCAACTCACGCAAGCCATCATGCGCGGCTTGCCAGAGAACGCGCCGCGCGCCCACCTGTTGCAGCCGAAGATGTTCTTCACGTTCCAGTCGATGATCGAGGCGATTCTGGAGCAAGACGGCATCTCGCCGGATGTGCTGCGCCAGCAACAGGAGAAGATCGACCTGGTGCGCGAGATGATGCGCATGACCGATGAGGCGAGTCTGCGGGAAAAGGCGCGTGAGAATGATGCAAAGATCGACGCGACATTCTTTGACGTGCTGTCGGCCAGCATCGAGGCCAACATGAACGCCGGCCGCGAGCAATCCGCGCAGGCGTTGGCCGGCTTGCAGCGCATATTGCTGGAAGAGACGACCTATGGCAAGCGGGTCGCTGGGCGCATGGCGATCCTCGAAGCCTTCCAGAAATCGCCAACGCGCGAGACGTTGCTGGAGCAACTGATTGCTGCGCCGGATGTCGAGTCGAAAGAGATGCTGGTGACGATGGGCCGGCAGTTGCTCGACTATGCCTTCTTTCAGCAGTTGACGCAGAAACTCGAGAGCGCAGATGAGGCCGGCAAGACCAAGCTCACGGCGCTGCGCAAGGAAGTGCAGGAGATGCGTGACAAGGTCGATGCGGCCTCACGCGCTTACATGGAAGAGAAGGCCGGCTTGATCCAGGCTATCGCCAGCAGCAAGGATCCCTTGCAGACTGCCCGCGACCGTGAGAACGAAATTGACGATGCGTTCTTTGCTGTGCTGCAAGCCAACGCGCAAGAGGCGCAGCGGCGCGGCGATGAGCAGACACTCAAGGCGCTCTCGACCATCAACGAGATCGGGATGCAGATCATGGCCGAGCGCCAGCCGCCGGAAGTGCAGATGATCAACGCGCTGCTCTCGGCGGAATATCCGGATGAGACGAAGAAAATGCTTGAGGAGTTGAAAGACGTGGCGGATGATCGCCTGATCGGTGTCATGGCGCAGTTTGCCGATCAACTCTCGCAGCAGGATCGCACTGAATTAGGCGCGAAGATGACGAAGATCATGGTGCAGGCGCGCGGCATTTTGCCGAAGTATGACCCGGCAAAGGATGACGATGCCGGCGATGGCGCCGGCCCTGGCGGCGCACCGCCCCCGCCACCCCCTCCGGCGGAGCCACCCAAGCCGCTCATCGAAATTGCACGCCGCTGACAACGAACCTGGCAGGTTTCTAAAACCTGTCAGGTTTTTCATTTGCGACACACTTCTTCTGAAGTGCACCGCAATTGACCCAAACTGAATACACAAGGAGATTCCATGACGAATCCAGCCGACAGCTCGCAGATCAAGACCGCCGGCCAGCAGCACAAGCGCCGCTCGTGGGCCGAACCCTACAAGATCAAGGTCGTCGAACCAATCAAGATGACCACGCGCGAGCAGCGGGAGCGCGCCTTGCGCGATGCCGGCTACAACACCTTCCTGCTGCGATCCGAAGATGTTTACATCGATCTGTTGACCGATAGCGGCACCAGTGCGATGAGCGACTGGCAATGGGCCGGCATGATGCTGGGTGACGAGGCCTACGCCGGCAGCCGCAACTTCTACAACCTCGAAGCGACGGTGCAAAAATACTACGGCTACAAGCACCTCATCCCCACGCACCAGGGGCGCGGCGCAGAGAACATCCTCAGCCAGATCATGATCCAGCCTGGCGACACGGTGCCGGGCAACATGTATTTCACCACCACGCGCTTCCATCAGGAGCATGCCGGCGCGGCGTTTATCGATGTCATCCTCGATGAAGCGCATGATCCGTCCGCGCAACTGCCATTCAAGGGCAATGTGGATTTGAACAAGCTGGAGCAGGTGCTGAAGACGGCCCGGCGCGTGCCGTATGTGAGCCTGGCCGGCACGGTGAACATGGCCGGCGGACAGCCCGTCAGCATGGAGAACGCGCGCGCGGTGCATGAGATGAGCCGGCGCTTTGGTGTGCCGGTGATGTTGGATGCGACGCGCGCCGTCGAGAACGCCTACTTCATTCAACAGCGCGAGCCAGGCTATGGCGACAAATCCGTTGCAGAGATCCTGCGCGAATTTTGCGGCTACACCGATGGTTGCACGATGAGCGGAAAGAAGGATCCCCTGGTCAACATCGGTGGCTGGCTCTCGCTGAACGACGATGCGCTGGCCGACAAGGCGCGCAACCTGGTTGTGGTGTATGAAGGGTTGCATACCTATGGCGGGATGGCCGGCCGTGACATGGAGGCGATGGCGCGCGGCATTGTTGAGTCGGTGCAGGACGATCACATCCGCGCGCGGGTGGGGCAGGTGGAATATCTCGGCGATCTGTTGATTGAGTGGGGCATCCCGATTGTTCAACCTGTCGGCGGGCATGCGATATACCTGGATGCGCGCCGCTTTTACCCCGAACTGCCGCAGGACAGTTTCCCCGCGCAGATGCTGGCGGCTGAGCTATATCTGGACGCCGGCGTGCGGGCGATGGAGCGCGGCATCGTGAGTGCCGGCCGTGACAAGATCACTGGTGACCATCACCGCCCGAAGCTGGAACTGGTGCGGCTCACCATCCCGCGTCGCGTTTACACGCAGGCGCACATGGATGTGGTTGCCGAATCAGTCGAGGCAGTGTATCGCCATCCGCACAAGCCGGCGGGGCTGCGCATGGTGTATGAACCGGAATTTCTGCGCTTCTTCCAGGCGCGCTTCGAACCGATATAAAGAAAAACCCGACCTCATTGAGGTCGGGTTTTTGAATACCAGCTTATTTGCTTGCTGCCTGTGGCGTCAGCCTGATCGCTTCGATCTGTGCCTGTCGCGCAAAGTTGATCGCGTCGGCCAGCACGCGCGCACTCTCCTGCGGGCTGTGGAAGCCGGTGCTGTTCTCGCTGAACACGAAGTCCCAACGCATCTGGCTCTTGCGAATCAGGGTGTAGGCGTTCTTCATCTGTTCCTCGGTGGCGCCGGCGGCCTTGGCGGCCTTGATTGCATCCATCGCATCTGCGAGCGCCGTCTCCGTCTCGCGCAGTGAGCGCGCAGTGCGTTCCTGAATGGTGACGATGCGTTCCTTTAGCATGGCCTCGTCGCCCTTGTGACAGGATTGGCAGGCATTGTTGACGTTGGTAAGCGGGCTGCGCAACCAGTGGTCGCTCACCTTGATCGAGCCTTCGCGCACGTAGGGCATGTGACAGTCGGAGCAACTGACGCCGCTCTTGGCGTGCAGGCCGCTCGAATACATCTCGAATTCAGGGTGCTGAATCTTGATCATCGGGGCGCCGGTTTCCTTGTTCGCCCAATCCTTGAAGCCGATCTCGGTGTAGTAGTCGTCGATGTTGTCGATGCTCAAGCCCTTCTCCCAGGGGAATGTCAGGACTTTATCTTCGCCCTTGAAGTAATACTCGACGTGGCATTGTGCGCAGACATAGGTGCGCATTTCCTGCCGCGTGGCTTTCGTCACGTCGATGCCGCGATACGACATTGCGTTGATGAACCCCGGCCGTGTGATGCGCAGTTCCATCGTGTTGGGCGTGTGGCAATCTGCGCAGGATGTGCCGAGGTGAAGCGTCGGGCTGATCTCGGTGTAGGGGGTGCGATTGAACGTCTCCCAGCCCATCTTCTGGATGAGTTGCGGCGCTTCGGCGGCGTGGCAGTTGGCGCATGCGCCAGGCTGCTTCACGAACGTTTGGCGCGGCGTCTCCTTCTGGTCAATCAACGCCCAATAGTGGCCGCGCTCCTCGTTGAAACTGGCGCTGAAGGCATAGCCGGCCCACAGCCGTTTCAGCACGGGGAAGCGTTCCAACTTATCCCAAGGAACGCTGCCGCCAAAGGGTGTGCTGATGGTGTCGTCTTTGGTTTTCTTGAACGTGTCATACTGGCGCGGGAAGTTCTGGCCCCACACGGCGGGGTCCAATTCGGTGTCGCTGATCTGCACGATCTGCGACGGTGAGACCTTCGCCTCGTCCTTGCGCGTCTGAATGTTGATCAGCAGCAAGGCGATGCCGGCCATGATGAGCACGCCGGCCACAAATGCCACGCCAAGGAAGACTGGCGTTCGCCATTTGGATTTCGGTGGAGTCGGATTCGTTGTTGTCATGGTTTTCTCGTCAGGTCGTCACATCCTCAGATCGTTTGGCTTGGTCCAATCCCACAGTTTGCTCATCGTTCGTGGCCGGCGCGCGCGTGACATTGCAAACAATCGGTCGGCTTGTTCGCATCGACGTGCGCGATATCACTCACCATGCTCTTATGGCAGCCGAGACAGTTTTGCTGCGCTACATCGCGGTTCATCGCGTTAATCTGAATCGGCTCGTGAAAGTTGTTCAGGGTGAAGGCCACGCTGTGGTTGAAGCCGTTGATGGCCTTCACTGCATACTTGCTGATGATGCTGTCGTGGGGAGTGTGACAATCGTTGCAGGCTGCCACCGCCTTGTGCGTCCCACGATTCCAGTTGTCGTACGTCTGCTGCATGATGTGGCAGTTGGCGCAGGCGCTGGGATTGTCTGAAAAATATGAGGTGCCTTGGGCATAAAGAAAGGTGAAGATGCCGAGCCCAACGATGCCGCCGGCGAGCGCAAATAGTACGACCCAAGCCTTGAGGGGCAACCCCAATTTCAGTGGTTTCGGTGCGGTGGGTGACGTCGCTGCCATGAACTGTCAGCTTTTATAGCAGTGTGTGTTGCTTTGAAACACGGGCATTCGTTGAAGTCCCTACTGGTCAGTTGGACAGTAGACAGCCATGCCGGCTACTTCACGCCTATCAATTCGACGTCGAAGGTCAGCCGCGCATTGGGTGGAATCGCGCCGTTGCCAGCGCCCTGCGCGCCGTAGGCCAGCTCCGGCGGGATGATCAGCCGGCGCTTGCCGCCCACCTTCATCGTGCTGATGCCCTCGTCCCAGCCGCGAATGACCTGACCCGCACCCAGCACAAACTCAAAAGGCTGGTTGCGGTCAAATGAACTGTCAAATTTCGTGCCGTTGTCCAGGTAACCGGTGTAATTTACGATCACGGTTTGGCCGACCTGTGGCTGCGCGCCTGTCCCTACGACCTGATCGATGATCTGCAAGCCGGAGGCAGAGGCGGCTGCGTTGGCATTGGCCGCCGGCGACGTCGCTTCCATGCCGGGCAACGGCTGTGGCGCGGCCGCGCTCTGCTGCGCGGCGGTTGCGCTCTGTGCCGACTGCCCATTGCCGATGAATGAAATGGCAAACAGGCCGAGCGTGATGAAGGCCAGCACGCCGGCGATGAACAGCACATTCTTGTTTTGTTGAGTCATCGAGCCTTGCCCTAATCTCGAATCACACAGCACAATACCAACTCTTTCGCGGCCTTGACCTCGTCCAGGCGTTTCATCGGCGCGCTGTGCGGCGCGTCCTTCAGCAGATCGGGTTGGGTCGCGGCTTCGTCGGCGATCTTCAACAGCGCATCGCAGAACTGATCGAGTGTCTGCATGCTTTCGGTCTCTGTCGGCTCGATCAACAGCGCCTCTGGCACGATGAGCGGGAAGTAGTTCGTCGGTGGATGGAAGCCGTAGTCCATCAGGCGCTTGCTCACGTCGAGCGCCTTCACCGCCGGCGCATTGGCGAACTTGCCCTGCGCGCAGGTCTCGTGCATGCAGAAGCGTTCGCCATTGGGCAGCGGATACACGCCCTTGATGCGCGCTTGCACATAGTTCGCGTTCAACACGGCGTTCTGGCTGACGGCGCGCAGGCCACCTTCGCCATGCACGCGAATATAGGTGTAGGCGCGCACGGCCATGCCGAAGTTGCCGTGAAATGCGCGCATGCGCCCGACGGTCTTCGCCGGCGTATGCCACTCATAGTGTGTTTCGCCATCCTCGTCATCCACCATCTTTACGAGCGGGGCGGGCAGGAAATCGACGAGATGACTTGCCACCGCCACCGGCCCGCTGCCGGGGCCGCCGCCGCCGTGCGGGGTGCTGAAGGTCTTGTGCAGGTTGTAGTGAATGACATCGAAGCCGATCTCGCCGGGTTTTGCAATGCCCAGCAGCGCATTCATGTTTGCGCCATCGCCATACACCAACCCGCCGGCGCCATGCACCAGCTTGCACACCTCTTCCACATGCTCTTCAAACATGCCGAGCGTGTTGGGGTTGGTGATCATCATGCCGCATACCGTGTCATCCAACTGCGCCTTGAGCGCGTCGAGGTCGACATTGCCGCGCGCATCCGATGGAATCTCAACGACGGTGAGGCCGGCCATTGCGCTGGATGCGGGATTGGTGCCGTGCGCGCTGTCGGGGATCAGCATCTTCGTGCGCTTGTGATCGCCGCGGTCGGCGTGATAGGCGCGCATGATGAGGATGCCGGTGAATTCGCCGTGCGCGCCGGCGGCCGGCTGCAAGCTCACACCTGCAAAGCCGCCGATCTCCGCAAGATACGTTTGCAATTCGTGCATGAGATACAACGCGCCCTGCGATGTCGTCTCATCCTGCATGGGATGCAATGCAGCGAAGCCGCCCAACCGCGCTGCGTCCTCGTTCACGCGCGGGTTGTATTTCATGGTGCAACTGCCGAGCGGGAAAAAGTTCGTGTCGACAGCCATGTTCAACTGCGACAGGCGCGTGAAATGGCGCGTCACATCGATCTGGCTCACTTCCGGCAGGGATAAATGCTCGCGCAAGAGGTGCGCCGGCGGCGCATAGTGCGGCACATCCGATTCTGGCAAGGTTGCGCCGGCGCGCCCAGGCGAGGATAGATCAAAGATCAGTGGTTCCAAGATGACTCCAGTCAGGTTGATTGGCGTATCTTAACCCAAGTCTTTCACTTCTTCATCTCGACGCGCAGGGCGATGCCATTGAGGGTGATCGATTCGCTGTTGACCGACAATTTCAGGTTGATCTGGCCGCTGGGCGAGATATAGGCGCCGGTGATGGTGTTCTGCGTCGCAGAATCATCCGCATGATCGATCACGCGATCGTATGCCTGTGTGCGCCAGTTGTAGAGCGCGACGGTTGTGTCGCGCAACCCTTGCAGCGAACTGGCATTGATGTTGAAGCTGAGGTTCAGCGCGATGGTGGATGTGATTGCACTGGTGCGCAGGTCGAACCAGGGGGTGAGGCTGATGATGTGCTCGCCTGGTTCGAAGAGCAGGCCGTTATCACTCAGCTCGCTCGTGCTGCTGCTTGCAATCACGTTCCACATGAACACATCCGGCGGCAGCGATTCGCCTTCGGCTGTGACATGCCTCTTCACTGGCACCCGCCAGATGCGGGCGGCGCGATCGGTGTAATCTGCGCCGTCGATTTGCGCGCCAGTGGTATCGCGTGATTCCCAGCAACCGATAAATGCGCCGGCGCCGGCGGTTTCCGAGCCGAACACCGTCGAGATCAAGCCAAAGTAGGCATCCTGGCGCACCCGCTCATCGCTGAAGTCCTGCCAGTTCACCATTGCGTCGGAGATCGGCGCGCCGTTCTGTTCGAAGGGGAACTCAGTGGCAGTTCCGCTGGATGGGCTGGATGACGATGATGGCGCCATGCGCGCGCCGTTGTATGAGCGGTAGCCGAACATGCGGTCGCGTGTTCCGTTGATGCTGCGCAGGCCGATCAGCGATTGCGGGTAATTGGTCACGAGCGTGAGCCGGACATCCTTGTTGCCGCCATTTGCGGGAAGGTCGCCAATTGCCTGATAGTCTTTGCCGGCCATCAGCACACAATTTTTGAGTGAATGGGGGCTGTTGTTGCGCACGTTGCCAGCGATGACAGCATCGCTGTTTGCGCTGCCCGGTATATACGACAGGTTCGCCACAAGTGGTTGCAGTGAACCGCCGGCGCGCGCGTAAATGGTGCGCACGTCGGTGTTGGTCAACGGCATCTGCTGGATGCGCGTCGGATCGCCGAAATCGACATCCACGCTGAATTGGGACTGTTCCGGAGCAGGCAACTCGGACATCACCTGCGGCAGCGCGTGGTTGATGGCGAAGTCGACATTTGCGCGGCGCGGCGAGAACAGACCGAAGATGCCATAGGTGCGCGCGCTGCCGCCGGCCGCATCACCCAGCGTGACGCTCAGGCGATGCACTTGCGGGTTGTTGCCGCGCAGGCGAAAGCCAGTCAGCACGCCCAGCAAAGTAAAGACCATTACGATGGCCGGAATGCTCAGCCAGGCCCAAGCCTGCCGTTTCAGGTGGCGCAGGATCAGAAAGTTCAGCGGCCCGATCACCAGCACATACAGCGCGAAGAAGCCGGCGACGACGAAGGCCGATGGCGGCGCTGCGGCTTCCAGCGCGCTGGCGGCAAATTGCGCGTCTTCGGCATCCGTCTCTGCGCCGATGTCGTTCGCCTTGCCGGTGCGGCCATTGAACAGCGCGGTAAACAGCGCTGCGCGACCGTCCCAATCGCGCAGCGGCGCAAGCGATGGGTCGAAGGCAAGCTGGTCAATCATGCCGCGCCCCAGATCGCGCCGCACGATCAACGGCGTCTCTGGCGAGCCGGCCAGCGCGCGCGCGCCGGGCGCGTCCAACTGCAGGCGCGATACGGCGATGGTCTGTGTGGGAACGGGTGAAAGCCGGATGAGCGACGCCGGCGATGCCAGCGTGCCAAGCGATTCAGCGTTGGTGTTGACGAGCGCGACGCCGGCACGGCTGGGCAGCACATCGGCAAAGCCACCGAAGGTCACCTGCGCGTTGGGTCCGCCGGCGACGATGAGATGCCCACCGCCGGCCACCCATTCGCTGATTGCATCGCGCTGCGCCTGCGTCAGCTGGGTGGTGTCCACTCCGCTCAACACGATCACATCGGCGGCGTCGAGCGCAGCGGTGTGATCGGGAAATTGATCGAGGCGCAGCAGCGCCAGAGCGGTGGTGCTGCCATTTGCGCTGCGCACGTCGCCGATGAAGTTGAAGGCGTCTGGTGGGTCGCCGGCGATCAGCGCCAGCCGGTCACCCGGCCCTAGTTGGCGCATCAGCGGCGTCACCGATGCGATCACGGCCCCGCCTGAGACAAGTTGCACATCAAAGGTGTCGGTTTGCGCCGGCGCGAATAGCGTCACCGTGCGGCGTGCGCCGCGTCCCAACGAGACCGATTGCATGAAGCGCTGCACAATGGTGAAGCGTTTATCGTGCAGCACGACGTTGCCGTCGATGGGGTCGCCAGCGTTGACGAGCGTGATGCGCAAGGGGATCCACGCGTGGTCTTTGAAGTAGGAGTTAAAGCCGGCATCCACCGTCATGGTGACGCGGATGTTGGCTTGTTTTGCCGGCGTGGCCTGGGCAGGCTGAACGAGCGCGATCACGCTGACAAGCGCCAACGCGAGCAGAGCCATGATCCGCGCCCCTTTCATCGCAAAGATTATAAGTTGTTGCCGACGCTTGCTTGGTGGTTGCTGAATGCGCGCCTAATCTGGGAACTGGCAGCGCCTGCGTCGCCCATCTCTGCAGGTTGGGGCGAATGACCTCGAACAAAATGGATTGGACTTCTGGTATTCTCCAAGCAATGCGCCTGGATTCGCTGGTCTCGGTTGAAGTCGCACTCGTGATTGCCCTGTTGCTGTTGGCAATCGTGATTGCAGTGCTGTTGCTCAACCTGAAGCGCAGAAGCGAGAGCCGGCGCGAATTGCAAACACGACTGGCCGAATTGCAGGCGCTGAGCAATGCCGTGAGCGCTATTGCCTCAGCCAAGTTGGACGAGGAAGCGCTGTGTCACCTCGTCTACGATCAGGCTGCCAGGCTGGTCGATGTGAGTAACTTTCAGTTGGGGTTGTTCGAGGATAACCAGTATCTGATCAAGCTGCGCTATGGTCATGGCGTGCAGCAGCCGACAGCGCAATTCGATCTGAGCGGGACTGGCGGCATCGTTGGCTGGGTGCGCGACACGCGCCAGCCGCTCATCGTGCATGATTTTCAAACTGAGGTCGATCGCCTGCCGGCGCGGCCGCGCTATGTGAGCAACAACCCGCCGCGCAGCGCGGTGTTTGTGCCGATGACGACTAGCGAAGCGGTGATCGGCGCGATTGCCATCCAGAGCGAGCGGGTGAGCGCCTACACCGACACGCATTTGCGCATCCTGAGCATCATTGCCAATCAGGCCGCCGCCGCCATTCAAAATGCGCGCGCCCTGCAACGCGAGCGAACCCGCGCTACACAGATGGAATTGGTCAGCGAAGTGTCTCGGTCGACGGCATCGCTCTTTGACCTTTCGACGCTGCTGCCAAAATTGATTCAGGCCATCCAATCGACATTCGATTATTACTTTGTCGGCATCTTTCTGGTCGATGAGATTGCGCAGATCGAATGCGTTGCTGCAAGTGCTGAAGGTCTGGTGGGCAAGCGGCGACAGATGGGGGTTGGGCTGGTCGGCACGGCCATTGCCGAAGGCCGGCAGATCACCGTCGGCGACACGCGCGTCGACACGCGTTTTTTGTTTGAGCCGACGATGCCGGATACATTGAGCGAGGCAGCGTTGCCGCTGAAGATAGGCGATCGCGTGATCGGGGCGCTCGATTTGCAGAGCAATCGTGAGCGCGCGTTCAGCGATGATGAAGCGCGCTACCTCGAGGTGCTGGCGCAGCAGGTGGCGATTGCAGTGGAAGATGCGCGTCTGTATCAGGCGTCGCTGGAGCGCAACCAGCTTGAGCAGGAATTGACCTTTGCGCGCGAGATTCAAACCAGCTTCCTGCCAAAGGAAACGCCGGCGGTCGAGGGCTGGAGCATCGCAGGCGGCTGGCAGGCGGCTCGGCAGGTTGGCGGCGACTTCTACGACTTTATCCAGATTGAGCCGGACGATTGGGGCATCGTAATCGCCGATGTGGCCGACAAAGGCGTGCCGGCGGCGCTGTTCATGGTGATGTCGCGCACGCTGATGCGCGCGGTGGCAATCAGTGGTCGCGCGCCGGCGAAGGCGCTGATGCGCGTGAACCACTTGATTCAATCCGATTCGGCGTCCGATCTGTTTGTGACGATGCTGTATGCGCGTTGGGAAGCGCGCACAGGGCGTGTGACCTACAGCAATGCCGGCCACAATCCGCCGCTGTTGTGCACGAACGATGAGGTGCTGGTGTGCAGGTCGCGCGGCATGGCGCTCGGCATTGTTGACCAAGTCGTCGTCGATTCGCATGAAATCATGTTGCAAGCCGGCGACGTGTTGTTGCTCTACACTGACGGCTTCACCGATGCGTTGAACAGCGCCTACGAAGAGTTTGGCATGGCGCGCTTGCAACAGGCGCTGAAGGAGGCGAGCCACCTTGATGCGCCAGGCATTGTCGCGGCATTACAAAAGGCGGTGTGTGACTTCGCCGGCAGTGAACCCACCTTCGACGATCAAACGCTGGTTGTGATCAAGCGCAATCCGCAGTAGCGATTGGATGAGGCGCCGGAGCAGGGGGATTTTTGAGTGAGCCAACCCTCTCGTCAAGATTGGCGACGCGCCAGCTTGTGTAGACCTCGTCTACTACAATCTTTGCGATGCAAAACACCATCTATCTGATGATAAGCGGCGCGGCAACTGCGCATCGCGCCGGCGATTTTGTGGCAGCCTTGAGCGAACGATATGAGCGCGTGTTGACCGTGCCGACGGAGAATGCCTGGCGTGTGATCAGTCCGCGCGATCTCGCACGCATCCCCGGCAACCACGTCATTGAAAGCTACTTCGATGCGCGAATTGCGCCGCGCCCAACACCCGGGCCGGTGCTGTTTGCGCCTTGCAATTTCAACTCGCTGAACAAACTCGCCGCCGGCATCGCAGACAATCTCGCGCTCTCCATCACTGCCGAGATGATCGGACTTGGTCAGCCGGTGATCATCGCGCTTTCGCTGAATGAGCCATTATTTGCGCATCCCATTGTTCGTCAGTCGATCAACACCCTTGCCGCGTGGGGCGTCACCGTTGTCGAACCTCAGGATGGAGGGCAGGGGCTGATGTTGGCGCCGACCGAGATTGTGCTGGCAGCCTGTCAGGGCAGGGCCGGCGTGTAGCGCTTGAGCCGTGTATTCGGATGGAGAGCGTTGAGGGCCGACTACCCAGC